>JALOOI010000055.1 GCA_025454495.1 Anaerolineae bacterium
CCATGATCGCTCGTTTTGGCCTTATCGCGGTGGTGCTGGCCGCGCTGCTCACCGGCTGCGCCGGGCAAAGCCTCAAAGATCAGCGGGCCGCCCGCGCCGCCGATGCCACCGCCGGCACGCCGGTGCGCATTGGTTTTGTGTGGCCCTTCTCCGATGAAGCGGATCGCCTGCCGGATGGCGTGGCCATGGCCGTGCAGGAGATTAACATGGAAAAGCTCATCTGCGACCCGCTGCCGGGTGAGCCAGAAACCACCCCGCCGGCAGAAGCAACGGCCGGGGTCGAAGCCACGGCTGAAACCACCCCGCCGGTGACAGCGCCGGGCAGCAACTGCCGCATTCAGCCGGGGGGGGTGCTCGGCGGGCGGCGGCTGGAACTCGTCCCGCGGGATGATGCCGCCTCGCAGCGCGAAAGCCGCCTCATTGCCCAGGAATTCGCTGATGATACCAGCATTGTCGCGGTGATTGGCCATGCTTATTCCTCGCGCACCATTGCCGCCGCGCCGCTGTATGAGTTTAATGGCCTGGTGATGCTCTCCCCCGCTGCCACCAGCCCGGATTTAACGCGCAACAATTTTCATTACATCTTCCGCAACGTGCAAAGCGATGCCGATAACGGGCGGCAGTTAGCCCTGTACGCCAGCGAAAGCGGCTACACGCGCCTGCTCATCCTGTATTACGCCGATTCCTACGGGCGGCAGCTTTCCAATGTGTTTGAGAATGAAGCCGGCCGCCTAGGCATGACCATCGTGGATCGGCGCTCTTACGAAACGCCGCGCAATTTTCCATCCATCCTGGCGGACTGGGAGAATGAAACCTTCGATGCCATCATGATCGCCGGTTACAACCCGGATGCGGCCGTCTTCGTGCGCGATGCCCGCCGCCGCGGGCTGCGCCAGCCCATCATCGGCAGCGATGGCATGGATACCGGCGCACTGTGGGACATCGCCCGCGAGTCGTCGCTGGACATGGTGGTGGGGTCATTCTTCGCGCCGGACAGCCCGGAACGCGCCGTGCAGACCTTTGTCATTCGCTTTCAAAATGAATATGATGCGCTGCCCGATACCTGGGCCGCCCTGGGCTACGATGCCGTGCATCTGCTGGCCGATGCCATCAACCGCGCCGGTTCCACCGTGCCGGCCGATATTGCTGCGGCGCTGCACGCCACCCGCGACTGGCCCGGCGTGACCGGCATCCATAATTTTAATGCCGCCGGCGATGTGGTGGCCAAGCCGCTGGTGCTGAAGACGCAGCGGCCCACCGGGTTATCGTTCATGCGCCTGGCGACGGTCGCCGAACAGGTAGACCCATGAACGCGACTCCGCTGCATGAGCAGTTCGTCAGCCCCTTTGGCTGGCGTTATGGCTCCGACGATATGCGCCGGTTGTGGTCGCTGGCCCACCGGCGGCGGCTGTGGCGGCGGCTGTGGGTGGCCCTGGCCGAAGCGCAGCAGCACGCCGGCCTGGTGACGGCCGCACAGGTGGCAGATTTACGCGCTCATCAGGATGACATCGACCTGGATCGGGCCCACGCGCTGGAAAAAGAGCTACAGCATGATCTGATGGCGGAGGTGCACACCTACGCCGAACAGTGCCCGGTGGGCGGCGGCATCATTCACCTGGGCGCGACCAGCATGGATATTGAAGACAATGCCGATGCACTGTGCCTGCGCGAAGCGCTCTCCCTGCTCACGCAGCGCCTGGCGACGGTGCTGGCCGCGCTGGCTGACCGCATGGAGGCCGCGGCCGATCATGTGTGTATGGCGTTCACGCATTTGCAGCCGGCGGAACCGACCACCGTCGGCTACCGGCTGGCCTTCACCGCGCAGGATTTGCTGGCGGATTATCACACCCTGCGGCAGCTTGCGGCCGAGATACGCGGCAAGGGCTTCAAAGGTGCGGTGGGCACGGCAGCCGCCTATGAAGAACTGCTGCACGGCACCGGACTGACTGCGCCGGAGATGGAACAGCGCATCATGCAGGCGCTGAACCTGCCCGTGTACGACATCACCCACCAGACCTACCCGCGCCGCCAGGACTGGCTCATTTTGAACGGGCTGGCCGGGCTGGCGCTGACGGCCTACAAATTCGCGTTTGATGTGCGCCTTTTGCAGTCCCCCCCGGTCGGCGAATGGCAGGAGCCGTTTGGCAGCCGGCAGATCGGCTCCTCGGCCATGCCGTTCAAACGCAATCCCATTCATGCCGAAAATATCGACAGCCTGGCGCGGTTCGTGGCGGCGCTGCCCCGCGTGGCGTGGGATAATGCGGCCCACAGCCTGCTGGAGCGCACGCTGGATGATTCCGCCAATCGCCGGGCGGTGCTGCCGGAGGCGTTTCTGGCCACCGACGAAATTGTGCAGCGCCTGGGCCGGCTGGTGCAGGGGCTGCGCGTGGAAGAAGCCGCCATCCAGCGCAACCTGGCCACCTATGGCGTGTTCGCCGCCACCGAGCGCCTGCTGATGCAGGCCGTGCGCCGGGGGGGGGATCGTCAGGTGCTGCATGAGGTCATTCGCCAGCACAGTCTGGCTGCCTGGGCGGCGCTCCAGCAGGGGCAGCCGAACCCGCTGGCGGCGCTGCTGGCCGCCGATGACCGGCTGACGCGCTGGCTGCCGGCCGCGGACATTGCCACCGCGCTGAACGCCGCGCAGCATATCGGCGATGCACCGGAACGTACCCGCCGGCTGGCGGCCACCATCCGCGCGGCGCTGGCGTAAGCTCAGGCGGCGGCGCTGGCCTGCAATTTGCGGGCATACCAGGCTTTCAGCACGTAGCCGGTGGAACGCGCCAGCAAATAATTCACCAGAGCGCTGATGATGGCCCCCAGAAACGGCACAAAGCGCGAGAACGACTCGCCGATGAGCCGTAAAATCATCCGCAGGATGAATTTAGCCGACATGCTGCTCACTTCGCTGCTGCCGGACATAATCATATAGGTGGCCACGCGGCTGTCGTAGCTGTTTTCAAAGCCGTACACCGTGGCCAAAAATTTCACCATCGTCGCCTGCAAACGCACCGAGAGCAGAATATCAATCGGCAGCGCAATGGGCAGCGTAAAGAAGCCCCCCAGCCCGGTGACAAAGCCCACCAGCCCGCAGCGAAAGGCCTGCCGCCGGATAATTTTGTCAACGATGGCCTCGCGGTTGTGCGGGTCGCGGGCGGCGGCGGTGCGGTATTCCGCCACCAGGCTCTCGACATCGGGCGACGACAAATTTTCAAGCTGCTGTTTGCCAAACGACACCAGAAAAATGACCAGCCCCACCATAATGGCTATCGGCACCAGGCATAAGAACACCAGCGCCAGCAAAAGGACCTGCCCTGCATCCACAGTGTTACCCTCCCCTCATCGGTAGACGTTGATTGTGTCGCGCAGTTCGCGGGCGGCCGCGCCCGGTTGATCGGCCAGGAGGATGCTGCGGGCCGCGTTAATCATCATGCCTTTGCCCGCCTGGTTGCGCCCGGCCGTCACCGTCTGGCGAATGCCGCCCCCCTGCGCCCCGATGCCAGGGATGAGCAGCGTCATCTCGCCCACCAGCGCCCGCACCTGGCGCATTTCGTCCGGGTAAGTTGCGCCCATCACCAGCAGGCAGTTATCACGGCTGTTCCATTCCTGGCACACCCGCTGCGCCACCAGCCACCACAGCGGCTGGTTATCCACTCGCAGCGTCTGGAATTCGCCCGACCCCGGATTGGAGGTGCGGCACAGGATGATGCAGCCTTTATCCGCCCGGCTGAGAAATGGCTCCAGCGCATCGCGCCCTAGGTACGGGTTCAGCGTCACGGCATCAAAGCCCAGGTCATCGAACAGCGAACGGGCATACGCCTCGCTGGTGCTGCCAATATCGCCGCGCTTGGCATCGCCCACGATGACGATGTGCGGGTGATGGGCCCGCAGGTAGTCCAGCGTCAGCCGCAGCGATTGCCAGCCCGCCTCCCCGGCCGCCTCATAAAACGCCAGGTTGGGCTTGTAGGCGGCGGCGTAATCGTGCGTCTGTTCGATGATATGCCGGTTAAAGGCAAACTGCGGGTGGGGCTGCTGGCGAAACACCTCCGGCAGGCTGGCGGCATCGGCATCCAGCCCCACGCACAGCAGCGAATTGATCTCATCCACCCGCGCGTTGTATTTGGCGATCATCGTCATGGTCATGGTGTGCCGTGCTTTCTGCCCCAGGCAGGTGGATCCGCGAACCACTCGTGGATGATGGCGGCTTCGGCCGGCGTAAAGCGCCCCTGGGCCTGCGCTTCTGCCAGCACCATATCGAACTGCGTCAGCGTATGCAGGCGCACCCCGGCCGCGGCCAGCGCCTGCCCGGCTTCGGCAAAGCCATAGCTGATGATCGCCAGGACATCGGTCACGAGCGCCCCGGCTTCTCGCAGCGCCGCAATGGCCGATAGACTGCTGCCGCCGGTGGTAATCATATCCTCCACCAGCAGCACCCGCCGCCCGGCCACCTCGCCGCCTTCAATACGCTGCTGAGCGCCATACTCTTTCGCTTCTTTACGGATGAAGATGGACGGCTGTTGCAGCAGGTAACCCAGGGCGGCGCTGTGGGGAATGCCCCCGGTCGCCACCCCGGCGATGACATCCAGCGCCAGCCCCTGCTCTGTCACCAGTGCGCGGGCGGCTTCGATGACGATGCGCCACTGTGCCGGGTGATACGGCAGGCGGCGATTATCCACATACACCGGCGCTAACAGGCCGGATTTGAAGGTGATGGGCTGCTGCGGGGAAAACCCCACCGCGTTAATGTGCAGCAGCGCCTGCGCGACCGGCCGTTGATAGGCTGACATACTCCTCCGGGGGTAATTCCTGCTGGATAATGGCGGCCGCCAGCGGCCCGCGATACACCAGTGCTGACCAGTACTGCACGACTTCAATGCCCAGGGTGCGAAAATCGCGGTAACTCTGGCCATCCAGCAGCCCGCCGCAGCCAATAATATCGACCGGGCTGCCCTGGCGCAGTTTGGCCATGATGAGATGCACGACGGCGGTCATGGCTTCCTGGTGCAGCCCGCCGCCGCCCACCCCGGCCCGCAGGTCAGGCGCGCCGGGGGCCGGCATGGGCAGCGTGTTGGTGGCGATGATGGCCCGCACGCCGGTTTCGGTACACACGCGCAGCAAAATATCATACTGCTGCGCCGAAAGCAGCGGACTCACTTTCACCCACAGCGGCACATCCACGCCGGAGGCCTGCAAATAAACGTTGATGTCTTTGCACAGGCGGCGGGTGTAGGCTTCGGTCTGGTGGCCGCCGGGGTCATCTTCGGTGTTGGGGCAGCTTAAATTGAGCGTGAACCAGGCCGGGCGCAGCCCGTGCGCCAGGAACAGCCCCAGGCTGCCCAGGACATCGCGGGCGCTCTCGATGACATCGGTCAGGCCGGGGCTAACGGCCAGGTTAATGCCGTAAACCGGCGGCAGATGGTCGCGGTGGGCGCTCAAAAAGCGGGCGGCCGCGGCCGCGCCGGGGTTCTTCAGCCCCACGCGATTCTGGGTTGACCGGCTGCGGGCATCGCGCCAGATGACGGTGCCGGGGTTGCCGGTGCGCGGGTAGCGGGTGAAGGAGCCAAATTCCACCGCCCCCGCCAGGCGCGGCAGCACGCGCCAGCCCGGCATGATATTTTTACCCGCGGCCACCGCCCGCAGCGCGGCCGCCTCATCAGCGAAGCCATCGCCTTTCACCAGCCCGGCCGCCACAATGAACGGAAAATCCAGCGCCACGCCACCGCTGCGGGCCGGGAGGCGGGCAAAAGCCGCCCGGTGCAGCAGTCCGGCCAGCCCGCACAGCAGCGGCACATCATCTGCCCGGCGCAGCAGCCCCAGCAGCCCGTGATGCGCTGCCTGCGCCGATGTGAGGAAGATGAGCCGCGCCAGCAGCCAGTACAGGCCGCTGTACAGCTTCAAAAAGAGGCGGCGGGCGGACTGCTTCATACTGCGCCCCCGAACACATCGCGCCCGCTGCCCGGCTGTGCCAGAATGCGCCCGTCAGCATACACCCGCTGCCCGCGCAGCCACGTTTCCACCACCCGGCCGCGCACGCGCAGCCCCTCAAACGGCGACCAGCCGCACTGTGAATGCAGGTTCGCCGCTTCAATCACATACGCTGCGTCCAGGTCAACCAGGGCATAGGTCTCCGGCGGGCAGGCCAGCCCCCAGATGCGGCGCGGCTGTTCGGCCACCAGGGCGCTGACCTGGGCCAGCGTCAGCCGGCCTGCGGCCACGGCCGTCAGCAGCAGCGGCAGCGTTGTTTCCAGGCCGGGCACGCCATAGGGCGGCACCGGACCTTCTTTCTCGGCGCGGCTGTGCGGCGCATGGTCCGATTCGATGACATCCACCACCCCATCGGCCAGCGCCTGCCACAGCGCGGCCTGGTCGGCTTTCGTCTTCAGCCCCGGCTTCATGATGCCGTAGCCGCGCAGCCGGGGCACATCGTCTTCGGTGAGGTACAGATGATGCGGGCACACGCCCACCGTCACCGGCAGCCCCTCCGCCTTCGCCGCCCGCAGCCAGGCAATCTCCTGCGCGGTGCTGATGTGGACGAAGTGGGTGCGTTTGCGCGTCTGCCGCACCAGCGCCAGAATATCGGCCACGGTCTCATCTTCGGCGTGGACGGCGATGAGGCGCTGCGCCGGCCAGGCGGCATAATGCGCCGCCCGCCGCGGCTGCGTATCAATCAGCAGGTCGCCGGTGGTGGCATTGTTGAAAATTTTCAGCCCGCAGGTTTCCGGCCATACTGCCCCGTATTCGCCGGTATTATCCCGCTGCGCTGCGCCAAAATAGATGCCGTAATCGCACACGGCCCCGGCCGCCAGGGCCCGCTGTTTGGTCGCCAGGGCCGGCGCGTCGGTGGTGGTGGGCGGCGTATTGGGCATGTCGAACACGCACCAGTAGCCGCCGGCCAGCGCCGCGCCGGTCTCGCTGGTGAACGTCGCCTTGTGCGACCAGTCCAGGTCGCGCAGGTGCGTATGCGGATCGACCATGCCGGGAATTTTGACCAGGCGTGACATCAGACGTAAGCCCCCCGCAGCACCTTGGCCAGCAGCGCCATACGGACGAACATGCCATTCTCCATCTGTTCAAAATAGATCGCCCGCGGGTCTTCATCCAGAATATCATGATCGGCCTGCGTGCCCATTTCGTGCTTGCGGGGCAGCGGGTGCATCAGGATCATACGGGCCGGGGCCCGGGCCAACACCGCCGGCAGCATCACAAAGCCATCTTTGATGCGCTCATACTCATCGGGCTGGCTGAAGCGTTCTTCCTGCACCCGCGTCCAGTACATCACGTCGCTGTCGGGCAGCACCTGCATCAAGTCCGTGGTTTCGATCACGCTCAGCCCGGCCGCCCGCAGCAGCGCCACGATGGGCGCGGGCATCCGCAGGCTCTCCGGCGATACCAGGCACAGCGTCACCCCGGCCGGGCGATAACAGGCGATGAGTTTGGCCAGGGAATGCACCGTGCGCCCGTGCTTCAGGTCGCCGACCATCGTCAGCGTCAGGTGGTCAATGCCCTGTTTACGATCAAAGATGGTGAACAAATCCAGCAGCGCCTGGGTGGGGTGTTCGCCCACGCCATCGCCGCCGCTGATGAGGATGGCCCGATTCTTAATCTGCCGATTCAGCCGATCCAGATAAAAAGCGGCTTCATAGGTGGAGCCTTCCTGGTCATGGCGCATGACGATGGCATCGGCATAGCAGCCGGCCGCCCGGATGGTATCGGCGATATTTTCGCCCTTATACATCGAGGAGAACTGCACGCCGTTGCTGGCGGAAATGACATCGCCCCCCAGGCGGCGCATGGCCGCCTGAAACGACATATCGGTGCGGGTGCTGGCTTCGAAGAACAGCGAGGCCATCACCTTGCCGGCACAAATTTCTTTCAACCCGCGATCCTGCTGGCTGATGCGGCGGCGAATGGAACGAGCCGCATCGAAAAGAATTTCCAGGTCGTGGCGGGCAAACTGATCCACCGAGATGATGTGCTTGCCCTCAAAATCGCCGTCAATCAGCGGTGGTGTGTAGGCGGTGTAAAAGTGGTTGACGGGTTTGGGCCCATCGTGCGGCATAGCGTTTTCCCCCGGGCTGGTCTATCGGGCCGGATTATAACATTTCGGGCGGGGGTATGGCATAATCAGCCACGTTTAAAAAATTTCACCGGGGGTTTTTCGAGATGGATATTCGTGTTTTACACGACAGCATCACCGCGCAGGCAGCCGATACGCTGCTGCTGTACCTGATGGAAGATGGCCTGAGCGCCAGCCCGGAACAGGCCGCGGTGGCGGTGGATGCAGCCCTGGGCGGGGCCCTGCGCGACTTGCTGGACGGGGGCGATTTTAGCGGCAAAGCCGGCACCAGCACGGTGCTGTATCCGCGCGGGGCGCTGCCGGCGCGCCGGGTGATCGTGATGGGGCTGGGCCCGGCGGCCGATTTTACGGCCGAAGGGGCACGGCGGGCGGCGGCGGCCGGGCTGCAAAAGGCCCGCAGCCTGAAGGCGCAGCACGTGGCCACGGTTACGCCGGGCACCGGGCGCGGCGGGCTGAGCGTGGTGGAGGCCGTGCGGGCGGTGGTGGAAGGCGGCCTGAACGGGCTGTACCAGTATCACGGGCAAAAATCCAGCGAACCGCCGGCCGCCCTGCCCCACCGGCTGGATGTGCTGGTCTACGCCGCGGAGGAACTGCCGGCCGCCGAGCACGGCCTACACATGGGCCGGGCCTTCGCGGCCGGCAGCGCCCTGGCGCGTGACCTGGTGAATTTGCCGCCCAATATTTGCACCCCGGCCTACCTGGCCGAGGTGGCGCTGAACGTGGGTGCAGCGCATAACCTGAAAGTGACCGTGCTGGAACGCGGCCAGATGCAGGCGCTGAAGATGGGGGCGCTGCTCGGGGTGGCCCAGGGCAGCGATACGCCGCCGCGCTTCATCATCATGGAGCACCGGCCGGAGAAAACCGACGGCGAGACGCTGGTGCTGGTGGGGAAAGGTGTCACCTTCGATACCGGCGGCTACACGCTGAAGCCGGGGGATGGCATGATCGGCATGAAGGGCGATATGAGTGGCGGCGCGGCGGTCATCGGCGCGATGCTGACCATTGCCCGGCTGCGGCTGCCGCTGCGCGTGGTCGGGCTGATCCCGGCTGCGGATAACATGGTCAGCGGCAGCGCCTACCGGCCGCAGGATGTGCTCACCGCCAGCAATGGCAAGACCATTGAAATTATCAGCACCGATGCCGAAGGGCGGCTGCTGCTGGCGGATGCGCTGGTGTATGCCGGGCGCTATCAACCGGCGGCGGTGGTGGATATTGCCACCCTCACCGGCGCGATGAACGTGGCCCTGGGGGGCGCGGCCGCCGGGGTCTACTGCACCGATGAGCGCCTGATGACGCTGCTGAACACCGCCGGCGAAAACACCCAGGAGCGCGTGTGGCGAATGCCGCTGTATGCCGATTACGCCCGCCTCATCGAATCCGACACGGCTGATATGAAGAACAGCGCCGGTTTTCAGGTACGGGGCGGCGGCGCAGGCGTGGCGGCCAGCTTCCTGAAGCACTTTGTGGATTATCCCGCCTGGGCGCACATCGACATGGCCGGGAAAATGCTGGCCGATGGCGAAAACCCGTACCTGCCCAAAGGCGCGACCGGTTACGGGGCGCGGCTGCTGGCTGAATTGGCGCGGCTGTGGTCTGGCTGAGGCCGCGGCCCCGGCTACAGCCGCGCGGCGGCCGCGGCATCCACCAGCCACAGCGCCGGCCGGGCCGCCGGCTGGATGAGCTGCGCCGGATACAGCTCCGGCTGCCATGGCCCCTGCAACACCTGGCGCAGCATGTCCGCTTTGCCCGCCCCGCTGACCAGAAACAGCGCCTGGCGGGTGGCATTGAGGGCCGGCGCGGTCAGCGTCAGCCGCCACCCGCCGCGTTTGGACACATCGTGCGCCGTCACCCATTCGTCGCTGTGCAGGGCCGCCGTGCCGGGGAATAACGACGCTGTATGGCCATCGTCGCCCATGCCCAGCAGCGTCACATCAAACAGCGCCGCTTCCGGCCGGCCCCACAGGCGGCTGAGCTGAGCGCGATAATCCTGCGCGGCCGCCGCCGGCGGCAGTTCCCCCGCCATACGATGCACATTGTCCGCCGGGATGGGCACGTGTTGCAGCAGCGCCTGCTGCACCAGGCCATAATTGCTGTCCGGGTGATCGGGCGGTACGCAGCGCTCATCGGCGAAAAAGATATGCAGCCGGCCCCAGTCGATGCCGGCCGCCAGCGCCGGCCGGGCCAGCCGGGCATACAGCGGGCGCGGGGTGGTGCCGCCGGAGAGCACCAGCGTCACCCGTGCCTGCTGATCGAGCGCCCCCCGCAGCGTACCGGCCAGCCAGTCCGCTGCAAAGTCGATGAGGGTGGCTGCATCCGGCAAAATTCGCACCTCAGCCGCCATCTTAACCCTCCTCATGCAGGCAGCCGCTGCGCTGCCAGGTGCGGCCGTTCTTCGCCAGCAGCGCGTCGGCCGCTTCCGGGCCCATCGTCCCGCGCCGGTACAGCGGCGGCACAATGGCCTGCTCGCCTTCCGTCAGCGCGATCACCGGATCGAACAATTTCCACGCCGATTCAATTTCGTCGTTACGCATGAACAGCGCGGCATCGCCATGAATGGCATCCAGCAGCAGCCGTTCATAGGCATCGGCAATTTTCTCTGTGAACGAATCGCGGTAGTGAAAATCCATTTCGGCATGGCGAAAGCCGGTGGTGCCGGGGATTTTCGCCTCAAATTGCAGGTGAATGCCTTCATCCGGCTGAATGCACAGCGATAGAATGTTGCGGGCGAAGCGCTCGCCGGCGGCCAGGTTGAACATCAGGTGCGGCGGCGCTTTAAATTCGATCAGGATTTTGGTGATTTTGTCGTGCAGGGCTTTGCCGGAGCGCAGGTAAAACGGCACTCCCTGCCAGCGCCAGTTATCAATGTACAGCCGCAGCGCCGCAAAGGTGGGCGTGGTGGAGACCGGCGCGACCCCGGCCGCGCTGCGATAGCCTTCATACTGCCCCACCGCCAGGTCATCGCGCTGGATGGGGCGAATGGACTGAATGAGCTTCACTTTCTCATTCCGCAGTGCGGTTGCTTCAAACGAGGCCGGCGGCTCCATGGCGACCAGCGTCAGCAGTTGCAGCACATGGTTCTGGAACATATCGCGCAGCACGCCGGAATGATCGTAGTAACCGGCGCGGCTGCCCACATCCACCGTTTCGGCCGCGGTGATCTGGATATTGTCGATGTAATTACGGTTCCACACCGGCTCAAAGATGGTGTTGGCGAAGCGGAAGAACAGGATATTCTGGGCGGTCTCCTTGCCCATGTAATGATCGATGCGGTACACCTGGCGTTCCTCGAACACGGTATGCACCACGTTGTTCAGGGTTTGCGCGGTCGCCAGGTCGGTGCCGAAGGGCTTTTCGATGATGATGCGCCGCCATGCCTGGCGCACGTCTTCGGCCATCTTCGCCGCGCCGATGCCGGCGATGATGGTTTCGTACAGCCCCGGCGCAACGGACAGATAATACAGGTGGCTGGCCAGTTCACTTTCGATCTCGCGCAGCCCGGCCTGGATCAGGTCAAAATCGGCCGGCTGTGTGGCATCGGCAGCGATGTACCACAGGTGCGCGGCGAAGCGCTCCCAGGTGGCTGCGTCGAACAGATCGGCCGCGAAGGTGGCGGTGCCCTGGCGCTTTTCGTCGCGGAACTGCTGGTGCGAAAAGTCCGAGCGCGAGATGCCGACGATGTTGAAATCCGCCGGCAGGCGTTCCTTCTGGAACAGGTTATACAGCGCCGGAATCAGCTTGCGATGCGCCAGATCGCCCGATGCGCCGAAGATGATGATGGTGACGGGGGCTGATGACACCGGCTATTCTCCCTCTGTTTTGATGGCATGACCGCCAAACTGGTTCCGCATCACCGACAGCAGCTTTTCGGTGTAGCCGTCCTCGCGGGAATGAATACGCGCCTGAAGCGACAGCGTGATGATGGGCGCGGCCACGTTCAGATCAATGGCTTCGGCCACCGTCCAGCGCCCCTCGCCTGAATCCGGCACATAGGCGGCGATGCGTTCAAGCTGTTG
This sequence comes from Anaerolineae bacterium, assembly GCA_025454495.1. Classification (GTDB taxonomy): domain Bacteria; phylum Chloroflexota; class Anaerolineae; order Aggregatilineales; family Phototrophicaceae; genus JALHOR01. The sequence goes on from JALOOI010000055.1 coordinate 12,088, forward strand.
ATCGCGCTGGAGCGCCGCCGCGATTAAATCCAGCAGCCAGGAACGGACGACGCTGCCATCCTGCCAGATGCGGGCGACCTCGCCCAGGTCAAAGGCGAACTCGTCTTTTTTACGCAAAATAGCAAAGCCCTCGGCGAAGGCCTGCATCATGCCGTATTCAATGCCATTGTGGATCATTTTGGCGTAGTGGCCGGCCCCGGCCGCGCCCACATGGCCCCAGCCTTTATCCGGCGCGGGGGCCAGCGTCTCGAAGATGGGGCGCAGGTAGGCCACAACGTCTTTTTCACCGCCGATCATCAGGCTGTACCCGGCCTTCAGCCCCCAGATGCCGCCGCTGGTGCCCACATCGACGAAATGCAGGCCCAGTGGCTTCAGCGCGGCAGCATGGCGCACGGCATTCTTATACAGCGAATTGCCGCCATCGATCAAAATATCCCCGGCCGAAAGCAGCCCGGCGCACTGTTCAATCATGCGCTCGGTGGGGTCGCCGGCAGGGATCATCAGCCACACCACGCGCGGCGCGGCCAGTTGCTGAATGAGATCGGCCACGCCGGTGGCCCCGGTGGCCCCTTCGGCGACCGCCGCCTGTACCGCCGCGGCGCTGAGATCTGCCACCACCACCTGATGCCCGCCATCCAGCAGGCGCTTCGTCATGTTCGCGCCCATTTTGCCCAGCCCTACCATGCCCACCTGCATTGTCGCTCTCCCTTGAGTGTGCGCGTGGCGGGTGGCCACGCCGCGCCGGTGAATAGACTTCCCGCTTGCATCCTGCCACAATTAGCCTACGATGAATATCCTGCAACCGGATTGATGACAGGAGTCAGATCGTGGCACTACCTCTTGACGGTGTGCGCGTGCTGGATTTTACGCGCGTGCTGGCCGGGCCCTTCTGCACCATGCTGCTGGCCGACCTGGGCGCGGAAGTTATCAAGATCGAAAACCCGGCCGGCGGCGATGAAACGCGCCAGTGGGGGCCGCCGTGGGCCGGCAGCGGTGAGCAGCGCCACAGCGCGTATTATCTGGCGGTGAATCGCAACAAGCGCAGCCTGACGCTGAACCTGAAGACCGCCGCCGGCCGCGCTCTGGCCCGCCGCCTGGTGCCGCACAGCCACGTCATCATCGAAAATTTTACACCAGGGCACATGGCCGCTTTCGGCCTGGGCTATGACGAGGTGCAGCCGCTGAACCCGGCGCTGGTCTATTGCAGCCTCACCGGCTACGGGCAAACCGGGCCCTACAGCCCGCGCCCCGGTTATGATTACGTCATCCAGGCCATGAGCGGCTTAATGTCCATCACCGGCGCAACCGATGGCCCGCCGGTGAAAGTGGGGGTGGCGATTGCCGATGTCATCTGCGGGTTGTACGCTGCCAGCGGCATTCAGGCGGCGCTGCGCCACGCCGAACACACCGGCCAGGGGCAAAGGCTGGATATTGCCCTGCTGGAAACGCAACTGGCCGCGCTGGTCAATGTGGCCAGCAATTACCTCATCTCCGGCACCGACCCGGCCCGCTATGGCAACCAGCACCCCAGCATCGTCCCCTACCAGACGTTTATGGCGGCCGATGGTGCGTTTGTGCTGGCGGTGGGCAATGATGGCCAGTTCGCCCGGCTGTGCGCGCTGCTGGAACGCCGCGACTGGCTGGCGGATGCCCGTTTTGCCACCAACCCGGCCCGCGTCCAGCACCGCGAGGCCCTGGCCACCCACCTGGCCGAGATTTTTGCCACGCGGCCGGTGGCGGACTGGGTGGACGCGCTGCTGGCGGCCGGCATTCCCGCCGGGCCCATTCATACGGTGGCCCAGGCGCTTAATGATCCGCATGTGCTGGCGCGGGGGATGGTGCAAACCCTGCCACTGACCGCGAGCGACAGCTTTCGCATGGTGGCCTCGCCCCTCAAACTGAGCGCCACGCCGCCCCGCGCCGACCTGCCGCCGCCGGCCCTGGGCGAACATACCGCCGCCCTGCTGCGCGACCTGTGCGGCGTGGATGCAGCCACCCTGGCACAGTATCGGGCGGAGGGGGTGGTTTAGGCCGTGCCGGCTTCACGGTCAGGGTCACGGTCACGGTCAGGGCACGTACATCCGCACAAAATCCAGCGGATCCACCCACTTACCATCCGCGATCATCTCAAAGTGGGCGTGGGGGCTGCTGCTGCGCCCGGTGCTGCCCACCTGGCCGATGATCTGCCCGGTGTTCACCGGCTGCCCCTGCGTAACATAGATAACCGACAGGTGGGCATAGCCGGAATAAATGCCATAACCGTGGTCAATCAGCACGTAATTGCCACGAATATCCAGCCGGCCGGTGAAGGCCACCACCCCGCCGGCCGTGGCCACCACCGGCTCGCCCATCGCCGCCTGAAAATCCCACCCGGTATGCAGCGTATTCAGGCTGCCATTGAACACGCGCACTGCCCCGAAGGGCGAGGTTGCCGCGGCATCGGTGGGCAGGTGGAAGCCGGTCGCGCCCCATAATTTGGCTTCGGTGTAAGGCGCGGCCAGTTCAAACAGGCGCGTCAATTCGCCATTTTCAATTTCCGGGTTCACCAGAAAGGCTTTTTCGCCGGTCAGCAGCACATCCTGGCGGATGAAACCGCCGCTGTCCACCGTCACCGGGATCGTCAGCGTTTCGGTGGCCCCGGCGGCACTGGCCACCGTCACGCGCAGTTCATACGTCCGCATCGCCTGGTCCAGCGCGGTGACGACGAACGCATAATAACCGGGGTCATTCGGCACCCGGAAGAAGCGCAGCGGTGCTGCCACATCGAACAGCGTCGCTTCCACGGTGGCCATGTCTGCCCCCGCCACCCGGATTAAGCCCGCCCGCCCCTGGGCCAAAAAATCAAAATACACCTGCACCACCGCCAGTTCCCCGGCCACCACGCGCACCGTACCCGGCTGTGGCAGCGCCGGGGTCGCCGGCGTATCCTGGGCCCGCAGCAGCGCCGCCGCCAGCACCAGCAGCACGGCCGCCATGGACCCGCCCCATTTCATCATGCACCCATCCTGCTCTGACCTCAACCGCACCAGTGTACTGAATTCGGCGCACAAATCCAGACGAACCATAAGCTGCTATTTACGCCTGCCTCATGTTGTTAGGCTATGCTGCGGGCACTGGAGAAAACAATCATGCAGCCCGATTTCACCACCCTTTTTCAGGATGAAGAACACCACGCTTTCACCTGGCACGGCATCCATCGCAGCGCCGCGCTGCTGGTGCATGGCTTCCCCGGCACCCCCGCCGAGATGCACCCGGTGGCGCAGCTTTTGCATGAGCAGGGCTGGACGGTTCATGCGCCGCTGCTGCCCGGTTTTGGCCCGGAGCTGGCCACCCTGCGCGATAAAACCCATGACGACTGGTTGAACAGCCTGCGCCGCGCCTGCCAGACGTTGCAGCGCAGCCATGACCGGCTGCTGCTGGTGGGCAATTCCATGGGCGCGGCACTGTGTATGCAGCTTGCGCTGGAATATCGCCCCTGTGGCCTCATCCTGTTCGCCCCCTTCTGGCAAATCGACCATGTGCTGTGGCACATGCTGCCGGTGTTGAAATACGTCATCCCGCGTTTTAAGCCGTTTGCGCTGTTCAAGCCGGATTTTGCCAGCCCGGAGACGCGCAAAGGCATCGCCAATTTTATGCCAGGTGTGAATCTGGATGACCCGGCGGTGCAGGCCGGCATCCTCAACTTCGAAATTCCCACCGGCATGATCGACCAGATTCGCATCGCCGGGCAAAAAGGCCAGGCCGCGGCCGGGCGCATCACCTGCCCGGTGCTGGTCTTGCAGGGGCTGGAGGATGAGCTGGTGCGACCCGCCACCACCCGCCAGCTCATCCGTCACTTTTCCGGGGGTGTCCGTTATACTGAAGTGCGCGGCACCCATGAACTGCTCAACCCGGCACACGACTCATGGGCGACGCTGCGCCGTTTGATGACGGACTTTGTTCATGAGATTGTCCCGGAGAACCGAACCCATGCCTGATTTCTTCCAGCGCGTTCTGCATCCTGAGTGGTATCACGGGCACGGCCGGCAGCCACCCTTCTTTGAAGGCTGGTACTATAAGCTCGTCAACGCTGCCGAAGATGCCCGCTACGCCATTATCCCCGGCGTGTTCATCCATGCCGACCCCGGCCGTACCCATGCCTTCATTCAGGTGCTGAATGGCAGCACCGGGGAGGCGTTTTACCACACGTCCGGCAGTTTTGAAGCCGCGCCGGATGCCTTCACCGTGCGGGTGGATGCCAGCCACTTTGAGGCGCAGCACCTGCGGCTGGCCGTGGATGATGCCGTGGGCACACTGCGCGGCGAACTCTTTTTCGAGGCACCGCAGCCCTGGCCCGTCACGGTAGCCTCCCCTGGCATTATGGGCTGGTACGGCTGGCTGCCGGCGCTGATGGAATGCAATCATGGCGTGCTGAGCCTGGATCACACCATTCGCGGCAGCCTGGAAATTTACGGCCAAACGATTGATTTTACCGGCGGGCGCGGCTACATCGAAAAAGACTGGGGCCAGTCCTTCCCCACCGGCTATGTGTGGATGCAGTGCAACCATTTTGATGCGCCCGGCATCAGCCTGACGGCCTCCATCGCCACCATTCCCGGCGTGGGCCCGGTGCGCCGCCCGTTTGTGGGCTACATCGTGGGCTTTTTGTACGATGGCCTGCTGTACCGCTTCACCACCTACAACGGCGCAAAGGTGGATCGCCTGGTGATCGACGATACCACCGTCACCTGGACGCTCTACAACCGCGACCATGAGTTGAAGATCGTCGCCACCCGCGCCAGCGGCGGGCTGCTGCTGGGCCCGCGGCGCACCGATATGCACCTGCGCGTGGATGAAACCATGCAGGCGGTGCTGGAAATTGAATTGAACGCCATCAACGGCAGCCGTAAGCGCCGGCTGTATCACGGGCACGGGCGCAACATGGCCATGGAAGTCGTTGGAGAGACAGGAAAATTGCTGAAGCCATGAGTTCACTCACCCGCTTACCGGAACGACTGACAATGCAGATTACGCCCGCACAGCGCCTGGAATATGCTTTCATTGCCGCCTGGCTGCTGGTCATGATTGCGCTGCCGATTGCGCTGTGGACGGTGGGCGACGCTGTTTTTGCCCCCGGCATCACCATTGCGGCGTTGTTCCAGGCGAGCGCGGTGTTTTACATCCTTCAGCGCCAGTGGGGGCTGCGCCGGGCGCTGCTGACGCTGGGCATCGTGGCCGTCACCACCTGGGCAGCAGAATTTATCGGCTCCAAAACGGGCTTTCCCTTCGGCGATTATTTCTACACCGACCGGCTGCAACCACAAATTGGCGGCGTGCCGCTGTTGATCCCGGTGGCGTGGTTCATGCTGCTGCCCCCGGCCTGGGTGATGGCCCAGATGATCGTGGGGGAAAAGCGGCGCACGCTGGCGCGGCAGGCGGCTTTCGTGCTGGTGAGCGCGGCCGCCCTCACCGCCTGGGATTTATTTCTGGATCCGCAGATGGTGGCGCGGGGCTTCTGGGTGTGGGAACAGCCGTCGGGCTATTTTGGCATCCCCTGGGTAAATTACTTCGGCTGGCTGCTGACGGCTTCCATCGTCACCATCCTGGCGCGGCCGGCCCGCCTGAGCATCATGCCGCTGGCGCTCATTTACGGGCTGGTGTGGTTTCTGCAAAGCATCGGGCAGGCGGTGTTCTGGGGGCAGCCGGGGCCGGCTTTCTTCGGCTGCCTGGCCATGGGCGGGATTATGGTGCTGGCGTATGTTCAGCAGAAGCGGCGCAACGCATGAGCACCCTGGCGTGGACGGCGCTGGCCTTCGTGGTCGGGGCGATCCCGTTTTCCGTCCTCATCGGCTATCTGGTCGCCGGGGTGGACATTCGCAGCTATGGCGATGGCAACCCCGGCGCGACCAACGTCAAACGGGCGACGGGCAGCCTGGCGTGGTTTTTGCTGGCTGTCTTCCTGGATATTTCCAAAGGGCTGGTGCCGGTGGCGCTGGCCTTCTGGTACGGCGACATCGCCGGGTGGGAGATTGCCGCGGTGGCGCTGGCGGCCGTGCTGGGCCACGCTTTTTCGCCCTTTTTGCGCTTCAACGGCGGCAAGGCCATCGCCACCAGCGGCGGCATCTGGATGGCGCTGACGTATTTTGCCAGCGGCTTTGTGCAGGTCTTTTTGCTGGTGTACATCTTCTACTCCATCGACAGCAGCGACTGGACGATCATCCTCACCGGGCTGGGTTTCGGGCTGTATCTGTTCCTCACCGGCGCGGAACTGCCGTACATCGCGCTGTGGGTGGCCAATATGTTCCTTTTCGCCGCCAAACACCGGCACGGGCTGCACCGCCGGCCGGGCCTCAAGCGCTGGCTGCCCTTCCTGCCGGCGCAGTCCGCCTGAACCATGACGCTCCTGCTGATCGTCGCAGCGGTGGCGCTGAGCATCATCGCGCTGGTGGCGGTGCTGAATGCGCTCATGTTCCCCCGGCTGAAGGCGCAGCCGGTACGCGGTACGCCGCGGGTCTCCATCCTCATCCCGGCCCGCAATGAAGCCGCCGTCATCGGGGATACCGTGCGGGCGCTGCTGAAGCAGACGTATGCCCATTTTGAATTGATCGTGCTGGATGACGCTTCCAGCGATGCGACCGGGGCGCTGGCCCGCGCCGCCGGGGCCGATGATCCGCGCCTGAAGGTCATCAGCGGAGTGCCGCTGCCGCCGGGCTGGACGGGCAAAAATCACGCCTGCCACGTGCTGGCGCAGCACGCCACCGGGGAAATTCTGCTGTTCACCGATGCCGATACACGCTGGCAGCCGGCGGCACTGGCGGCCCTGCTGGCGCTGCTGGAGTCGTCGCAGGCAGACCTGGTGACGGTGTGGCCCACGCAGCACACCGAAACCGCCGCCGAGCGCCTGGTGGTGCCCCTGATGATGCTGGCGATCATCGGCTATTTGCCGCTGGTGATGACGCATTACACGCCCTTTGCCATTTTCGCGGCCGCCAACGGCCAGTGCATGGCCTGGCGGCGGGCCGCTTATGCGCGGGTGGGCGGCCATGCCTCCGTTGCGGCCAGCGTGCTGGATGATGTGCATCTAGCCCGGCTGGCGAAGCAGCGCGGCCTGCGCCTGCGGATGGCCGACGGCGCGGGCTTGATCGGCTGCCGCATGTACACCGGCTGGCCCGGCGTGCGCGATGGCTTCGCCAAAAATATCCTGGCGGGCTATGGCAACAGCGTACTGGCGCTGCTGGCCGGTACGCTGTTCCACTGGCTCATCTTCTGGCTGCCGTGGCTGTGGCTGCTGCTGCCGGAAACACGCCTGTGGGGGCTGCTGCTCATCCTGCCCGGCATCGGGGTGCGCGCGCTGTCGGCTGCGGTCAGCCGGCAGCGGGTGCTGGATGCCCTGTTCATGCCGCTGTCCGTCTTTTTGATGACCCTCATCGCCGCCCGCGCCATTCGCTGGCATTACACCGGCGGCCCGCGCTGGAAAGGCCGTACCCTGCCACAGAACAGCATTCACGGAGCCGCCCATGGCAGCTAAACACATCATCATCATTGGCGCAGGGATCGGCGGACTCAGTGCCGCCATCCGCCTGCGGACGGCCGGCTACCGGGTGACGGTCTACGAGAAGAATGAGCGCCCCGGCGGCAAGATGAGCGAAATCAGCCGCGACGGGTTCCGCTGGGATACCGGACCCTCGGTGATTACCATGCGCCATGTGCTGGAAGACCTGTTCCACAGCGCCGGCCGCCGGCTGGACGATTATTTAACGCTGCTGCCGGTGGAGCCGCTGACGCGCTATTTTTACCCGGATGGCGTGATTCTGGATGCCAGCGCCAGCCTGACGCGCATGGCGGAGCAAATCGCCCGGCTGGATGAGCGCGATGTGGAAGGCTACCTGCGCTACCTGGCCTATGCCGCGCAAATCCACCGCATCACCGGCTCCGTCTTCATTTACGATCAGCCGCCCACCCCGGCCAGCTTCGCCCGCGTGCCGGTGCAGGACTGGCTGAAGGCCGACCCGCTGCGGACGATGAGCGCGGCCATTCAGCAGCATGTGCGCTCGCCGCACCTGCGCCAGCTTCTGGGGCGTTTTGCCACTTACGTCGGCGGCAGCCCCTACCAGGCTCCGGCCACGCTCAACGTCATCGCCCACGTGGAATTGACCGGCGGCGTGTGGTATCCGCAGGGCGGCATTTACCAGATCGCGGCGGCCCTCCAGCGCCTGGCGGAAGAACTGGGGGTGACGCTCTGCACGGGGCAGCCGGTGCAGCAAATTCAGGTGGTCAACGGGCGGGCGGCCGGCGTGCTGCTGGCCGACGGGCCGCCGGTGGCCGCCGATGCGGTGCTGGCCAATGCCGATGTCACCACCACGGTGAATCATCTGCTGCCAGCGGGCGCAGTGCCGCCGCGCCGGGTGCAGCGCCTGAGCAATTATGAGCCGTCCTGT
>JALOOI010000056.1 GCA_025454495.1 Anaerolineae bacterium
GACGAATCCACCTGCCCGCGCAGGGTGACCAGCGGCTGCTGCCAGCGCTGCTGAAGCTCATTCAGGGCCGGCTCCAGCCGGCGCAGATCGGCCCGCAGCACGCGGCCGCCGCTGGCTTCGGCAAGCTGGATCAGCGCCGGGTCAGCCGTCGCCCCCACCAGCAGCACATCCACCGGGAAAGGAAAGGCCGGCAGCCGCGCCACCGCGCAGCCCGGCAGGGTGTTGTGCGCCCCGGCGATGACCAGCACGCGCCACAGCGTGCCGGCCGGCGGGAGGCTCAACGGGGTGAGGGCATCGGCAAAGCAGGCGGGCTGGCCCACGCCGGCGCTGTAGGTGGCCAAAAAATCGCGCCAGGCGGCCGGCTCAGCCGTCACGTTCAGGGAGCGCGGCTGACCATCGACCAGCACCAGCCCGGCCGGGGCTGCCCCGGCTTCCAGCCAGCGCTCCACCGCCGCCCCCACCGCCGGATACAGCGCCAGCAGCGTTTCGCCCGCGTCCAGCAGCAGCCAGCGCGGGGCCGCGGCCGCCGGTTCGATTTGCAGCGGGGTGGCCGCATCGCCCGCCAGCAGCGCGGCCTGCGTCAGCTCAGCCCCGGCGGGCACGCTCAGCCGCAGTTCCACGCGGCCATCCGGTGCACGCCAGGCGGCCAGCAGCGTCGCCGCCTCCTGTCCCTGCAAACGGGACAGCAGCAGCAGCCACAGGACGCTGAACAGAGAACAACGGGCCAGCCATCGGCGCATGAGATGTCACAATATGTCAGTGAACACTCACCAGGATTATAGCGAACCTGTCCCCGCCTGAAAACAGGACAACCGGCCGCATTTCGGTATAATCAGGGCTGTTGAACCATCTGCCCGTAAAGAGCCGCCGCCATGACTGCTGATATTTCTCATGCGTTTGTCCTGCCCGATGACCATTTTGAAACCTGGCTGGCGGCGCTGCGCCCCTACCTGCGCCAGTTTCCCCGCGTGGCGGTGGTGCGCTCCCCGCGGGGCAATGACCTCAATCGCTACCGCACCGTGAGCGCCGTCGCCGCGCCGCTGACCTGGTTCCAGGATGACCCGGTGGCCCACATCCGGCGCATTTACCCGCAGGTGGTGCGGATTGATGTGATCCACGCCCGCACGCCGGCGCAGATGACCCCCCTTTTGCAGGAACGCATCCAGACCAATGATCGCTACGGCGAGCGCCAGCTTCAACCGCCGCACCTGTACAGCCGGTTCGTCGTGGAATACCCCACCGACCAGCGCCCGCTGCGGGTGGTGCGCCGCTTTAATGACGCGCCCGGCACACCGGCCAACTGCGAAGGGCTGGACATCCTCACCGCGCCGGGGGCAAAGGTCATCGCCGGGGCCGCCGGCACCGTGCTCCAGGTGCAAAGTGGCGCGGGCCGCCCGGACGTGCTGCCGGGGATGTTCGTGCAGGTGCTCACCCTCTTCAACCAGACGCGCTACCTGGTGACGTATGCCCGGCTGCGCCGCCTCAGCGTGAGCGCCGGCCAGACCGTGACCGCGGGGCAGGTGCTGGGCGAGGCCGCCGGGGACAGCCTGCGCCTGGTGGTGCAAAACCAGTCCGGCGGCGGCTTAAGCGGCTTCCGGCTGCCGGGGCTGGTGAACCCCACCGATTTGCTGTACGTGCAAAATATGCGCGTGCGCCCCACGGACAGCGGCCTGCGCGTGCGGACGCTGGCCGGCACCACCGGCCAGGTGATCGGCCAGGTGCAGCCGTGGGATGCGCTGGAAGTGCTGGAGATGCCCGGCCGCGCCCTGGGCAAGATCGGCGTGGAGGGCGAGTGGCTGAAAATTAAAACGCCGGAGGGCCGCGAGGGCTTTGTGGCCGCCTGGTTCGTGGAAGCCATTGTGCGCGGCGATGCCTTCGCCGGGGTGAACCCGGTGGGGGTTAACCTGGACGCGCTGCACCCCCTGGGCACGCCCCCCGCCGCCCGCCTGGGGCAACTGGGCTGGGTGCGCATCGGCTATAACGTGTCGGCTGGCACCGGCTCCCAGGATGTGCAGGCGGCCTACAACCGTTATGCGCCGCTGGCGGAGCGCTACACCCGCGCCGGCTACCGGGTGATGTTCGTCACCAGCCACCAGACCTACGGCGAAGGCCAGGCGGAATTTTGGCCCTGGAATGCCATGAGCGATGACAAATGGCGCGGGTTGATCGAGCGGTTCAGCGAGATGCTGGGGCGCATCGCCCGGCAGTATGCCGGCCAGGGGCTGGTGCACGCCTGGCAAATCTGGAATGAGCAGGATGCCGGGCCGGATGCCATCGCTTCGGTGCCGGTGCCGCCGCACCAGTACGGCGAGATGCTGGCCCGCAGCATCCGCGCCATTCGCGCCAGCGACCGCGAGGCTTTCATCATCAGCGGCGGGCACATCTCCGGCCCGGAGCCATCCGAGGCGTATGCCCGTGCGACGCTGCGGGCCATGCCGGCCGGGGTGCGCCCGGATGGCCTGGCCGTGCATCCTTACGGGCGCGGCCCGCAGCCGGGCCTGCCCTATGCCCCCTTTGGCCATGTGGATGATGCCCTGCAGGCGCTGATGCGCGTCCTGCCCGGCCGCCCGCTGTGGGTGACGGAATGGGGCGTGCTGGACAGAGGCAGCGACCCGGCCGGCAACATCGCCGGCTATGCGCTGCCCTTCATTCAGTATCTTAAGACGCGCTACAGCGACCGCATCGCCGCCATCATCTGGTATGCCTGGGCGGAGGGGATGCACAACGGTTACGGCCTGGTGGACGGGCAGAGCCGCCCGCGCCCGCCGCTGACGGAACGCTTTTTGCAGGCCTGAAGGCGCTCACGTCCCGCTGCCACCTTCCGGCAGCCCGGCCCGGATGGCGGCCATCACCTCCAGCAGCCGCCGCCGCCAGGTGGCCGGCTCCGGCCGCAGTTCCACCGCCGTCCGGCTGACCTCGACATCGCTGCCCAGGCGGGCCGCCAGCGCCGTGCGGTTGACCGCGGCCAGCCAGGGCAGCTTAATCAAAATGTGCTGGCGTGGCTGCTGCACCGCCGTCGCGCGGATGCTGTTGGCCAGCAATTTCACGCGAATCTGGTACAGCAGGCCATCGACGGCCGTCGGCAGCGCCCCGAAGCGGTCGCGCAGTTCTTCCGCCAGCGCGTCCAGCTCCGCCGGGGTTTGCAGGCTGCCGATGCGCCGGTACAGGTGCAGCCGCAGCGACATTTCGGCGATCCAGTCGCCGGGGATGTAGGCCGCCACCGGCAGGTCAATCACCACCTGTTCGCGCGGGTAGGCCGGCAGCGCGTCAACCCCGGCGGGGGTGGCTTCGTGCTTCAGCGCCTGCACCGCCTGCTGCAAAAGCTGCGTGTAAAGTTGCAGCCCCACTGTGGCGATGTAGCCCGTCTGCCGCGTGCTGAGGATGTCGCCCGCGCCGCGCAATTCCAGGTCGCGCACGGCGATCTGGAAGCCCGCGCCCAGGTCGCTGTGTTCCGCCAGCGTCTCCAGCCGCGTGCGGGCTTCTTCCGTCAGTTTGCCGGCATGGAAGAAATAGCAGTAAGCCTGCTGCGCCCCGCGCCCCACCCGCCCGCGAATCTGGTAAAGCTGCGCGATGCCGAAAAAATCGGCCCGGTCAACAATCAGCGTGTTCACATTGGGCATGTCGATGCCGTTTTCGATGATGCTGGTGGCCAGCAAAATATCATATTTGCCCTGGCCAAAATCGCTGATGATGCTTTCCAGCATTCGCCCCGGCATTTGCCCGTGGGCCACCACGATGCTGGCTTCCGGCACGATGGCTTCAAAGCGCTCGCGCACCTGGTCAATGGTACGCACGCGGTTATGAATGATGAACACCTGGCCGCCGCGCTCCAGTTCCCGCAGAATGGCCTGGCGGGCCAGCCGCGGGTCAAAGGTGCTCACATGGGTGATGACCGGCAGGCGGTCTTCCGGCGGGGTCTGGATCATGCTGATGTCGCGCACGCCGGAGAGGGTCATATACAGCGTGCGCGGGATGGGCGTGGCCGTCAGCGTCAGCATATCCACGCTGGCCCGCAGGCGCTTAAAATGCTCTTTGTGCTTCACGCCGAAGCGCTGTTCTTCGTCGATGATGACCAGCCCCGGATTTTTAAGCTGCACATCGGCGCTGAGCAGGCGATGCGTGCCCACGATAATATCAATTTGGCCGCCGGCCAGTTCCTGCAACACGGCGGTCTGCTCCGCGCGGGTGCGAAAGCGCGAGATCAATTCCACCCGCACCGGGAAGGCGCTCATGCGGCGTTTGAAGGTGTTGTAGTGCTGGTCCGCCAGGACGGTGGTGGGCACCAGCACGGCCACCTGTCGCCCGTCCATGACGGCTTTAAAGGCCGCCCGCAGCGCCACCTCGGTCTTGCCGTAGCCCACATCGCCGCACACCAGCCGATCCATGGGGGCGGCCTGTTCCATATCGTGCTTAATCTCGCGGATGGCGCGAATTTGATCGTCGGTTTCCACATAGGGGAAGGCGGCTTCCAGTTCGTGCTGCCAGGGGGTATCCGGCTGGAAGGCGTGGCCGGGGCTGGCGGCCCGCTTTGCATAGATGGCCAGCAGTTCTTTCGCTTCTTCTTCAGCGGCTTTGCGGGCTTTGTCGCGGGTTTTCAGCCAGTCCTGGGGCTTGCCCAGTTTATTCACGCGCGGGGGGGTATCATCCGCGCCCACGTAGCGCGTCAGCCGGTCGGCCTGGTGGATGGGCACAAACAGCGTATCGGTGCCCTCATATTCGATCACCAGATACTCGCGGGCGCTGCCTTCCACCGTTCGCGCCTGCAACCCGCGAAACCGCCCGATGCCAAAATCCACATGCACCACAAAATCGCCGGGCTGCCAGTCGCCATAGCCGGTATCGGCGGCTTTGCTGCGGCCGGCGCGGGGGGCGGGGCGGCGGCGCGGCTCCGGCCGCGACCAGTTGAACAGGCCCGCGTCGGTGAGCAGATGCAGGCGCTCACGGCCGGTGTCCAGCGTCCAGCCTTCGCTCAGGCTGCCTTCCAGCACGGCCAGCAGCCCGGCCGGGGGCGCGTCGGTGAGGGTGGCCAGCCGGGGCAGATAGCCGCCGGCCTCCTGCGCCCACACATCCGCCAGGCGCTCCACCTGGCCGCTGACGATGACGACGGCCTCGCCCCGGCTGCGGCAGTCGCGGGCATGGCTGAGCACCGGCCGAAGCTGGCCACCAAAGCGGCGTTCCGGCACGAACCAGCGCGGGGCGGTATCGGCGGCGGGCGCGTCGTCGTCCGGGGCGCTCAGGCTCATGCCGGGGGCGTTCAACGTCAGCACGCGGCGGGCGGCCAGCGCGGCGTGCAGGGCGGCCAGCCCCACAAACGGCGCTGGATACGCCGGCGGAAGCTGGCCGGTTTGCGCGTTGTTGTGGCGGCTGGTGGCGGCATCATCGCTGATTTCCTGCATCACGTCGCGCAGGTCATCGGCATCATCCAGCAGGATGAGCGCGTCCGGCGGCGCGTAATCCAGCGCGGTGGCGGGCGCGTCGTACAGGCAGGGCAGGTAATATTCCAGCGCGGGGAAGGCGGTGCCGGCGGCCAGCGCTGCGCCATCGGCCGCCAGGCTGCCGGGTGCGTCGTCGCCGCCGCGCAGATGGGCAAACCAGGGCGCAAGCTGCTGGGCCAGGGCCGCCGTGTGCCCCGGCAGCGCTTCGCGGGCGGGGATGAGGCGCAGTTCGGCCACGGCTGCGCTGGAACGCTGTGTCGCCGGGTCAAAATGGCGCAGCGTGTCGATCTCGTCGCCGAAAAATTCCACCCGCACCGGGGCCGGGCTGTGCGGCGGGAAAATATCCAGGATGCCGCCGCGCCGGCTGAACTGCCCCGGTGCGCTGACGATGGAAGCCGGTTCATAACCGGCGGCCAGCGCCCGGCCGAGGAGCTGTTGCAGGTCATGGCGCTGGCCGGGGCGCAGCCGCTGCGTGTGCGCGGCGAACAGCGCCGGCGGCAGCGTGATTTGCATGAGGGCGCGGGCGGAGGCGATGATGATGGGCGCGGGCTGGCCCGGCTGCGTGAGCGCGGCCAGCACTTCCAGCCGCGATTGAATGACGCTCTTATCCCACGGCAGCCGGTCATAGAACATGGGCGTGGGTTCGGCCAGGCGCAGCACCGGGCGGCCGTCGTCCAGCCACACCGGCAGTTGTTCGGCGACGTTGTGGGCACGTTTGCCGCGCCCGGTGATGTAGAGCAGCGGCGCGGGCCAGTCCTGCGCCAGCGTGGCCAGCACAAAGGGCCGCGCCGCCCGCAGCAGCGGCTGCGTCACTGAGCCGGCCTGGAGCTGTGCCTGCAAATCCTGATACCGCTGGCTCTGGCGCAGCCGCGCCGTGAGTCCGCTGAGAAGCATGTGGGTGTACCGTCGTTGGCTGTATGCAGAAGCAGGCTATCGTACCACAGCCGCGCGGGTACGGGGAGGCCAGCGTGCCCGCGCGGCGGCCGTGTTACAATACCGGCTGACAGGTTGTGATCCTTGCAGGAGTGCCGTATGTCTTTTCTGTATCGCATCGCGGGTGGCCTCATTTTTGACCTGCCCGCCCGCCGGCGCAGCGCCGCCGATTTAATCCAGGACCTCAGCCGCGGCCAGCAGGAGGTTCTGGCCCGCCTGCAGGCGGTGCCGGAGCAGGCAGAGCATCATCGCGTGGCCACCCACATCATTGGCATTGAGCGCTGGGCCGCGGCGCGGCTGAAGGTGGCGCAGGGCGCGGCCCTCAGCCGGGACGAGTACGATGCGTATCGCCCGGCCCGCAGCACCCCCTGGGCCGATTTGCCGGCGCTGTTCAGCGAAGCCCGCGGCCACACGCTGGCGCTGGCCCAATCGCTGACCCCGGCGCAGTTACAGCAGCGCGTGTGGCACAACATGTATGCAGAACTGTCGGTGGCCGGCTGGCTGCGCTACATCCACCTGCACGCCGGCATCGAAAGTCGCAGGCTGCGCCCATGATTGTCTGTCGCCATCTGACCGATGTGGCCGATTTTGAGGCGGTGGTTGACCTGGAAATGCTGGTCTGGCAGATGGACGGGCGCGGCGCGGTGCCCACCCACCTCATGCAGGCGGTCGCGCACGCTGGCGGCAGCAACATCGGCGCGTTTGATGGCGGCCGCCTGGTGGGTTTTACCATGGCTTTTCTGGCGCGGCAGGGCGGCCACGTTTTTCCCTGGTCGCACATGGCCGCCGTGCATCCTGACTATCAGTCGCGCGGCATTGGTTTCCGGCTGAAGCAGGCCCAGCGTGACTGGGCCCTGCAGCAGGGCTATACCCGCATCGGCTGGACGTTTGACCCCATGCAGCGGCGCAACGCGGCCTTTAACCTGCGCGGGCTGGCCGGCATCGCCGCCCATTATCACGTTAATTTTTACGGCGAAATGACCGACGGCCTGAATGCCGGGCTGCCCAGTGACCGCCTGGAGATCACCTGGCGGCTGGACGATGTGCGCGTGCAGGCGGCCGCCGCCGGCCACCCGGCCGCCACGCCCCACGCCCACAGCGGCGCGTTGATCCTGCGGGCCGATGCCGATGGCTACCCGCAGGTGATGCAGCCGCTGCACCTGACGGCCGCCCACTACCGCGCCGAAATCCCCTTTGACCGCGCCATCCTGCGCCAGCATGACCGTGACCGCTTACACGCCTGGCAGCAGGCGCTGCGGGCGGTGCTTCAGGCGGCCTTCGCGCAGCATTATGCCGCGGTGGATTTTGCCACCCATGAGCATCGCTGCTGGTATGTGTTGCAGCGTTCCCCGTACTAATCGACACTGGTCACGCGCGGCCGGGGCTGATATGCTGGCGCAAAAGTCCCCGGCCACCGTCTGCGGGGCACCGCGGGCAACCATGAACCATGAACCGTGATGGCACAGGGTAACAGGTTATGACCGAGAAACGATCTTCCTGGCTGCGGGCCGGCAGCGCCCTGGCGCTGGCGCTCTACCTCATCGGCGGGGTGGTCTATTTGCTGGCGCGGCTGACGGCCGGCGAAACGCTGTGGTGGGTGGCGCTGCTGAACAACGTCACGCCGTACCTGTTCCTGCCGGTGGTGGTGCTGCTGCCGCTGGCGCTGCTGCTGCGTCTGCCGCGCCTGGCGGGCTGGCTGCTGCTGTTCGGCGTGGTGGGGGTGCTGTGGTTCGCCCCGCTGTTCCTCCCCGTCAGCCGGCCGCCGCTGCCGCCGCAGTATCTCACCCTCATCACCTTCAACGTCTACCCGGATAACGCCCGCCTGAGCGAAGTGCAGCGCTGGCTGCTGATGAAAAATGCCGATCTCATCCTGTTGCAGGAGGTGGATGGCACCCGCCTGCCGCAAACCATGCCCGACCTGCTGGCCGCCTATCCCTATCAGGAGCTTCAGCCGGCGGCCAACGGGGCCACGCTGCTGTCGCGCTATCCCATCACCCGCGCGGAACGGCTGACCCTGGGCGCTGCCGACCGCAACCAGCGCGTGGTGATCGACTATGCCGGTACGCCGCTGACGCTGTTCAATGTGCATCTGGACATGCCGGTGGGCACCGTGCGCCATGTGGATTTGCCGCTGCTGCCGGATTTTGTGCTGCGCTACGATGCCACCGCCCGCGATGCCCAGCTTGACGCGCTGCTGACGGCCGCCGCCCGCAGCGCGACCCCCTACCTGCTGGCCGGCGATTTTAACCTGAGCGAATTTTCGCCCCGCTACGACGCGCTGCGGGCCACCCTGGGCGATGCCTGCCGCGCCACCGTCAGCGGGCTGCTGCCCACCTTCCCGGCCGGTGCCGCCGAAGAACTGCCCGCCGGCCTGCCGCTGCTGCTGCGGCTGGATTATGTGTGGCACAGCGCCGACGTGCGCCCGCTGTTCTGCGAAACCGGCCCCCGCCTGGGGTCTGACCATTTGCCGCTGTTCGTGGCGCTGGCCCTGCCGGGCGATTAAGCCCCGCCCGCCGGGGCACGGGCGCGTTTTGCCCGTACCGGCCGGGCGGTGTTGTATCTTGTCTCCGTGTCTCTGCGCCGCTGTGCTGCATCTTCTGCCCGTGGCCCCGCCCGTGAGGTGCTTTTTCCGCCAGACGGCCCTACAATAACAGCAGCCAACCATTTTATGAAAAAGGTAAAAACTTATGTTCATTGGCATCCCGGCAGAAATTAAAACAGATGAAAATCGCGTGGCGCTGCCACCGGGTGGCGTGCGCCAGCTCATCCGGCACGGGCATAAAGTGTACGTGCAGACCGGGGCGGGGGCCGGCAGCGGCTTCACCGATGAAGAATATTCGCTGGCCGGCGCGACCATCGTCCATACGGCCGAGGAAACGTGGCGGCGGGCCGGGATGATCCTGAAAGTGAAAGAACCGCAGCCGGCGGAATATGCTTATTTGCGCGATGACCTCATTGTGTTCACTTATTTGCACCTGGCCGCCGCCGAAGGGCTGACGAAAGCCCTGCTGGACAGCGGGGTGGTGGGGCTGGCCTACGAAACCGTGGAAGACCCGCAGGGCCGCCTGCCGCTGCTGGAACCGATGAGCGAAGTCGCCGGGCGCATGGCCGCGCAGATCGTGGCGCATTACCTGGAGCGCCATAACGGCGGCCGCGGCATTCTGATGGGCGGCGTGCCCGGTGTGCAGCCGGCGCATATCGTCATCCTGGGCGGCGGGGCCGTGGGCACCAATGCCGCCAAAGTGGCCCTGGGCATGGGGGCCCGCGTCACCCTGCTGGATATTAACCTGGATCGCCTGCGCTACCTGGAAGATGTCATGCCTGGCAACCTGACGACGATCTATTCCAACGCCGGCAACATCGCCACCGCCATCACCACCGCCGATGCGGTCATTGGCGGCGTGCTCATCACCGGGGCCCGCGCCCCCAAGCTCATCACCCGCGATATGCTGTCCACCATGCCCCGCGCCAGCGTCATCGTGGATGTGGCGGTGGACCAGGGCGGCTGTGTGGAAACCACGCGCCCCACCACCCACAGCGATCCTACCTATTTTGAGCAGGGTGTGCTGCATTATGGCGTGGCCAACATGCCCGGTGCCGTCCCGCGCACCTCCAGCCTGGCGCTCTCCAATGCCACGCTGCGCCATATCCTGCGCGTGGCGGATAAAGGCCTGCATGAGGCGCTGCACAGTGATCCCGGCCTCATGAAAGGCCTCAACACCCTGCACGGCCATCTCACCCATCCGGCCGTGGCGGAAACGTTCAGCCTGCGCTACACCGCCCCGGATGAAGCGCTGCGGCTGATCCCGGCCTGATACGGCCTTTCCCACTGTGGGCCCCGGCGCTGGCGGTGTATCATCAGGCCGGGGCCCACAAACCACAGCACCCCCGACGGTGATATGTTTGGACGTTACGCCAACCTGAACTACATCCTCACGCTCGATCCGCAGCGCGACCATGAAGAAATTGTGCGCCGCGTGGGCGGTTATGAATATCCGTGGATGATGCGTAAAGCGCTGGAATTTGCGCTCTTTCGCACCTATGCCGTGCCCACCATCAGCGCCATTCTGGATGCATCCGGCCATTTTGCCCGCCAGGGGCAAAAGCGCTACGATGATACCGCGCTCATCATCGCCGAAATTACCGAAAATGGCTACGACAGCGAGCGCGGCCGGGCCGCCATCCGCCGCATGAACCAGTTGCATCGCCGCTGGAACATCGCCCAGGAGGATTATTTGTACGTGCTGTCCACGTTTATTTTTGTGCCGGTGTACTGGCACCGTGATTTTGGCTGGCGGCAGCCGACACAGCACGAAAATCTCGCCAATTATTATTTCTGGTGCGAGGTGGGTAAGCGGATGAACATCCAGAACATCCCGCCCACGTATGCGGCCTTCGAGGCGTTTCACCAGGCGTATGAGGCGCAGCATTTTCGTTACACCCCGGCCAGCGCCCGCGTGGGCGAGGCGACGCTGCAAATTTTTCTGGCGTGGTACCCGCGCCCGCTGGCCCCGCTGCTGCGCCAGATCATCTATACCTTCATGGATGATCGCCTGCGGGCCGCGTTTGGCTTTCCCCGCCCGCCGGCCGCGCTCAAGGCGCTGGTGCATGGCGCGGTGAAGCTGGCCGGCACCTTCATCCGGGTGGCGCTGCCGCCGCGCCGCCGGCCCTTCAGCCTGCTGAACGCTCCCAATCGCACTTACCCGCACGGTTACAGCATTGAGCATCTGGGAACGGAGGAGCGCATCGCCGGGGACAACGACTCCACCACCGGCTGAGCCGGCCCGCGCCGCGTTACAGCATCAACATAACAAAAATCTACCGTTGCGACACTTAAAAGATAAAATCCAGCGTTAACGGATATAAGGCTGCAATAGTTGTTAAATATTGCAAAATGTTACTTTATTTCCCGGTCAAACCCGGTTACGATAAGGGCATTATCAGCGCCAACATCATCTCATAGCGGTGCGATGTATGCCTTCTTCTCTGCTGCGCGGTGTTCTCAGTCTTATCACTATCTTTATGCTTGCGATGGCCACTCAGGCTTCGGCCGGGGTCAGCATTAGCATTCCGGCGATCAACGTCAATGCGCCCGTGGTGGGCATTCCGCTGTACCAGATGGACAATGGCGCGGTGACGTGGGATACCCGCCGCCTGAATACCCGGGTGGGGCATTTTGAAGGCACCGCCTGGTTTGGCCAGGGGGGACGCATTATCCTGGGGGCGCATGTGGAAGGGCAGCAGCGCCGGGCGAATGTCTTTTTCCGCCTGAATCGGCTGCAAACCGGCGATGAAATCGTCATCCACGCCGGCGACCAGGAATATCGTTACCAGGTCACGATGCAATCCGTGGTGGCGTTTGATGATCTCAGCATTCTGAACCCCACAGCGCAGGAAGAACTGGTGTTGATGACCTGCGACAGCACCTCTTACAGCAATGGCACCTACACCCGCCGCATCATCATCAAAGCGGTGCGCGTGAATTAAGCCGGCGCGGCCGGTTTGCGGCAAATGCCCGCCAGATGCACCCCGTACTCCGCCGGCAGCCGCCGCGTGAGCCACACACTGGCGCGAAACAGCAGCTCATGAAACGCGAAATACGTGGGGTCATGGATGACGTGGCATTCCGCCAGCGTCAGCCCGGCCGCGTGGGCCAGCCGCAGCAGGTCGGCCGGGGTGCTGGCGCGGTACAGCACCGGGAACGTATCCACCTCCGCGCGGCCGTACAGCCGGGGCACCAGGTGGCTTTGCAGCGGCCGCAGCAGCCGATTCAGCAGGGCGGGCAGGCTGCGCCGGTTGGGGGCCAGGAAGATGAAGGCTCCGCCCGGCCGCAGCACCCGCGCCACTTCCGCCAGCGTCCGCGCCGGGTCGGGCAGGTGTTCCAGCACCCAGGCGCAAATCACCAGGTCAAACGTACCCGCCGCAAACGGCAAATCGACGGCCGTGGCGGCCGCCAGCGGCAGGCCCGGCAGCCGGTGCTCGCGCAGGGAGGCGGTATCCGGGTCAATGCCGATGGCCCGCAACGCCACATCGTCCAGTTGTTCCAGCACGCCGCCGCGCCCGCAGCCCAGATCCAGCACCCGTGCATCATCGTGCAGCGCCCGGCGGATGAGGTCTTCATAGACGGCCGTCGCCGGCTGCCAGCCGGGCACCAGGCGGGCATAACGCGCGCGGTAGGCATTCTGGCGCTCAAGCGGGAGGGACATGCTTAATCTCCACTTTCCGCAGCGGCTGCGTGCGATCCGGGTCCAGCGCCGGCTCCAGCCGCATCTGGCGCGCGCCGGCCAGCGCATACAGCAGCACCCCGGCCGAAGAAATGGCGAAGCTGCCCAGGATGCCAAACGCCTGCAACTGCCCCAGAAAAATATCGCTGCTGGCGGTACGCAAATGCGACCCAAAGCCCAGAATGTCTGCCAGGCCGGCCAGCGCCGCGAACAGCAGCCCGGTCAGCGCCAGCCGAATGCCGA
The DNA here is from genome assembly GCA_025454495.1 of Anaerolineae bacterium. Lineage (GTDB taxonomy): Bacteria > Chloroflexota > Anaerolineae > Aggregatilineales > Phototrophicaceae > JALHOR01. Next base: position 12,836 of record JALOOI010000056.1, read on the forward strand.
TCTGCTGGCCCAGATTGGCGGTGCGCTCCAGGTAAAAAGTCACTTTCAGGTACAGCAGCCCGCCGCCGATGAGCAGCGCATAGCCCACCAGAATCAGCATGACCTGCACCACGCCAATCCCGAGGGTGGGTTCCACCCCCAGTAAGCCTGGGAACAGCCCCATGAAGGCCAGCACCGCCCCCAGGGTTCCAATCGCAATCCCTACCTGCCCAAACCGTATCATCCGCTGATCTTTCCGCCGGTGGCCCGGTGCCCGGCGTTTTCAGGGCAGGGCCTGGCGCAGTTTTCGCAGAAAATTACCACTCAGCACCGCGGCCACATCGTCCGCGCTGTAGCCGCGTGCCGCCAGCGCCGTGCCGATGTGCAGCAAATCCATCACGCTGTCCAGTTCCAGCGGAATGCTCTGGCGGCCAAAGCCCCCATCCAGGTCGCTGCCGATCCCCACATGGGCCGCGCTGCCCGTCACCTGGCAAACATGGTCGATGACATCGACCACCGTGGCCAGGGTGATGGCGCTCTTTGCGTCGCCGGCCTGCCAGGTGGGGCTGAGGAAGCGATTATACAGCACCACGCCCAGCACGCCATCGCGCCCGGCCAGCCGGCGGATCATGTCATCGCTCAGGTGGCGATCCGTGGGGCAAAATTTGCGCGGGTTGCTGTGGCTGGCGATGAGCTGGCCTTCATACAGGTCGAGCGCCTCAAAGAAGGCCTGTTCGGCCATGTGCGACACATCCAGCAGGGCGCGGTAGCCGGCCAGCACCTCCAGCAGGTGGCGGCCCTCACGGCTGAGGCCGCCGGGTGCGCCGGTGCCGCCGGAATAGCGCGTCGCGCCCCAGGCGGTGCCCACGATCCGCACGCCGCGCTCATACCATGCCTCAAACTGTTTCGGCTCCACGATGGGGTCGGCCCCTTCCATGAGCAGCACCAGCCCCTGCTGGCGACCGGACAGCGGGGCCTCCGGGGCCCAGGTGGCCAGCACCGCTTCCAGGTCGGCCGTCGTCCGCACCAGGCGCAGCCGTGCGTCTTCATCGGCCAGCCGCTGATAATAATCCATCTGCCGCAGCGCCTTCTGGTACGCTTCGGCCGCGCTGCGGTAGGTCATATCTTCGCCGGGCACCTGCCACAACCGGCCCGCCGGGGCCACGAACAGCGTGGCGAAGGCCAGCGCCACCCGCCCCAGGAGCGCATCCGGCAGCCCCAGGGTGGCAATATCGTTGAACTGCCCCTGCTCCCGCGTGCGGTGTTCGACCACGCTGCGGCGGTAATCGCGCCCGTAGCCGAGCGCGTTATAGGCAATATCCTGGTGTGCGTCAAGGACGATCACGTTTTCGCTCCGTGGTGAGGCTGGCGCAGCGCCTATTATGACCCGCGCCGGGCTTTCTGGCGAGGCTGGCCCCGCCCGCCGCCCCGGCCGCCGGCACCGCACGGGGGATGAAACCCTCACAGCGTTTTAATTTTTGTGCAAGAATTAGCCGTTATCCTCTCTGTAAAGCTCGCTATCGAGGAAACCCTGATGACTCCACCTGCGAAAGCACACAGCCTCACCGGCCTGTTCACCGGCGTGCTGCTCACGCTGCCACTCATGATGCTGCTGTACCTGGGCGAACTGCTGGCCGGGATGCCGTTTGTGCCGTTTGACCTGTTCGACCGTATGGCGCGGCTGCTGCCGGGCCCGCTGATTACGGCCGGGATTGATACGATGGTCAGCGTGCTGCTGGCCCTGGGCGCGGGCGGCGACCTGAGCAGCAATGCCAAAATTGCCGAGCGCATCATGGCGCTGGTGATCTTCACCGGTCTGGGCGGGCTGGTGGGCGCGGCTTTCTTCGCCCTCATGAATCGCCTGCCGCGGGCCCCGCGGGAAGGTTATGGGCCGGGCGGCAGCGCCGGGCTGCTGTTCGGCCTGCCGCTGATCGCCATCAGCTTCGGCGTGAATGTGTCTGCCACGGCGGAGCCGCTGCTGCGGCTGGTGTGGCTGCTGGCCCTGTTCGCCGGCTGGGGCGCGGCCCTGGGCTGGGTGTATAACGAGCTGTGCGCGGTCACGCTGCGCCAGAAGCGCCACACCGATGGCCGCACCGAAACCAGCGTGCAGGTCATCGACCGTCGCCAGTTCCTGGTGCGCCTGGGCGGGGCCAGCGCCACCCTCACCGTCGTCGGCACCGGCCTGGGCGCGGCGCTGAACACCATCTTGAACCCGGCGACCCCCGCCGCCCCGGCCCTCCCGGCCGATGGCACCGCCACCGCCCTGGTGGATGGCAGCGGCAGCCCGCTGCCCAACGCCGCCGACCCGCTGCAACCCGCCCCCGGCACCCGCCTGGAATATACGCCGGTGGAGCGCCACTATCGCATTGATATTGTGGCCGGGGCCCTGCCGGAGTTCGATGCCGCCACCTACACCCTGCCCATCACCGGCAGCGTGGCCAATGAGGTCAACTGGTCGCTGGAGGACATCCGCGCCATGCCGGCTCAGGATGCTTTTATCACCATGTCCTGCATCTCCAACCCCATCGGCGGCAGCCTCATCAGCACCACCAAATGGACGGGGGTCTCTTTCCAGCACATTCTGGCGCAAATTCAGCCGTCCCCTTCGGCGGTGGCGCTCAAAATTTATGGCGCGGATGGCTTCGATGAATATCTGGCGCTCGACCTCATCCGCCAGGATGAACGCATCATGCTGGCCTACGATTTTGATGATAAGCCGCTGCCGCAGCGTAACGGCTTCCCGCTGCGGACGCACATCCCGGATCGCTACGGCATGAAACAGCCCAAGTGGATCACCCGGATTGAGGTGGTGGACGCGATGGGTGAGGGCTACTGGGTGCGCCGCGGCTGGTCACGCGAGGCGCTGGTGCGGGCAACTTCGGTGATTGATACGGTGGCGACGGAAGCCATTTACAGCCAGGGGGCGCAGTATCTGGTGCCCATTGGCGGCATGGCCTGGGCCGGGGATCGTGGGATTGCCGGGGTGGAAGTGCGCGTGAACGGCGGCGACTGGCAGCCGGCGCAGCTTCGGTCGGCGATGAGTGACCGCGCCTGGAACCTGTGGCGCTATGACTGGGCCTTCAGCGAAGGCAGCCATACCTTTGAGGTGCGCTGCATCGAAGCGGATGGCACGCCGCAGATTGAAACGCCGGCCGGCGTGCGCCCGGATGGCGCGACCGGGCTGCACAGCGCCCGCGAAACGCTGCGTAACCCCGCCTGAGTTCCCCGGCCGGCCGTTAGAGCGCTGCCAGTTCGGCCAGTTCGTCCAGCGCGGTTTGCCGCACCGATGCATCCGGGTCGGTGCGGCTGATCTCGCGCAAATCCTCCCGGAGATCCACTTTCAGCCGGCAGCCATCCGGCTTGCATTTTGGGCACGCCAGCGCATGAAGGGCATGGCGGCGATTGCGGGGCGTGGGGTCGGTACGGGCCACGGCCAGCAGCGCCGGCACGGCACTTTCATCCGCCAGATGATCCAGCAATTGCACACACCACCAGCGCACTTTGCTGTGCGGGTGCTGCAACCCCTGGATGAGCGCGGCGCGGGCGGCCGGACTAAGAACGACGCGCCGTAGTTCGGTGGCGGTGAGGCCGCCCACCAGCGCGGTAATGACGGCCTGGCGGCGCGTTTTGTCCCACAGCAAATTGACCAGTTGCTCCGGCGTGAAGGTTGCCAGCGTCATCAAAGCCCCCTGTGAACCATGATGAACTCCATTAAACCGTAAAACACCGCTGCTGTCAAACATCCTCCAGCAAAAAGCGCAGGGCATCCGGCAAGCGCTGCGCCCAGGCGGCTTCGCGGTGCTGTGCGCCGGCGGCCTCCACATAGCGCAGGTGGGGTGGCCGCCGCGCTGTGCCCAGCAGGGCATCGCGCACCTGGCGCACGCCCGCCACGTAGGCGGCATCGGCGGCCGGGCCGTCCTGGCCCAACCAGCCGGCCAGCGTATCCCCTTCGGCGGTGCCCACGTCCAGGTATAACCGCGCCTGCGGGTGCAGCGCCGGGCCCGGTTCGGTGATCGTCCGCAGCAGCCCCTGGTCGCCGAACCAGTACGCCGTGCTGAACGCGCCACAGCGCCCGAATACGTCCGGGCGGGTGAGCAGCGCATACAGGCTGATGAGGCCGCCCATGGAGGAGCCAGCGATGCCGGTGCTGCCGGCTTCCGGCCGGGTACGCAGCGTGCTGTCGATCAGCGGTTTGACCGTATCGGTGAGGAAGCGCACATAATCCGCCCCGCGCCCGGTCAGCCACCGGCCATCCCGGCCCCGGAAGGGATAGGGGCAGTATTCCACGCTGCGCCCCTCGCCCATGTTGGGCAGCGCGACGATGATGGCGGGCTGGCCGGCAGCGGCGAGCCGGGTCATGGTTTCGTCCACTTCCCACTCGCCGGCATAGGCCGTATGGGCATCAAACACATTTTGCCCGTCGTGCAGGTAAAAGACCGGGTAGCGGCGGTCACGGTCGCGGTTGCTGTGGTCATAATCCGGCGGCAGCCACACCAGCACATCGCGCCGGTTGCCCAGTTGCGGGCTGTGCAGCGCGGGCCACACGCGCACATCCCCCCTGATCGTTGTATTCGGCTGCGGGTAGGGCTGCCAGCCAGGCATGAGGCTCATCCTGCGGCCGGCGCGTTAGCGCACACCCAGCAGCAGCTCAATGGTGAGCTGGTCGAGCCGTTCATAGGGCAGCGGGCGGCGGTTCATGGCCGCCCGGTCGAAGGTTTCGCCGCGCAGCCGGGCCACCACTTCCCGGCTGTAGCCGCCGGCCAGGTAGGCATACTGGCCCTCATCCGCTTTCACTTCGGCCAGCAGCGCCTGAATTTCGCTATCGGCGTTAAAGCGGGCCGCTTTCTCCTTCAGGATGAGGTACGTCCGCATACAGCCGCGGGCAAATTCCTTCACATCGGCATAATCGGACGTGCGATAGGCATGGGCATCAAAATGGCGGCTGCCAGCGTAGCCCACATCTTCCAGAAATTTCACCAGGTAGAAGGCCTGCTTCAGCATCACGCTGCCAAAACGGAAATCCTGGTCATAACGCCCGAAAAGCTGATCGTTCAGATCAATGTGGAACAGCTTGCCGGCATCCCACGCCTGGGCGACGGCATGGGTAAAATTCAGCCCGGACATGTGTTCATGCGCCACTTCCGGGTTCAGCCCCACCATCTCCGGGTCATCCAGCGTGCTGATGAAACCGAGCATCGCGCCGACGGAGGGCAGGTAAATATCGCTGCGCGGCTCATTGGGCTTGGGTTCCAGCGCGAATTTAAGGTTATACCCCTGGTCGCGCACGTAGCGGCACAGGAAATTGAGCGCGTCGCGGAAGCGCTGGCTACTTTCCAGCGGGCTTTTGCTGCTGTCGGTTTCGGTGCCTTCGCGCCCGCCCCAGAACACATACACACTCGCGCCCATCTCCACGCCCAGGTCGATGGCCCGCAGCACTTTTTGCAGCGCATAGGCCCGCACTTTGGGATCGTTGGCGGTAAACGCGCCATCTTTAAAGACGGGGTCGCCGAACAGGTTGGCGGTGGCCATGGGGACGACGATACCGGTATCGTTGAGCGCCTGCTTAAATTCGCGGATGATCGCGTCGCGCTCCGCGGCGGTGGCATCCACCGGCACCAGGTCATCATCATGGAAGTTCACGCCGTAGGCCCCGCTGCCTTCCAGCAGCCGCACCTGCTGCGCCGGGGTGAGGGGGTCACGGGTGGGGGCCCCAAACGGGTCGCGCCCGATGTTGCCCACCGTCCACAGCCCGAAAGTAAATTTATGTTCCGGTTGGGGTTCATAAGCCATGGTAAAAAGCTCCTCAAGTAGCACAATAGCAGACGTAGATTGTACCGCAGTTACGCCCGGCCGGGTGGCGGCCGGGCGCTGGCTCAGGGGGCGACCAGCCTATTGCTGAGCGTGCCCAGGCCGCCCACTTCCACGCGCACTTCATCGCCGGGCTGCATCCACACCGGCTCTTTGTCCCCCAGGATCACCCCTTCCGGCGTGCCGGTGGAGATGATGTCGCCTGGCTCCAGCGGGAAGAAGCGCGAGATGTAGCTGATGATCTGCGCCACGCTGAAGACCATATCGGCGGTGCTGGAATTCTGGCGCAGTTGGCCGTTCAGCCAGCAGCGCACCGGCAGGTTTTGCGGGTCGGGGATGTCGTCGGCCGTCACCAGATAGGGCCCCACCGGCATAAATTTGGGCAGCGTTTTGCCCAGCAGCCACTGAGGGGTGAGCATCTGCAAATCGCGGGCGCTCAGGTCATTGCCGTTGCAATAGCCCAGGACATACGTCAGCGCGTCGGCCTCGGCCACATGGAAGGCGCGGCGGCCCATGACCACCACCAGTTCGGCTTCATAATCGTATTTGGCGGACGACGGGTACAGCGGCACCGCGTCACCGCTGGCGGCGATGGTATCGGAAAATTTGCTGAACAGGATGGGGGTGGTGGGGATGGGCATCCCGGTTTCCTGGGCATGGCGGCGGTAATTCAGCCCGATGCACACAATTTTGCCGGGGGCAGGGACGATGGGCGCGGGGTGCAGGTCAGCTTCGTTCAGCCAGGCGCTGTCCGGCGCGGTGGCGACCAGGGCGGCCAGCGCCGGCAGGGCCGCCAGCCCCTGGCGGTAAAAGTCGGCGACGCTGTGCGGCAGGCCGGGCGGCTGCTGTGCCACGGCGAAGACATCCAGCACGCCGCGCCCGGTGACGATGCCCAGATGGTGCCGGGCAGCACGTTCAAAGACGATCAATTTCACGCTCTTGCTCCTTCAGCCGGGGGCACCGTGCCCCCGTGATGCTGTCGCCGCCTATTGTGACGCTCCTTACGCCTGAAGGCGAGGGCTTGTACAGCCCGCCTGCGCCTGACTGTGCGCTGCGTCAGGCGGTACGGGTGCGTTCCACCCGCTGCGTTGCAAAATGTTGAGGGCGGCGTTGTGGTCGCGGTCTAAACTGAGGCCGCAACCACAGTCCACCCATCGCACCGACAGGCCGAAATTTTCAAACACTTCACCACAGTTCGAGCAGGTTCGGGAGGTGTACGCCAGGTCTACGAAGGCCACCTGACGACCGGCACTTGCAGCCCTGTACGTCAGGAATGGCCGAAACATCGACCAGCCGCTGCCCAGAATGCTCTGGCTGACTGGCTGGCTGCGCTGCCGGTAACGGTGGCGCAGCGCAAAATCATCAGGATGTATACGGCGGATAAGATGCTGCGGCAAATCCCGATGAAGACGGCCAAACTGCCGGTCATCCTGGGCGGGCTGGCGGGTTACTTTACGCCGGGCCGCACCGGCACCGAAGCCGAAGTGACGGATACTCTGTGTGGTGTGAGTGGTGAGAACTGCGTGGAAGTGCGGCGCTACTTAATCGACCATGGTTTTTTACGCCGGGAACGCGGCGGCGGCCGCGACTGGCTCACCCCGGAGGATGAAGCGCCCCCGTGAGCCGGCGCGGCCGGACGGTCAGGCCGGGGCAGGTAAATCGCCCACCCCGGCCGCCGGTGCTTAGCTGCCCAGGGCCTGGGCGATGGCTGTGGCGTTAAAACGGACATAATCCAGGTAGGTGCCGGCTTCGCCGCCCGGCGCACCCAGCGAGTCGCTGTAGAGCGTCACCACGGCGATGTCGCGCCCG
>JALOOI010000057.1 GCA_025454495.1 Anaerolineae bacterium
GCGGGCCGGGGCGTTATCAGGCACAGGGAGACCGGGAAGGCAGGCGATGAATTTTCTCAAAAAATTATTCGGGCTGGGCAGCGGCGGGCAGCGGGCAGATAACGGGCTGTATGTGTATGTGCGGCCCAAAATGTGCCAGGAGGTGCTGCGCCTGCGGGTGGACGTGTACAATCACCTGTCGCTGAACGATGATGAAAGCGGCTACCTGGTGCGCAAAGAAGCCCGCGGCAGCCGCTGCCCCTTCCCGGTGACGGTGACGCTGCGGTTTGACCGGCAGCGCAACCTCACCGGGCGCGAGATTGAAAATGGCGAATTCGTCACCGAAGCGGATTATGCCGCTGTGATGCAGCCCGCGCCGGCCGATCAGGATCAGGATTCCAGCGCCGGCGCGTCGTCCCGCTGAAGGGGATCATAGCGGCGCTCTTTCAGCGCCAGGTCGCTCACCTGGTCGGGAAATTTGCCGTTACGGCCGTGCTGCTGGTAAAAGGCTTTGATGCTCTCAAAATCCACTATGATGTCGCCGGTGGGGTGGATGAGAGGGCCGGCTTTGATCCATTTGCGCTGATAATCAATGGCACAGCACATAATGGGCACGCCGGCCTTGAGGGCGGTGTAATAAAAGCCGGATTTCCAGTAGCGCGTTTTTTTGCGCGTGCCTTCCGGCGTAAAGACCAGCACAAAGCGCGGCTCCCGGGCGATCATCTCGCTCAGCGTATCCACCATATTCAGCGCCTGCTCGCGGTTGATGGGGATGCAGCCGGTGGCCCGCAGGAACAGGCCCAGCGGGAACCAGAACAGGGTATGCTTGGTGGTGGTGTGGGGCAGCCGGCGCATCTGTGCGGCGGCCATCAGCGTATGGAAGTAATCCCAGAAAGAGGTATGCGGCACAGCCAGGATGATATACTTATCCAGGTCAGGTAGCTGCCCTTCCAGCCGCCAGCCCATGAGCCGCCACAGCAGCAGCAGAGGGGGGCGCAGCAGTATCAGCGCCAGTTGTTCCAGCCATTTCATGCGGGTTATCCTGCCGGTATGCCCGGCCGCTGCCGGCCGGGACACGTTCAACCATGAGGCCGATTCTACCCCGAAGCGGCGGCGCTGGCGATAGCGCGTCCGGGCAAAGGCTGCCAGAATAATGCAACCACCAGCAGAAGGTGATGACAGCGACGATGGAAGTCCTCCTGTTTTTTACAGCCGATTTCGCCAGTGCTGATAGCAGTGGCAAACTGAATGTTATGGGCATTTTCACCCAAATTAATGCCCCATCCTTACCCGTGATCATTCCGCAAATACATATTGTTGCTCAGCTTGAATTTGACCGGAGCGAAAGTGGGCAGCATCACATCATTTTCCTGCGCCTTTATGACCCGGAAGAAAAGGAACTCTTTACCATTCCCAATGAGTTCGTTGTACCCACCAGCGGCTATACCGCTCCTGTTCAGGTGAATGTGGTGAATGCGATACAACGTGTGCTGGTGGAAACACCCGGTCTGTATTATGTCAGGCTCTTTGCGGGTGATGCACATATCAAAACAATTTTCATCCATGTCGTCGCCGCAGCGCAACCAGAGCCACAGGGTGAGGGCTAATGCATGTCCTCCAAAACCGATAAACAGCTTAAAAAGCTGCGCCAAACCAGGGCCGGCTGGCGAGCCGATGATTTAAGAAAACTCTATGAGCAGTATGGGTTTCGCATTCGATCAGGAACAAAGCACGATATTATCACCCATCCTGACTTTCCTGAACTGCGGGATATGTTACCGCACAGTTGCGGGGAATTAGCCCCGGATTATGCCAGAGACGCGCTGAAAAGCATTGAAAAAGTGCTATCCCGGCTGGAAAAAGAACCGGAGGATGAGGAAGATGATGATGAATAAAGACCGGCTGGCGCAGGCGCAACAATACGCCGCACAGCATTACACCATCCATCTCTCGCACGATAAACTGGCGGATCATTCCGTTATTTACGTCGCGCAGCATCCCGAGCTGCCGGGCTGCAAAGCCCAGGGAGCCACGCCGGTCGAAGCAGTGAATAATCTGCGTGATGCACGGATTGATTATCTTTACTACCTGCTGGAAGATGGGCTGGCTATTCCGGTGCCGCAACCACAGGCGCTGGCCCGGCTCACCCGCGTCAATCTGGCGCTCAACATCATTCCACCACCCATCCTCTTTGATAAACCAGCCGACCAGCCACCGGAAGACCACAGCACACCGGCACTGTGGCATAATACCGGGACATAATCGTTCTATTTCATCCATCAACCTGGCACCTGTGAGCGAAAAGAGGCGCTGTGCCTGCCACCCCCGCTGTCGAATCACATGTGTTCCCGGTGGTCATCGCCGGCGGCGGGCTGGCCGGGCTGACGGCCGCGCTGCACCTGGCCGCGGCCGGCGTGCCGCCGCTGCTGCTGGACGCGGATCGGCTGTGGGCCGGCGGCCGCCTGGCCGGTGGCGACCCGGACACCTTCAGCTACCAGGGCCGCGAATGGTCTTTCCGGCCCGAACATGGCGTTCATGCGGTGTGGGGCGGCTATGTGAACCTGCGGGCGCTGCTGGCCCAATTTGACCTGCCGCCGCTGCAAGACTCCCCCGGCGAAGAATGGATTAACCGCTGGGGCCGCACCGTCCGCCGCCTGGAAGCGGGCAATGCCGTGCGCTCCCGCTGGATTCCGGCCCCGCTGCATTACCTGCAACTGCTGTTCAACCCGCGCATTCTGGCCAGCATCATCCCGCTGGATTTTTTATCGCTGCCGGGCATCCTGGCCAGCATTTTGCTGACGGTGGGGCTGGACCCCATCGCTGAAAAGCGGGCGCTGGACGGGCTGCGGCTGCGCGATTTTTTCCTGGGCTGGACACCCAACCTGAAAGCGACCTTCACCGGCCTGGGGGCGAATTTGCTGGCCGCCCCGCCCGAAGCCATTGACCTGGGGGCGTATGTGGCGGCGCTGCGCTTTTATACCATGCTGCGGCGCGATAGCTGGCAGATGGCCTATTTCGCCGCCGACGCGCATACGGCGCTCATCCAGCCGCTGCTGGACGCGCTGGCGGCGCGGGGGGGCCAGGTGCGCCAGGGGGCCACGGTCATTGACCTGGTGCCCCAGGCAGACGGCTGGCGCGTGGTGGTGGAGGACGCGCAGCGGGGCGGGCTGCGCTCGGTCATGGCGCGGCACGTCATCCTGGCGGTGAATGCCCCGGCCGCGCAGCGGCTGCTGCATCACAGCGCGGCCACGCGCCCGGCCGCACAGGCGCTCACGTTTCCGGCCGCGCTGCGTTCCACCGTCATCCGGCTGTGGTTCAGCGCTGCGCCGCGCCCCGGCACGCCCGGCGGCATGTTCACCGGCGATTTTGTGCCGGATAACTTTTTCTGGCTGCACCGGCTGTACCCGGACTGCCGCGCCTGGCACGCGCACACCGGCGGCAGCGTCGTCGAAGTGCATCTCTACGGCAGCGATGCCCTGCTGGATCAACCGGAGAAAAACCTGCTGGTGACGGCGGCGGCCGAAGTGCAGCGGGCCTTCCCGGAACTGCGCGGCAGTTTCGTTTACGGGGCCGTGCGGCGCAACAGCAAAGTGCATACCCGCTTTCGCGTGCCCACCGCCGATAGTCTGCACGTCGTCACCCCCTGGCCCGGCATGGTCGCCTGCGGTGACTGGATCGGCGCGGACACCCCTTCGCTGTGGATGGAACGCGCGGTAACGACGGCCCTGCTGGCCGCCGGCGAGGTGCTGCGGGCCGAAGGCCGGCCGCCGCCGCCGGTGCTGCAACCGCCCCCCCCGGAACTGTCGGTGCGGCTGCTGGCGGGGCTGCTGCGCGGCGGCCGGGCCGTGCTGGGGCCGCCGCTGCGGGCCCTGCTGCGCCGGCGCACACGGCCGCCCCGCCCGCCGGCGGATGCAGGCTAATGCAGGATACAGTTCCGGGCCATTCTGCGGCATAATGAAGTCTCATTCACCCTGCTGGATGGTATCGTTCATGACTGCCACTGCCCTGCACATCGCCATTGATGCCAGCCGCATCACCCGGGCCCGCGCCACCGGCACCGAGCATTACGCGCTGCAACTGCTGCGCCATCTCATCCTGCTGAACGACGCGCGGGCCACGCCCCACCGCCTGACGCTGTATTTCCGCGATGCCCCCGCGGCCAACCTGCTGCCAGAATCGGCGCACGTCCTGCACCGGGTGATCCCGCTGGCGCGGCTGTGGACGCACCTGCGCTTTGCCGATGCGCTGCGGCGCGATCCGCCGGATGTGACTTTTGTGCCGGCGCATACGCTGCCCTTCGTCTTTCCCGGCCGGGCCGTCGTCACCGTGCATGACCTGGGCTACCGTTATTTTCCGCAGGCACACCCGGCCGGCCAGCGGCTGTATCTGGATGTGACGACGCGCATGGCGGCCCGCCGCGCCACCCGCATCCTGGCGGATAGCCAGGCGACGGCCGACGATCTTCAGCGCCTGTACCAGGTGCCGGCGGGCAAAATCCGGGTGGTGTACCCCGGCGTGGCCGCGCCGGATGCGGAATATATGCTGTACGGCAATATTCAGCGCGTGCAGCAAAAATACCGCCTGCCGGATAAATATGTTCTGTTCCTGGGGACGCTCCAGCCGCGCAAGAATATCCTGCGGCTGGTGCAGGCGTTTGAGCGCTGGCAGCAGGCGCATGAAGACGGCACCGCGCTGGTGCTGGCCGGCAGCCCCGGCTGGCTGTATGACCCGGACTGGGTGCGCGGGGTGGCCAACATCCACCTCACCGGCTACGTGGACGATGCCGATAAACCGGCGCTGTATGCCGGGGCGCTGGCGCTGCTGTTCCCGTCGCTGTACGAGGGCTTTGGCTTCCCGGTGCTGGAAGCCATGCACTGCGGCACCCCGGTCATCGCCAGCAGCACCAGCAGCCTGCCGGAACTGGTGGGCGATGCCGGTCTGCTGGTGAATCCGCAGAGCGTGAACGACATCGCCGCCGCGCTGGATTTGATCGGCTGGCACGGGGCGCTGCGCCGCGAACTGCGCCAGAAAGGCTTTCGCCAGGCAGAAAAATTCACCTGGGAAGCCACCGCCCGCCAGGCGCTGGCCGTGCTGGAAGAAGCCGCCGGCTGAGCGCTGCGCCGGCCGCCGGGAGTTATGGAGCCGCATCATGCTGGAACAGGTGGACGTGGTGATTGTGGGCGCGGGGGCGGCCGGGCTGATGGCCGCCATCCAGGCCGGGCGCACCTTCCCCGGCGCACAAATTGTGCTGCTGGACGGCGCGAAAACCCCCGGCGCGAAAATTCTGGTGGCCGGCGGCGGGCGCTGCAACGTCACCCATGATGCCGTGGACGAAAGCGCCTATGCCGGGGCCTCGCGCCATGCCATTCGTAAAGTGCTGCGGCGCTTCGATGTGCCGCAAACGGTGGCCTTCTTCCGCGAATTAGGCGTAACGCTGAAGCGCGAAGACACCGGCAAATTGTTCCCCACCACCGACCGCGCCCGTACCGTGCTGGACGCGCTGTTGCAGGGGGTGCAGGCGGCCGGGGTCACGCTGCGCCAGCCGCGCCGGGTGGAACAGATCACCCGTGAGGCGGATGGCCCTTTCTGCGTGCAGGGCCCCTGGGGGCACCTGCGGGCCCGGCGTGTGATCCTGGCGACCGGGGGGTGCAGCCTGCCCAAAAGCGGCTCCGACGGGCACGGTTATCGCCTGGCGCAGGCACTCGGTCACACGGTGACGGCGCACATCTTCCCGGCGCTGGTGCCGCTGCTGCTGCCGGCGGAGCATTTCCTGTGCGCCCTCAGCGGCCTCAGCGCCCCGGCCCGGCTGGAAGTGGTCAGCGGCACCGGCCAGCGGCTGGCGGCCTTCACCGGGGCCGCGCTGTGTACCCATTTTGGCCTGTCCGGCCCGGCCGTGCTGGACATCAGCCGTTACTGGCAGGCGGCGCAGCACAGCGACCCGGCCGCGCGGCTGCTCATCGCCTGGCTGCCGGAACACCCGCCGGAACAGCTTGACCAGGCGTTGCAGCATCTGCCGCACAGCGTGGGGCGTTTTTTGCTGGCCGCGGGCCTGCCAGAACGCCTGGCGCGGGCCCTGTGTGCCGCCGCCGGGGTGGAAGCCGCCCACCACGGCAGCCAGCTTCCCCGCGCCGCCCGCCGGGCGCTGGTGGCCACGCTCACCGGGCTGGCCCTGCCGGTGACGGGCACCCGCGGCTACACCTATGCCGAAGTCACCGCCGGCGGCGTGCCGCTGACGGAAATTCACCTGAAGACGATGGCCTCCCGCCCGGCACCGGGGCTGTTCCTGTGCGGCGAAATTTGCGATGTCGATGGCCGCATCGGCGGTTACAATTTTCAGTGGGCGTGGGCCAGTGGTTATGTCGCCGGCAGCAGCGCCCTGCTGGCCGGTGACGCATAAGGAGCCGCCATGCCGCTGACGTATCTCCAGGGTGATCCGCTGCACACGCCGGCGCATTTTTTGGCCTTCGGGCACAATGCCCGCGGCCGCACCGAAACCGACCCGCTGCTCATGCGGCTGATGCAGCAGTATCCCGCCCCCTTCGCCACCTACCAGCGGCGCTGTGCCGCCGGTAAACACCGCCCCGGCACGCTGTGGCTGTGGTCAGACAGCCAGCCCGGCCTCATCTTTTTGACGGTGCGCGAAACCAGCACCGGCGCAACCCGCCTGCGCTATGTGCAATCCGTGCTGCTCACGCTGGCGCGGGATTATGCGCTGTACGGCCTCCACAGCCTGGCGCTGTGCCCCCTGGGGAACCCCTTTGAACAGGCCGAAATTCAGCGCCTGATCGAGGTGTGGCTGTCGCCGGCGGCGCTGCCGGTGTGGGTGTATACCCCGGCCGGGCCCGGCGCGGCGGCCGAACCGTAAACCGGCCACCGGCGGGCCCGGCGGTTTACAGACTGTTTACATCTTCAGCACGAAGGCGGGCCGGCAGGTGTAAGGAATTGTTCACGATTGCGGCGTTTAATAAAAGCAGGCTGATAACCTTCTGTGGAGCTGCCCCCACACTCCACGGAGAGCTTCCCCAACCGTCAGAAACCTCCACCCTCCCGGAGGTTTCTGCGTTACGGGGGCAGCAGCGGGCCTCAGCCCCCCTGTAAGCGCGTCAGTGCGGCCTGGGCGGCCGTAAAGCGCGGGTGCCGCGAGAGCGCCGCCTGCAAATTGAGCAGGGCGCGTTCCGTGTTGCCATTGCCCTCATAGGCCAGGGCGGCATAATAATACAATTCCTCCACGCCGGGCGCACGCTGGATCGTTTCATGCACCAGCCGCAGCATATCATCGTAGCGCCCCAGGGCATTCCAGGCTTCAAACACGCTAAAATCGTACCAGAAGAAGCGCCAGGGCAGCCCGACGGCGCGGGCTTCGTCAAAGGCGGCCGCCGCGGCCGCATAGTCCCCCAGTTGCAACTGCGCCCAGCCGATATTGTAGGTGGTGAACGAATCCAGCTTCCCGGCCGCGCGGTCGGCCTCAGCCTGTTCCAGCGTCCACTGTGCGTTATAGGCGGCATCCCACTGCGGCCCCAGGATCGTCTTCAGGCGTTCTTCGTCCTGGGGACGGTAAATGACCAGGTAATTGCGGTTGAAGGGCCGCCAGCGCTCATCAAGCTGGTCGTAAGGCAGGCGAATCCCCAGGTCATCCGGGCCATTGCCCAGGGACGGATCCCAGAAGAAAATTTCGCCGGTGTTATCGTCAAAGCCGGTGACGACGCGGTTATGGCTCATCCAGTCGCGGAAGGCATCATTGCCCTCATAAATGGCATTTTCGATCAACACCGGGAAGCCGCCGGCCACCAGTTGTTTGAGCAGTTCCAGCGTGCCGCCGCGCCGCACGATGCCATTCAGGCCATATTCCTGCGCCACCTCCACCATTTCTTCGATGCGGACGCTCACATCTTCAAAACTGGGGTTCAGGCGGCGCTTCATCACCCAGTAGTCATCCGGGAAATAATCGCGGAAGTACGACAGATGGATGGCCAGGGCGGCGGCGGAACAGCGGTTTAATTCCTGGAGATACATGGTAAACCCGGTCAGGTGCTGTGTATCCGGCAGCAGCGTAACAGCATTCGTCTCCTGGGCGCGGGCCGGCAGCAGCACCACCAGCAGCACCACCAGCACCACCACCCCACGACGCAACAACCCCATAAACGCTCTCCAGCGGCCAAACGATGAACGCCACTACCATACATCAAAATCAGCCTGAATCCAGTACAATTATCGGCATGAGCACACGAACTCCCTTCCCCCTGCCGGCTGACCTGGCGGCGCTGGTGGCGGCGGCCACCTGGTCCCAGAATACCCTGGGCATGACCGATGCCGCGGTGTACTGCCTGACGTACCCGGACGGCACGCAGCACTACCTGAAGACGGCCCGCCACAGCGCCGCCGCCCCCCTGCCGCCGGAGATCGCCCGGCTGCGCTGGTTGCAGGGCCGGCTGCCCGTGCCGCAGGTGCGGTATGCCGGTGCCGATGCTGACCGCGCTTTTTTGCTGATGACGGCCGTGCCCGGCCGGGTGGCCTGTGATGAGGCCCTCGCGCCGGCGCTGACGCAGGCGGGCATTGTGGCGCTGCTGGCGGATGGGCTGCGGCAGCTTCACGCGCTGCCGGCGGCCGGCTGCCCGTTTGATCGCCGCCTGAACGTGACGCTGGCGGAGGCGGCCGCCCGCGTTGAGGCCGGCCTGGTCGCTGCGGACGATTTCGATGAAGAACGCCAGGGCCGCACGCCGGCCGAAGTGCTGGATGAGCTGTACGACACCGTGCCGGATGATGAAGAGGTGGTGTTTACGCATGGCGATTACTGCCTGCCCAATATTCTACTGGATGCAGCGGCGCGGCGCGTGACCGGCTTTATTGACGTGGGCCGCGCCGGGCTGGCCGACCGCTATCAGGACCTGGCGCTGGCGCAGCGCAGCATCATTTATAATTTTGGCGCGGCCTACCTGCCGCACTTCTGGAAGGCTTACGGGCTGCGAAAGGTCGATCATGCGAAAGTGGCATTTTATCGCCTGCTGGATGAGTTTTTTTAGCCTGCTGCTGCCCGGCAGCGGGGCCGCGCGGGCGCAGGAACTGCCGCTGACGGGCCCCCTCATCGCGCTGAACACGGCGGCCGGTGACGGCCTGGTGCTGTATGACCTGGGCACGCAAACGTACCGCACCCTCAGCGCCGGCCCCGGCTGGCACACGGTCTGGGGCTTCGCGCCGGACGGCTGCCGCCTGCTGCTGACGCTGAGCGATGGGGCGCTGCCCGCGCACCTTTACACCCTGCGGCTGGATGGCCGCGACCTGCGCCCGCTGATCGAATATGACCGCCAGCCGCTGAGCGAGTGGGGCGTGTGGGAGCCGCAGTGGTCGCCGGATGGCCGCCGCATCGCCTTTGTGTGGCTGCGGAACGATGGCGACGAGCTGCTGCGCCATATCGCCTGGGTTCCCGCCGATGGCGGCACCCCCGCGCTCTACAGCGCCTCCGGCCGCGAAGCCGCCCCGCGCTGGTCGCCGGATGGCACGCGCCTGGTGTACCTGTCCTACGAAGACCGCGCCGCCGGGGCGGATGTCTTCGCCACCGCCATCCCCACCGCGCCGCCGCTGCCGGGCCAGGTGGCGCAGCCGGTGGTGCTGCTGACCGAGGCCGATTTATGGCTGGTGAACGCCGATGGCAGCGGCAAAATGCCCCTCACCGGCTTTTTGACCGGCAGCGTCAGCCGGCCGGCCTGGTCGCCGGATGGCCTGCTGGTGAGCTTTGTCTTCGCGCAGAGTCCTAACAATGATATGGTGTGGATGATCGGGGCGCAGCCGGGAGCACGGCCCACGCAGCTCAGCACCACCTGGAGCCGCGTTCTGGATGTCACCTGGCTGCCGGACAGCACGGCCATCCTCAGCGCCCTGCGCGATTTTGGCGGGATGGCGGAAAACCGGCTGTGGCAGATCCCGCTGGTGGGCCGGGCGGAGGAGGGCGCGACGCGCTACCTGGACGCGCTCGATCTGATCAGTGCCGATTACCCGCGCTTTAGCCCGGATGGCCGCTGGCTGGTGCTGCGGACGGCCTATGAGGTGGCGCTGGTGGACGTGGCCGCGGGCACGGTGCAGCGCCTGGAAGCCCGCACGATGGGCAACACCCCGCCGGTATGGAGTCCGGCCGGCTTCGCCGGCGAAGCCGCCTGCCCGTAAGCCGGGCGGGCCTGTCTCTGGCATCGGCCCCGTGCCTCCTGTACAATACCGCCTCTGGCTGTAAGCGTTACAGGAGGCAAATCCCCGCATGGCTGTACCGCGTCTGATGGTGGTGCTGCCCACCTACAACGAAAAAGACAACCTGCCGCTGATTACGCGGGCACTCTTTGACCTGAAGCTGCCGGGGCTGGAAATTCTGGTGGTGGATGATGGCTCGCCGGATGGCACCGGACAGCTTGCGGAGGCGCTGCGGGTGGAGTATGACGCAAAGCTGCATGTGCTGCACCGCCAGGAGAAAAACGGGCTGGGCCCGGCCTACCTGGCCGGCTTTCAGCAGGCCATCGCCCTGGGCGCAGAATGGATCGTGCAGATGGACGCGGACGGCTCGCACCAGCCCAAATACCTGCATACCATGCTGGAGATGATCCAGCGTTATGATGTGGTGGTGGGGTCGCGGTTTATGCGCGGCGGCGGGGTGGATACCTCGTGGAGCCTGTACCGCAAATTTTTGTCGCTGTGGGCCAACCGCATTTACACCCCGTCCATCCTGCATTTGCCGGTGTACGATGCCACCGGCGGCTTCAAAATCTGGCGGCGCGAGGTGCTGCTGGGCATGGATTTACGCCGCATTCAATCCAATGGCTACGTCTTCCAGGTGGAAATGACCTACGTCGCGCATCGCCTGGGCTACCGCATTGGCGAATTTCCCATCTATTTCCCGGATCGCACCCTCGGCGAGAGCAAAATGAGTTCGCGGGTGGCGCTGGAAGCCGCGCTGCGGGTGTGGCAAATCCTGTTCCGGCATCGCCATTTGCGCCCGTCCATGCGCCAGCCCGGCCCGGCCGCCCCCGCCCCCTGAGGCCGCCTCACGCGCCGGCCATCGCGTCCAGCACGCGGGGCGACAGCAGCCATTTCAACAGGCCACCCTTCACCGCCGGCGGGTACAAATCCACACGGGCGATGCTGCCCACCTTCATATTCACCGCCGCCCCGCTGACGGCCTGCACCACCTCGCTCATGGAGGGGTTGTGGCCCACCAGCAGCACATGCGCTTCTTCGTCCTTGTCCAGCAGCAGGCGGCGCAGCAGGTCAAGGCTAAAATCGAAATTCAGTTCGGGGCGGGTTTCCACCGCCGGCTTAAAATAGCCGGCCATGATGGCCGCCGTTTGCTGCGCCCGCACGCGCGGGCTGGCATAAATATAATCCAGCGTCACCTGAATTTTGGCCAGGGCCTGGCCGCCCGAATGCACTCGCTGCGCCCCTTTTTCGGTCAGCGGACGCAGTTCATCGGTGGCGGCATCCTGGCTGGCTTCGCCATGGCGCATAAAATACAATTTCATCCTCAGCTCCAGCCGTGATAGGTTTTGATAAAATCATAGGCGGTCAGCAGCTCTTTGATGCGCCGTTCCGCTTCCTGGCGCGGCAGAGCGCTCACATCCGGGTGAATATTCAGCGCCAGCCGCCGGAAGGCCGTCTTCACTTCTTTTTCGCTGGCGTGGCGCTCCACCCCCAGCAGCCGGTAATACTGCATCAGCGTATCCACCGGGGCGGTTTGCACCTGGCGCGGGGCGCTGCGCGTATCGTGATGAAACCGCTGGTGCACGCGCTCATAATGGATGCGCCGCCGGTAAGCCGGCGAGGCAATATCCCCCAGATAATAATCGCCCTTCAGGCTGCCGCTGAGCGTGCGCCGCCGCACCGAAACATGCTCCAGGACAAAATCGGCGCTGTGCGTACAATCGAACTGGCCGGCGATGGGCGTGGGGTGAAAATGCACCGGCACCAGGCGCTGCCCGGCGGTGCAGCCATAAATGCAGCTTTCGCTGAGGCCGCGCAGGGCTTCCTGCCAGTCGTTCAGGTGGATGGCGCGGGCCGGCGCGGGCAGCAGCGCCACATCGCACAGGAACAGCGTGCCGATGCCCGTGCGACTGTTGTCCTTCAGGAGGCTGCGCAGGTCACGCAGGCGCGGCTCGCTGTGCAGCCAGTACACATACAGCACCGCGCCCATCCAGGTATGCACCACCAGATCGGCCCGGTGGGGCTGATAAATGAGGTTGCTATCCAGCGACAGCGACGCCTGCTTCACGTCCGTCACCACTTTAAACTGCTGCTGCAACTGTGCCGCGTCCACCCTCACACCACCTGTATCCTGCCTGGTTGCTGCCTCTCAACCCTGATTGTACGCCAGAAATGCCCGTGCTGAAATAGAGTTCCCGGCCCGGGCGGGGGGTGCCGCCGGCCCTCTGCCCTTCTTTTTCGGCCCCCCTGTCGTATACAATACCGCCCGTCATCCAGCAGGCCGGGGCAGGCTGCCGCCGGCGGTGAACAGGGAGCATGTATGAATCTTCTGGAATATGCCGGTATCCTGGTGCGGCGCGGCTGGATCATGGTGCTGCTGGCCGTGCTGACGGCCGGGGCGGCCTTCTGGCTGAGCCAGCAGATGACCCCGGTCTATCGCGCCAGCATGGTGGTGCTGATGGTGCCCTCGCGGCCGGACTGGGGTTTGCAGCAGGCTTCGGTGCAGCTTTTGAACAGCCGCGCGGAATATCTGCGCAGCGCCATCGTCGCTGCCCAGGTGATCGACGTGCTGAGCCTGGACCTGGAGCCGGGGGCACTGGTGGGCGCGTCCACCTTCATCCCCAACCGCGATAATATGTCCATCCAGATTGATGTGGAACTGCCCGCCCCCAACGATCAGGAAGCGGCGGCGCTCATCAACCCCATCGCCGGGGAATGGGCCAATCAACTGATTCAGTACCAGAATGAGCTAAACCAGGAAGCGCGGCGCGAAGACCGCGTGCAGGCGCGGGTGAAAGATGTGCCGCAGATCAGTTTGCAGCGGCCGCGGCTGCTGGTGAATGTGCTCATCGGCGCGGTGGCCGGCTTCTTCCTGGGGGCGGTGCTGGTGTTCGTGCTGGAATTTCTGGAAAGCAGCATCATCCGCCGGTACGAAGATGTGGAACGGGGCGGCGGGCTGCCGGTGCTGGCGGCCATCCCGGCAGAAAACTGAGCTGCGCCCGGCCGGGCCGGGTAAATGTAAATTTTGTTTAAATCCTGTTTGCTGCGCCTGCAAGCAGTTTTCGTCCTCTATATAATAGGCGCATTCAGCAGCCGCGCCGGCCGGTGGTCTTCCCCCCCGGCGGCGCTTTCGTGTGTGGCAGCGGGCGATGCGCCCAGGAGGCAGGCGAAACGACATTATGGGCATCGAAGTGACCGATCTCATTAAAAAATATGGCGAGGTGACGGCCGTCAAAGGCATTAGCTTCAGCGCCGAGACGGGCAAAGTGACCGGCTTTCTGGGCCCCAACGGGGCCGGCAAAACCACCACCATGCGCGTCCTCACCGGCTACACCCCGCCCAACAGCGGCAAAGCCGTGGTGGCCGGCTACGATGTGTTCGAGGACAGCCTGGCCGTGCGCCGGCGGGTGGGCTACCTGCCGGAGAATGTGCCCCTCTACCGCGATATGACCGCCCGCGATTATTTGATGTACGTGGCCGAAATTCGCGGGGTGAAGCAGCGCCGTGACCGCGCCCTGGCGGTGCTGAACCGCGTGGGACTGAGCAAACGCGCCGACAGCCGCATCCGCACGCTGTCCAAAGGGATGCGCCAGCGCGTGGGGCTGGCTTCCGCCCTCATCCACGATCCCGAAGTGCTGATTCTGGATGAGCCGACCATCGGGCTGGACCCCATCCAGGTGCTGGAACTGCGCGACCTGGTGAAGGAACTGGGCCAGACGCATACGGTGCTGTTCAGCACGCACATCCTGTCCGAAGCGGAACAGGTGTGTGATAAAGTGGTCATCATCAACCGGGGCGAAATTGTGGCCCAGGGGGCCCCGGCCGAGCTGCGGGCCGAACTGGAACGCGGCGGGCGCATCCTGGTGCGGGCCGGCGGCGACCCGGCGCGGCTGCTGGAGGCGGTGCGCCAGGTGGACAACGTGGCCGAAGCCGCTGTGGCCCCGGATGGGCTGGTGATTACGCCGGTGAGCATGGTCAATGACCCGCGGCCGGCGCTGGTGCGGGCCATTGTGCAGGGCGGTTTTGACCTGCTGGAAATTCGCCCGGTGGCGGTGAATCTGGAAGAAATCTTCCTGGAACTCACCCGGCGCAGCGCCGGCGTGGCCGCCCCGCAGCAAGAAGTGGAAGTGACGGCACAGGCCGCTGAGGAGACCGACGCATGAGAGCCATCTGGGCAGTGTATAAACGTGAAACCGGAGTCTTTTTCCGTTCGCCGGTGGCCTATGCCATCGCCTTCGGGCTGCTGCTGCTGCTGGGGCTGCTGTTCAACTGGGATATTGCCTCGGCGGCCATGCAGCAAACCATGGGCCAGGGCGGGGTCAGTGCCGATAACGTCATCAGCGGGGCTGTGGGGCTGCTCACCTTTTTGATGTTCCTCATCGCCCCGCTGCTCTCCATGCGCCTGCTGGCGGAAGAAGCCCGCGAAGGCACGCTGGAAGTGCTGATGACGCTGCCCATGGGCGATTTCGCGTTCGTCACCGGCAAATTCCTGGCGGCGTGGACGTACTACACCTTCATCCTGGCGCTGACGCTGGTGTATGCCCTGGTGCTGGTGGCCTTCGGCTCCACGCTGGACGCGGGGCTGATGCTGTCGGTGTATGCGGGGGCGTGGCTGTACGGCGGCGCGGTCATGGCGCTGTCCATGATCTGGTCGGCCGTCACCGAAGACCAGATCGTGGCGGCCTTCCTGGGCGCGGCGACGGTGCTGGTGTTTTACCTGGCGGCGATTTTGTCGCAGTTGCTGGCCGGGCAGCCGGCGCTGGCGGGCCTCTCCGGCTTCGTCCGCGAGCTAAGCCTGCCGGCCCACTACAACGATACCCTGCTGAACGGCATCGTGCGGGCCCATGATGTGGCCTATTTCATCCTGTTGATGGTGGCCGCGCTGTTTATCACCACCATCATTGTTGGCACCCGGCGCTGGAGGGCTTCTTAAGATGAGCACACCCAATACATCCCCCACCACCACCCCGGAGACGGAGACCAGCGCGCCGCTGTTCCCGCCGGGCCTGCTGCTCATCGTCGCCGGGGCCGGTTTCCTGGTGGCGCTGCTGCACCTGCTCACACAGCCGACCTTCGGCGTGGTGGGCTGGGGCGGCCTGGCCCTGGGCGTGCTGACGCTGTTCGTGTGGGTCATCATGGCCCCGGAACAGGCGGCCAGCATCCTCACCGGGCGCTCGGCGCAGTATGGCGGCACCGCCATCGTCGTCACCACCATTGTGCTGGTGGCGCTGGTGCTGGTCTATGTCGTCATCCGTAACTTTAACATCAGCCAGGACGTGAGCAATTTTGAGGTCTTCAGCCTCACCGACGATGCCCGCAGCATTGTTCGCACGCTGGCGGCCGACCCCACCACGCCGCCCATGCAGATCATCGGTTTCTTCAGCGCCGCGCGGGCCTCGGAACAGGATCGGATCAGCGTGCTGCTGGATGATTTTGCCACCACCAGCGGCGGGCGCATCAGCTATGAATTTATCGACCCTGACCGGCAGCCGCTGATCGCCGAGCGCTACGCCGCCCGTGATCGTCAGTTCATCATCGTGCCGCTGGGTGCCGATGGCGAGCCGCAGACCGACCAGGCGCAAACCGCCAGCGGCAGCGACCAGCAGCAAATTCTGGATGCGCTGGTGCGGGCTTCGTCCAGCGGCGATTTCCGCGTGTATTACCCGGCCCTGCGCGATGCCGTGGCGCTGGATGACAGCGGCCCGGAAGGGGCCAGCATCCTCAGCACGGAACTGAGCGAAAGCTACGGCTGGACGACGACAGAAATTTCGCTGCTGGATGCGGAAAACCCGCTGCTCACCCCGCCCACCCCCGCCCCGGATGGCGCGGCGCTGGTGCTCATCGGCGGCAGTACGCCGCTGACGGCCGAAGAACTGACCGTCGTCACCGATTACCTGAACCAGGGTGGCGACCTGGTGCTGTTCGCCGGCCTGAACCCGGATGGCGGCCCGGCCCTGGCGACTGACCCGGCGCTGAGCGATTACCTGTTCCAGAATTACGGCCTGCGCTTCCGCAGCGACATCGTGCTGGATTTGAATAACGCCATTCTGCAAACCGCCTTTGAATTCATCGCTGCCGATTTCCCGGCCGATCAGTTCATCACCCGTGAATACAGCAATGAAACCGATTCGCTGCTGTTCTCGCTGACGCGCAGCATCGACATTGCGCCGGAGGCCCTGCCCAATGTGCAGGTGACGGTGCTCAGCCGCACCACGCCGGCCGGCTATGCCCGCCCGGACAGCGTGCTGCTGGCGGAACTATCGCCGGAGACGCTGGCCCAAACGCCGGAAGACCTGACCGGGGCCATCCCGGTGGCGGCCGTGGCGGAAAACACGCAGACCGGCTCGCGGGTGGTGCTGTTCGGCAGCACGGCCATCGCCCAGAATGCCTATCGCCAGCTCGATTCGCGCGGGGTACGCAATACCGATGCCGCGCGGCGGGCGCTGTTCTGGGCCACCGGCTACGATGCCTACCGCCAGATTCCTTCGCTGGAACTGGTGCGGCCCGAACAGGTGCCGCTGCTGCTGACGGATACGCAGCAGCGCACGGTGGCGGTGATTACGCTGCTGCTGCTGCCCTTCGGGGTGCTGGGCCTGGGCCTGTGGCAGTGGTGGGTGCGCCGGGAACGCACCGCCGCTTAGGCGGTGGCGCTGCCTGGCCGCTGTTGAGTTGCCTGTGAAACGACTGTACCCGGCCGCGCACGGGTTGGCCGGCCTGCTGCTGCTGGCCGGCTGCTACACGGCCCCGCTGTCCCCGGCGGGGCCGCCCGCCCCCGCGCCCACCATCCCGCCCGCCACCATCCCGGCTGCCGATACGGCCGTGGACGACGGCTGGCAAACGCTCGCGCCGGGGCTGGCGCAGCGGCTCATCACGCCGCCGCAAAGCCCGCTGTGGCAGATGATGGCCCTGCGGATCGACCCGGCCTATTTCACCTTTCGGGCGCATTACCTGCCCGGCGAACCGCTGTCGCTGGCGCAGTGGCGCAGCGCCCTGCCCGGCGCGGTGGCGCTGGTGAATGCCAATTTTTTCACCCCGGAATGGACGATCAACGGGCTGCTGGTGACAGATGGGCTGGCCTATGGCACGTCCTACACCGACCGCGGCGGCATGTTCAGCGTGCAGGGCGGGGTGCCGCGGCTGCAATCGCTGCTGCGCCAGCCCTACCAGGGCGAAGCGCTGGAGCAGGCCGTGCAGGCTTTCCCCATGCTGGTGCTGGATGGCCAGGCGGCCCACCGCAACGAGAATCAGCGCCGGCCCAGCCGCCGCACCGTCATCGCGCAGGACAGCGCCGGGCGCATCCTGCTGCTGGCCACCCCCCTGCTCGGCGGCGGCCTGTATGACCTGAGCGCCTACCTGCCGGCCGCCGGGCTGGACGTGGTGACGGCCCTCAACCTGGACGGCGGCGGCTCCACCATGCTCTTTATCGGGCCCTCCGGCTACGAAATTCCCTCGTTAGACCCGGTGCCGGCGGTGCTGGCGGTGTATCCCCGCTGAGGCAGTGCGCTACAATAGGGCCGGTGGCGGCCTTTGCTCAGGCGCAGGAGAGACGATGGAACGCTCAATCATTCTGGCGGTGGGGGCCTCGGTGGCGGCGCTGGTGTTCGTGCTGGAACTGGTGCGCCGGCGCAAATTGCGCGAGGAATATTCGCTGCTGTGGCTGCTGACGGCGCTGGCCATGCTGCTCATCAGCGCCTGGCGCGACCTGCTGCATGGCATGGCCGCGCTGCTCGGCATCGCCTATCCGCCGAATTTGCTCTTTTTGCTGGCGGCGCTGTTCAGCCTGTTCATTTTGCTCTATTTCTCCACCGTCATCACCCGGCTGACGCAGGAGAACAAAGAAATTGCCCAGGAAGTGGCGCTGCTACGGCACGAGCTGGAACGGCTGCGGGTTGACCAGCAGCCGCGCCAGCAGCAGCACCACCACCAGCCCGCCGCTGTAGAGCAGGACGGCCCGCCTGCGCCCTGACAGCGGGTTCACGTCGCGGGCGATGATGACTTTTGTGCCTGGCTCCACCCCGCGCGGGACGATGTACAGCGGGCTGATGGCCAGCGCCAGCGCCAGCCCGCCCAAAAAGCCGCCGGCGTGCCCCCAGAAGCTCACCCCGCTGGCCACCAGCCCGGCCAGCAAATTCATGCCGGCCACCACCACCAGCGTCCGGTATTGCTCGCGGATGCTGCGCCCGTACAGATGGCGATTCTGGCGCAGGTAGAAAATTTCTGCGGCCACCAGCGCGAAGATCGCGCCCGATGCGCCCACCGCCGGGCTGGCGGCATCGAAGAAAATGTGCAGCAGCGACCCCGCCAGCCCGCCCAGAAAATAGACCAGAGCATAGCGCCGCCAGCCAAACAGCGCTTCGACGTTGCTGCCCACGTAGTACAACGACAGCATATTCATCACGATATGCGCTTCGCTGCCGTGCAGGAACATGCCGGTGAACAGCCGCCACAGCTCGCCCTGGCGCAAAATGGCATAAGCATCAATCATCCCCGCCTGGAACAGGCTGAGCGCGGCCGATGCATCCACAAAGCGCAGCAGGAACAGCAGCACATTGACGGCGATCAGCCCGTAAGTGAGGTACGGTCGCCGGTGTTTGCCAGGCAGTTCCACCGCGATCAATTTGCCCTGGCGCAGGCCTTCGGCGCGGGCTTCGGCTTCGCGTTCATCGGCCGTGGGGCGTTCCAGCGGGTGGCGCGGCGGGCGGGCGGGCGGCAGGGTCATACGGCATCCTCTCCACAGCAGGCACGCTCAGGGCAGCACATCGGCCAGCGTGACCGCATCCAGCACATAAAAAGCGGTGGCGGTGGTGCCGGCCACCACGATGAAATAGGAGCGCCCGGCCCCCATGCGGATGGTGCCCAGGTTCAGGGTACGGGCATCGTTCAGTTCCACCTGCATGGTGTAATCGGTGGCCAGCACATCCACGCTGAAGAAACCATCACCGCCGCCGGCAAACGCGCCGGGGAACGCCAGCCGATCCACCAGCAGCGTCTGGTTGGCGATGAGGTTGATGAAAGGCGCATCCGGCACGGCATGGAAGATGGCCACCCGCGCCAGCGCCGGGCGCAGCGGGGCCGTATTTTCTGCGATCACCTGGAGCCGGAAGGTGCCGGTATCCAGCGAGCCGATGGCCATGAGGGTGACGAGGCTGCCGGGGGCCACCGTCAGGCTCTGGCGCAGCACGGCCGCGTTCAGCGGCTCCCCGGCGATGACCAGCGCCACCTCCAGCGTACCGCCGGCGACGGCCACATACTCGCTCAGGGTGGGGTAAGGCAGCACATCCAGCACGGCGGCCCCGTTCAAATAGAGGTCAAAATCCGGCGCGCCAGGGGCAAAATGGCCGGCCCGCAGCCGGGCCCCGCCGCTGAGGACGGGCACAATGGCCGGCGTGGCGCTGGCCGTAACCGTGGTTGTGGCCGCCGTTGTAGCCGTGGTCGTAGCCATGGGCGCGGGCACGGGCGTTTCGGCCGCGGCCGGGGTGACGGCCACCGGCGTACCGGCAACAGCCAGCGGGGTGGAAGCGACCACCGTCAGCGGGTTATCCACCGTGCCGGTGAGCGCGATGAAATAGTGCCGCCCGGCTCCCATGCTCACCGGGATCGTCCGCACCGGCGTACCGTCGATCAGCCCCAGGGCGATTTCGTAACGCCCGCGGGCGACCAGGTTCACCGTGTCCAGGCCATCATTGGTGCCCTGGGTGCCCGGATAGGCCAGGCCAACCAGCACCGGCGTACCATTCACGCTCACGGTGAGGGGCGGATTGGGGTAAAAAGCGTGCAAAACGCTGAGGCGCGTTTCGGCGGGGGGGATGGGGGTGTAATCTTCGCGCACGGCGTGCAGCCGCAGCGAGCCAGAAGCCCGCCGGCCGATGAGCGCCAGCGTCAGCCAGTCGCCATCCGCCACGGTGAACTGCAACGGGGTGAGCAGCGGCGTATCCGGCTGCACCCCGGCCGCGGTGATCGTCATCGTATGCGTTCCCGCCGGCAGGCTGCGCCAGGGGCTGAGGGTGGTCAGCGTGACCGCTTCCAGGTACAGCGTATCATCCAGATACACATCCACCGTGCCGGCATCCAGCGCCAGATGCCCCATACGCAGCCGGGCGGCAGCTTCCTGCGCCGACGCGCTCAGGGTCAGCAGCAGCAGTGCCAGCAGCCAGGCGGCCCGGTGCAGAGTTGATTGTAAGGCAGGGGTCATGCTCACTCCTCGCTGGTGATGATGCGCCGCCCGGTCAGGTATGATGTGATTTTAATTCTTCCAGCGTGACTACATCCACCCGGCAGCGCAGCAGGTCTTGCAGCGCCAGCAGCAGTTCCAGCCCACCCCACGCGGACAGCCGCGTCCAGTCCTGGTCAATCAGCAAATCCACATCGCTGGCGGCGGTGGCCTCGCCCCGCGCCACGCTGCCGAACACGCGCACATGGTACGCCCCGTGCTGCGCC
>JALOOI010000249.1 GCA_025454495.1 Anaerolineae bacterium
GGCACGCCCGCCCGCGCCAGCGCCAGCGTCGTTTGCAGCTTATCGGCACACAGGGCGGCGGTGGCATAACTGTTGATGGTGGGAATGCCCCAGGCATTCAGCACCGCCTGGGCATACAGCCCGCGTGACGTGCTGACGCAGCGTTCCAGCACCAGCGCATACTCGCCCCAGGGCCGCCCGGAGGGGGCCGCCTGCGTGCGGTCGCCGGTGAGGTCAAAAATCAAATCCCGATCCAGCACAATATCCGGTTCGATGCCGCGGGCTTTAAAGGCTTCGAGGAGTAATTTTTCTTCCGGGCGCAGGTGCGTCACCAGAATGGCCAGGCGTGGTGTCATGGGTGATGGCATCTCCGGGGGCGGCTTATTCGCCCCAGTCTTCCTGCACATCGGGCGCGTTGGCCAGTTCCACCGGGTCCAGCCCCAGGACTTCCAGCTCTGCGCCGCAGTCCGGGCAGCTTAACAGCTCATTGACCATGACCCCGGCCGGCAGCGCAAAATCCGCTGCACATTCCGGGCAGGTGCCATTCAAACGGGGGACGCTCATCGGGTGCTGCTCCTCTCAGTCATCAAGGGTGATTCAACAGCCAGCGGCAGCGACAATAAAAAACCGCCCTGTCCGGGCGGTTTAATGTCTCGTCTGCATCCTCTGGTCAAGGCAAGCGGAAAAGCCCGGAATTCATTCATTCAGGGGATACTTCTTCGCCTTCTTGCTCAGGGTGATGAAAAGCATGGTTTTTCGCTCAATCGTCGGAATGCCGATGGTGCCAGAAGGATAACGCGCCGCGCCGCAAAAGGCAAACGATTGCCCTGTGGCAAACTGCCCGAAATTTCCGGTTTTATATTTAGGCACTGTGCCCGAACAGCGGTCAATCCGGCGGGACAGGGTGCGGCACGGTGGCGTGGCGCTGGAGCAGCACGAACAGCACCGCCGCCAGCAGCGCGGCCGTGCCGCCAAAGTACCAGATGGCCGCCGGGGCCAGCGCATCTGCCACCAGCCCGCCGATGAGCGGCCCCAGCCCGGTGCCCACAGTATAGGTGAGCGAGAAAATGCCCATGTAGCGGGCCCGCAGGTCGGGCTGCGCCATGCCGGCCACCAGCGCGGTGGCGGTGGGCATCACCAGCAGTTCGCCGGTGGTGAGGATGACCATGGCCAGGGCAAAGCCGGCCCACGATTGCGCCAGCCCGAAGCCCACCAGCCCGGCCGTGTAGAACAGGCAGCCGACGGCGATAATGGTAAACGGCGGGTGGTGCCGCGCCTGCCGGGTGACGGGGTACTGAAACAGCACCACCATCAGCGCGTTGATGGCCACCAGCCGCCCGTAAGCATCTTCCAGCATGGCGTACTGTTCGCGCACGTACACGGCCAGCAAATTAAACGTCAGCGCCGCGCCGATCTCCAGCAGGGTGAAGGCCAGGATGAAGGAGATGAACGGGCGATCCTTGAGCAGGGCCGCATAGCCCCCCGCGCCGCGTTCCTCCCCGGCCGGGCGGCGTTTGGCTTTCGGCAGCGTCTCGCGGATGAACCAGGTCATCGGCAGCAGCAGCGCCAGGTTCAGCAGCGCTGCCCCGCCATAGGCAAACAGGTTGGATTGCACGATGAACGCCCCGCCCAGGGCCGGCCCCAGCGCAATCGCCAGGTTGGAGACGACGCGCACAATGGCATAGGCCCCGGTGCGGTCAGCCGGCGCGACCAGATCGGCCACCATGGCGTTGGTGCCCACATAGACGATGGGCTGCAAAACGCCATACAGGGCGATGAGCAGCGCCCACTGCCACAGCGTGAACGCCTGGCTCATCAGCAGCAGCACGCCGCAGAAGGCCAGCAGCCCGACCAGCATGGGCAGCCGCCGGCCATAACGATCCATCACCCCGCTGATGAAGGTGGTGCCGGCCACGCTGGCCACCGCCTGAATCGACAGCAGCGCCGTCACGCTGGCCAGCGCCGCCCCGGTTTGCTCGCGGATGAACAGCGTCATAAACGGCCAGATGAGCGAAGCCGCCACGCGATTCACCAGAAAACAGGCCAGCAAAATCCAGAAGGCGCGCGGGTAAAGCTGCAATTTGTGCCACACGGGCGGTTTGACCTTTGCGGTGATGGGTTCTCCGAGTCATTATAATGCGGCGGCCGCCCGGCCCGCGTGCCACCGCAGGCCACTGGCTGCCGGGCCTCGTAGCCAGCCTGACCCGGAGGAAACCACCATGCCCAAATGGACGCTCGCGCCGGAACAACTGCTCAGCCTGCCGCGCACCCACCAGGCCACCATCCCGCCCGCTTATCTGGATGAGATGGGGCATATGAACGTGATGTACTATGTCCACCTGTTCGACCGGGGCGCGTGGGGGCTGTTCGCGCACGCGGGCATCACCTTTGCGGCGTTGCAGGCACAGCAGGGCGGCATGTTCGCGCTGCAACAATTCATCCAGTATCTGGCCGAAGTCCACGCCGGGCAAACCCTCAGCGTCTACAGCCGCGTCCTGGGGGTCAGCGCCCGGCGGCTGCATTTTGTGCACATCCTGCTCAATGACAGCACCGGCAGCATCGCCGCCACCCAGGAGGTGCTGGCCGCTTATGCCGACCTGACCACCCGCCGGACGGCCGATTTCCCGGCCGAGGCGGCGGCCCGCCTGGCAGCGCTGCGGGCCGACCATGCCGCCCTGCCCTGGGCACCGCCGCTGTGCGGCCTGCTCTCCGCCTGAGCCGCTTACGGCCGGTCGCGCATGAGGCCCAGCGAGCGCCGCAGCGCCAGCAACTGGTGAATGCGATCTTCTGGCAGCGACATGCCGCCCCCCAGTTGATGCACCAGATAGGTGAGGCGGGCGGTATGTTCCAGCGTTTCCAGCAGCAAATAGGCTTCCCATACGTCTTTGCCCACCGTCAGCGACCCGTGAAACGACAGCATCAGCGCGTCGTGCTGCGTGATGAGGTCGGAGATGGCCAGGCGGTCTTCATCGCCGGCCGGGGTGGCATAGGGCGCGTAGGGCACATCGCCGAGCAGGATGATGGCCTCCGGGATGGTGTAGCGCTGGAGGTTGATGCCGGCGATGGTGAGGGCGACGGCGTACAGCGGGTGCGCGTGCACCACCCCGCCAATATCCGGCCGCTGCCGGTACGCCTCCAGATGCATGGGCGTTTCGCTGCTGGGCTTGAGGGCCGCCGTGGCCGGCGTATCCGCCAGGCGCTGCCCGTCCATGCCCAGGAGGAGGAGCTGCTCCGGCTGGAGGAAGCCCTTGGCCAGCCCGGAGGGCGTAATGAGGATGCGCTCCGCATCCAGCCGGGCCGAAATATTGCCGGCGCTGCCGTCGATCAGTTCAAAGCGGTGTAACTGCTGCCCGACCAGGCAAATTTGTTCGCGCAGCATCTGTTCACGGGTAAGGGACATCAGCCATCTCCAGACGAATGTAAGTGATGGCCTGATGATAGGCCAGCCCGCCCGCCGCGCAAAGAGCCAGCCGGCCGGGCCGGGGTGTGTACAAATTTCTTTATATTCGGCGGCCGGCAGTAACTTCGTATCACCGCGGGCGGTATACAGTTCAACGCCTGATTGTGTAAATGGGCCGACATGTGCCACAATGAACACTGCGGGCCGCGCCTGCCACACGCAGCAGGTGCGGCGGGCGTGCTGCTGACCGGATGATGCGCGGGCTATCCGCTGGATGGCCCCCAGGATGAGGTGCTTATGTCTGCGCGATGGAACAGGTTGATCCGCCGGGTGTGCCTGATGCTGCTGCCGGGGCTGCTGCTGGTGCTGGTGCTGCCAGTGCGGGCGGCCACCCTCAGCGTGAACGCCACCACCGGCACGGTGGATGGCATTTGCGATGCCACCTGCCTGCTGGAAGATGCGCTGTTTGAAGCCAACAGCAGCGTGGGCGTGCTGGATACCATCACCTTTGATGGCCTGGGGGCCGGGCCGCACACCATTACCCTGGCCGCCGGCGAAATCATCACCGATGCTGTGATTATTGATGGCGCGACGGCCGCCGTGGGCGGCACCTGCGCCGTGGGGGCTTATGTGCCGCAGATCAGCATCACGGTGGCCAATGGCGACCCGGTGTTCACGGTGCAGGCGGGGGGCAGCGGCTCCACCCTGCGCGGGCTGCACATCAGCAATGCCAGCACGGCCATCGCCCTGGAAGGCAGCGATAATAACGTCATCGAATGCAATTATCTGGGCACCAACCTGGCCGGCGATTCCACCGGGGCGGTGGTGAACACCCTCACCCTGAACAATGCCAGCAGCAACACCGTGCAGGATAACACCATCGGCATGACCGGCACGGGCCTCATCCTCAGCGGCACCTCGGCCACCAACACCGTGCGCCGCAACCGCCTTGGCGCGTCCTACAACGGCACCACCGATATTAGCACGGGGACGGGCATCGTCATCAGCAGCACCGGCGGCAACATCATCGGCGCGGCCGGGGCGGGCAACACCATCTCCGGTCACGATCAGGCGGGCATTCAACTGCTGAATGGCACCACGGGCAACACCATCGCCGCCAATTTCATCGGCACCACCGGCGACGGGCTGGCCGCGCTGCCCAACGTGGTCGGCGTGCTGCTGCGCGATGGCGCAACCGGCAACACCGTCGGCGGCGGCAACCTCATCAGCGGCAATGATGTGGGCGTGCTGCTGCAAGATGCCGGCACCACCACCAACACCGTCCGCAATAACCGCATCGGCACCGACAGCACCGGCGGCGCGGCCCTGCCCAACACCCTCAGCGGCGTAGAAATTGACGCAGCGCCGGGCAATACCATCGGCGGCGCGGGCGGGCGCAACCTCATCAGCGGCAATACCGGCGCGGCCGTGCTGGTGGGCGGCAGCGGGGCCACCGGCAACAGCATCAGCCATAACGCCATCGGCACCGAGGACACCGAAGCCACCGCCCTGGCCAATGGCAGCGGCATCACGCTCAACAGCGGCAGTAACACCGTCAGCAACAACCGCATCAGCGGCAACAGCGGCACGGCCCTGGCGCTCAACAGCGATGGCAACACCGTTCAGGCCAACATCATCGGGCTGAACAGCGCCAGCGCCGACCTGGGCAACACCGCCGGCATCGTCATCAACGGCAGCAATAACCTGGTGAACAGCACCAACCGCATCGCCTACAGCGGCGGCAGCGGCATCACGGTACAATCCGGCACCGGCAACACCCTGCGGGCCAACCTCATCTTTGACAACACCGGCAGCGCCATCACCCTGGCCGGCGGGGCCAACAACGATCAGCCGGCACCGCAGCTTTTCCACGCCACCGCCGCGCTGAACAACACCCCCGGCAACCCCAACATCAATGTCGATTTGCCCGGTTTCGCCGCCGCCACCTACACGCTGGATGTGTACAGCAGCAGCACGAATACCCCGGATTGCGAAGCGGAAACCTACCTGGGCGCGGCCACGGTGGATGCGTCCGTCAGCGTGACCAACGTCAATATCACCGCCATCACCCCCACCGGCGGCGGGTATATCAGCGTGACCGCCACCGATGCCAGCGGCAACACCTCCATCCTGGCGGCGTGCGTGCAGGAACAGACGGCTCCGGCCTTCACCTTTAGCCCGCTGACGCTGCCGAATGCGCTGGTGGGGGCGCTGTATAACCAGACCGTCACCGTCACCGCCCCGGCGGCCACCCCGCCGCTGACGCTGGCGCTCATCAGCGGGGCCACCCCGGCCGGCATCACCTTCACCCCGGCCACCGGCCTGCTGAGCGGCACCCCGCCCGGCGTGGCCACGTCTTCTTTCCGGCTGCGGGCCACCGATGCCAATCGTTATTATGCCGACCAGGATTACGCGCTGGACGTGGTAACGCTGCCGGATATTGTGCTGAACCCGGATAACCCGCCCGATCCCGTCGATTTGCCCGCGGCGACAGTGGGCACGGCCTACACCACCACC
>JALOOI010000250.1 GCA_025454495.1 Anaerolineae bacterium
TCGTCGTTGGGCTACCGCAGTCCAGTGGCGTTTGAAACCGCCCATTTATCCTGAAAGTGTCTCTTATTCATCCTCCACCAAAACGGGTCAAGACCACGGGAAAAACGTCGGCCTGGAGGTGCCCTCACCCTGTCTCCCTGCACCCCTTCGCTGCCCGCACCCTGTTTCCCTCTCCCACAGGCGAGGGACGGGCCCAACGTCGGCCCGCCTTGCACCCCGTCGCCCCCCGGGAGAAGGGGCCGGGGGATGAGGGCGAAGCATTCAACGCAGCGGGCCCGCCGCCCCTGCCACCTGAACCGGATCGGCGCTTAAACCTTTGCCACGTTTTGCGCTACAATCAGCCGCGTTGAACCATTTTCTCCAGCCAGAGAGGCCCCCGCATGGCGTTTAATCCTGTGGATCACCCGCACCGGCGCTACAACCCGCTGACGGGCAATTATTTGCTGGTTTCGCCCCACCGCATGAAACGGCCCTGGCAGGGGCGCGTGGAGCCGGTGGCCGAAGAGGACCGCCCATCCTATGACCCGCAGTGCTACCTGTGCCCCGGCAATACCCGCGCCGGGGGCGTGGTTAACCCGGCCTACACCGGCACTTACGTCTTCACCAACGATTTTGCCGCCCTGCTGCCGGATACCCCGCCCGCCCCCGCTGCCGCGCCGGATGATTTCTTCGCCGTGCAAAGCGTGCGCGGCACCTGTCGCGTCATTTGCTTTTCGCCCCGGCACGATCTTACGCTGGCCCGCATGTCCCCGCCGGAAATCCGCGCGGTGATTGACCTGTGGGCCGACCAGACGGCCGAACTGGGGGCGCAGTATGCCTGGGTGCAGGTGTTTGAAAATCGCGGTGAAACGATGGGCAGTTCCAACCCGCACCCGCACGGGCAAATCTGGGCGACGGATTTTTTGCCCAACGAGGCCCGCACCGAGGACGTGCACCAGCAGGCGTATTATGCCCGCCACGGCCGGCCGCTGCTGCTGGATTACGCCCGCCAGGAAGCGGAACGGGGCGAGCGCGTGGTGGTGGAAAATGACCACTGGCTGGCCGTGGTGCCCTACTGGGCCATGTGGCCCTTTGAAACGCTGCTGCTGCCGCGCCAGCCCGTGCGCCGCCTCACCGACCTGGATGCGGCCGCCCGCGCCGCCCTGGGCGAGGCCCTGCGCCACCTGCTGACCAGGTACGATAACCTGTTCCAGGTGTCCTTTCCTTATTCCATGGGCTGGCACGGGGCCCCCTTCAACGGCCACCCCAATGAGCACTGGCAGCTCCATGCCCACTTTTACCCGCCGCTGCTGCGCTCCGCCACCGTCCGTAAGTTCATGGTGGGCTACGAAATGCTGGCCGAAGCCCAGCGCGACCTTACGCCCGAACAGGCCGCCGACCGCCTGCGGGCCCAGAGCCTTTTGCACTATCGTGATCAGCCCGCACAGGCAGAATGAGAAGCCCCATGACCGACCTTGCCACCACCCTCACACACACTTTTCAGCAGCATTTTGGCGCTGCGCCCGCCTTCATCGTGCGTGCGCCGGGACGGGTGAACCTCATCGGTGAACACACCGATTACAACGATGGCTTTGTGCTGCCGCTGGCCATCGACCGGGCGGTGTGGCTGGCGCTGCGCCCGCGTGACGATGATACCGTCCACATCATCTCGCTGGATTTTGACGCGCCCGTTCACTTCGACCTGAACACTATGACCAGAGCCGCCGAATCGCCGGCGGAATATGTGAAAGGCGTGGCGTGGGCGCTGCGCGGGGCCGGCTGTGCCCTGCGCGGCTTTGAGGCCGTCATGCAGGGCGATGTGCCCATCGGCGCGGGGCTGTCGTCCTCGGCGGCGCTGGAACTGGCCATCGCCCGCAGCTTTGCCAGCGTCAGCGGCCTGGCGTGGGACGCGCCGCACATGGCCCGCCTGGCGCAAAAAGCCGAAAATGAGTGGGTGGGGGTCAACTGTGGCATCATGGATCAAATGATTGCCGCCACCGGCCGCGCCGGTTTCGCCATGCTCATCGATTGTCGCACGCTGGCGCTAACCCCCGCCCCGCTGCCGGCCGGGGTGGCCGTGGTGGTGCTGGATACGGGCACCCGCCGCGGCCTGGTGGATTCGGCTTACAATGAGCGCCGCCGCCAGTGCGAGGCCGCCGCCCGGTTCTTCGGCGTGGCCGCCCTGCGCGATGTGACGCTGGCGCAGTTTCAGGCGCAGGCCCACGCGCTGGATGACCTCACGCGGCGGCGGGCGCGGCACGTCATCAGCGAAAATGAGCGCACCCTCACCGCGGCCCGGGTGATGCAGGCCGGCGAGGTGGCCGCCCTGGGCGCATTGATGAACGCCAGCCATGACAGCCTGCGCGACGATTTTGAAGTTTCCAGCCCGGCGCTGAATGCCATCGTGGACATCGCCCGCCAGCAGCCCGGCTGCTACGGGGCCCGCATGACCGGCGCAGGGTTTGGCGGCTGCGCCGTGGCCCTGGTCGCGGCCGACGCGGCGGCCACCTTCGCCACGGCCACCGCCAGCGCCTACCAGACCGCCACCGGCCACACCCCCGCCGTCTACATCTGCCATGCCAGCGACGGCGCGGCGGTGCTGGCCGGCGGCTGAAAGGAGCCACCATGGACAGCGGCGCAATCCTGTTTAGCGCGGTGCATACCGTCACCGTGGCCACCGTGGACATTCCCCAACCGGGGCCGGGCGAAGTGCTGCTGCGGGCGGCTTACACCTGCATCAGCCCCGGCACCGAATTACGCTGCCTGGCCGGCCGCCAGCCGGACGCAGCGCCTTACCCCTACATCCCCGGTTATGCCCTGGCCGGCACCGTGCTGGCCGCCGGTGCGGGCGCACACCTTGAGCCGGGGCAGCGCGTTTTTGGCGGCGGCACCACCCGCGCCAGTGTGGGGCGCATGTGGGGCGGGCATGTGCAGTATGCCGTGCAGCCCGCGGCGGACGTGCTGCCGGTGCCGCCGGCGCTGGATTTGCGCCATGCCGCGCTGGCCCGGCTGGCCGGCATCGCCTATCACGGGCTGCGGCTGGCCGCGCCCGCCCCGCATGAAACTGTCGTCGTGGTGGGCCTGGGCGTGCTGGGGCAACTGGCCGCCCGGCTGTATGCCCTGGCCGGGGCGCGGGTGCTGGCGCTGGATACGCAGCCGGCGCGGGTGGCCCTGGCGCAGCAGGCCGGCCTTACGGCGCTCACCGTCACCGCCGGCCGCACGCTGGCCGAAACCGCCCGCGAGGTGCTGCCCGCCGGCGCGGATGTGCTGGTCGATGTCACCGGCGCGGCCGCCGTGCTGCCGCAGGCGCTGCCCCTGCTGCGCGAGGTGCCCTGGGATGATGCGCTGGAGCGCCGCCCGCGCTACGTGGTGCAGGGCAGCTACCCGGACGCTTTCAGCATCCCCTATCAGCCGGCCTTCCTCAAAGAAATCACCTTCCTGCTCCCGCGGGATCGTCAACCGCGCGATGTGGCCGCCGTGCTGGACTTTATGGCCCGCGGCCAACTGCCCGTCGCCGACCTCATCAGCCGCACCGCCCCCCCGGCCGCCGCGGCCACCACCTATGCCGCGCTCCAGGCCGGCGAGCTGCTGACGGCCGTCTTTGACTGGCAGGCCTTCCCCGGCTGAACGCGCCGCCCCGGCCGGGGCCACAGCGGGCCCCGGCCGCCGACGACATTCGTCACCCCTTTCTGGTGATATTTACCCCCGCGAAACTTGATCTACATCAAAGAACACCCCCCCGGCACCCGCTAAACTTAAAGATAGATAAATGATGGGAAGCAATCAGCCAGCCGGCTGTTGTTGATGGGAGCGCTATTTTATGACTCAATCTACCGTCACGGCCACGGTCACGGTTGCACAGCGTCGCGGGCGGCGGTTGCGGGCCCTGGCGGCCGTCAGTGCCCTGGGGGCCCTGGGTATGCTGGTGGGGCTGGGCCTGTTCACTTTCGGCTATGCCCGTGGCGGCTCGTACCTGTCCGATGACCCCGGAGCCTGTATGAACTGCCACGTCATGCGCGACCAGTTCGATGCCTGGAATCATTCCAGCCACAAAAACGTGGCCACCTGCAACGACTGCCACACCCCGCACGATAACGCGATCAATAAGTGGTTCATCAAAGGGCTGAACGGTTTTAACCACAGCGTCGCCTTCACCACCGGCGATTTCCACGAACCCATCACCATTCGTGAACTGAACGCGACCGTGGTGCAGAACAACTGCATCGAATGCCATGCCACCGCCGTCAGCCAGATTCTGGGCAGCCATGAAGGCGAGGCGCTGCCCTGTGTGACCTGCCATGCCGATGTGGGACACCGTACCCGTAAGTAATGGATCAACCGCTTTTTTGAAGGAGCTAACCCGCGATGAATCAAGTTCTAACACGCCAAACCTTCCTGTATGTGCTGGTGTTCGTGGGGGCGGTGCTGCTGACGATGGGTGTGGCCGCCCTGCTCATCAACATCAACCAGCGCCAGTCCGAAGCGGCGCAGTTCCCGCTGCGCGTCGTCGAAATTGCCGCCGATGAGATCGACCCGGCCGTGTGGGGGCAAAATTTCCCGCAGCATTATGACCGCTTCATGATGACGCAGGAAAATTATGGCGAAACGCCCTACGGCGGTTCGGTGCCCTACAGCAAGCTGGAACGCTACCCGGCCATGGTCACGCTGTGGGCCGGCTATGCCTTTAGCAAAGATCACAACGAAGAACGCGGCCATTTTTACGCGCAAATTGACCAGGCGAATACGCAGCGCGTACAAATCGTGAATCAGCCGTCGGCCTGTGCCAACTGCCACGCGGCCGAAACGCCGCAGCTCATCGCCAGCATGGGCTGGGAGGCGTTCAACAGCACGCCCTTCAACGATATGGTGGACAACCTGCATTTTGGCAGTTCCTGTGCCGATTGCCACGATCCCACGACGATGGCGCTGCGGATCACCCGGCCCGCGCTCATCAATGCGCTGGAGGGGCGGGGGATCGACTGGACGGAAGCCACCCGCCAGGAGATGCGGACGTATGTGTGCGCTCAGTGCCATGTGGAATACTACTTCCAGGGCGAGCAAAAGCTGCTCACCTTCCCGTGGAGCCAGGGCCTGCAAATCGAAAACATCGAAGCGCATTACGACACCTATGAATTTAAAGACTGGACGCACGCGGAAACCGGCGCACCCATGCTGAAGATGCAGCACCCGGAATATGAAATGTACAGCACCAGCCTCCATGCCCGTTCCGGCGTATCCTGCGCGGATTGCCACATGCCCTTCATCCGCGAAGGCGGCATCAAAATTTCGGATCACTGGCTGCGCAGCCCGCTGCAAGACCTCAGCAGCGCCTGCCAGACGTGCCACAACATCCCGGAAGAAGACCTGCGCCAGCGTGTGAGCATCATTCAGGACAACACCGCCGAACTGCTGCGGCTGTCCGAAGAAGCCCTGCTGGATGCCATCAACGCCATCAAGGCCGCCCGCGAAGCCGGCGCAACGGATGAGATGCTGGCCGAAGCGCTGTACCTGCACCGCCGCGCCTCCATGCGCTGGGATTTCGTCTCCTCGGAAAACAGCACCGGCTTCCACAGCCCGCAGGAAGCCGCCCGCATCCTGGCCGCTTCCATCGACTTTGCCCGGCAGGCGCAGTTACTGGCGGTGGAACTCACCCCCGCCAGCACCGCCGCCGTCAGCAGCGGGGGCTAAAACGCCCGGCTGCATCCCTGGCCTCTGTTACCTCTCCTGAACCCTTCCCCGGTGGAATAGCCCGCCGGGGAAGGGTTTTTTTTACGGCCCGCGCCTGCGATGTGGTGCGGTGCGGACAGGGGCAAAAAACATGCAACACAGAGGTACAGCGGGCACGGAGGAAATGCCAGATGTGCCGTCCGTGGTAGGGGCACGATGCATCGTGCCCC
>JALOOI010000251.1 GCA_025454495.1 Anaerolineae bacterium
GCGGCGGCGGCCTGAAGCAGGCGGGCCCGCAGGGCCGGCGGCGGCACGGCCGGCGGCGCACTGAACAGCAGCGCTTCCGTCAGCGGGGCATACGCGGCCAGTTCCGCGGCCAGCGGCGGGCACTCCCGCAGACCACGCTCCACCAGGGCGCGGTCTTCCGGGCTGGCCATGCCGGCCGCATAGACCGGCAGCAGGTCACGGGCGGCCTCGCACAGGCTGGCGGAGTTGTCTTCGGGCGCGTTCATCATGCCAATCTTTCCGGTTGGTATCTCGCTAACGTTAAAAGTCGTCCCGCTGGATTTCAAACATCCGGTTCCTGCTGCCACAACTGGCGCAGCTTTTGCAGCCCCAGGCGCAGCCGCGTTTTCACGGTGCCAAAAGGCAGCGCCAGGCGCTCGGCCAATTCGCGGTGCGTCAGGCCGCCGTAAAAGGCCAGTTCGATCAGGTGGCGCTGTTCCGGCGGAAGCTGTGCCAGCGCCTGCCGCAGCGCCTGCCCGCGTGACCAGTCGGCGGCGTTCCAGCCGTCGGGGTCGGCCAGCGGGCTGTCTTCTTCCAGCGGGGTCTCGCTCAGCGCCGGCTGGCGCTGTTCGGCCCGCAGCAGGTCGATGGCGGCGTAACGGGTGATGGTCAGCATCCAGCTAATCAGGCGGCCCCGGCTGCTATCCCATTTGTCCGGCTGTGACCACACGCGCAAAAACACATCCTGGGTAATTTCTTCCGCCCGCCGGGAATCGCCCAGCACGCGCAGCGCCAGGCTGTACACCGGGCTGCTGTAACGATCGTACAGGGCACTCAGCGCCTGCTGGTCACGCTGGCGGATGCGCTGCATCAGGTCTAAATCATCAGACATAATCCAGGTCTTTTCTGACCGGCCTAACGTCTTTTCCGGGTATGATCGTCAGCCAACGTGCCGGGTAAGCCGGCCGGCACTGAGACAAGCATAACATGAAAAAGCTGCAAGAAAAGGACGGGTGGCACCCCGC
The DNA here is from genome assembly GCA_025454495.1 of Anaerolineae bacterium. Lineage (GTDB taxonomy): Bacteria > Chloroflexota > Anaerolineae > Aggregatilineales > Phototrophicaceae > JALHOR01. The sequence goes on from JALOOI010000251.1 coordinate 984, forward strand.
CGGCCGGCCCGCCAGAGTTCGCGCCCCGAAAACCGCGCCGGCCGCTACAAGGGAGACATGCTGATGAATACGCCGCCCGCCCGTCGCCGCCGCATTCTGGCCTGGCTCCAGACGGAGACAACGCTGTCAATTGAGGTGCTGGTCAGCCGCCTGGGGGTGTCGGCGATGACCATTCATCGGGATCTGGATCAGTTGGCCCGCGAAGGGCTGGTGCAAAAAAGTTATGGCCGGGCCACCCTGGTGGAGCCACGCCCGGAAGCCCCCGCCGGCGCGGAGGTGTGCCGGGTGTGTGGTACGCCGGTGACGCAGCGCACCGGCTTCTGGTTGCAGATGGCCACCGGCCCGGCCTGGCACGCCTGCTGCCCGCACTGCGGCCTCATGCTGTTCAATGCCTTTCAGCCGCAGGTGGCGGCCGCCTTCACCCGTGATTTTTTGTATGCGCGGCTGGTGAATGCCATGAAAGCGCTGTATGTGGTCAACAGCCGGGTGCATCTGTGCTGCCTGCCGGGCCTGCTGTGCTTCGCCAGCCCGGACGATGCCGCCAGTTTTGCCACCGGCTTCGGCGGGGACGTGCTGACCTTTGAAGAAGCGCGGGCCTACCTGCGCGACCACCAGGAAGCGCTCGGTGGCCCGGCGGCGGCTGCGCCGCCCGATACCGAACTGGCGCAGCCGGGCCCTTAAAAACGCCACTCATACGGCATCAGCATCTGGGCCTGGCCGCTGCTGAGCGCGGCGAGATTGTCCTGCCAGTAGCGCAGCGCCGCCGCCGGGTTCAGCCGGTCGGCCACCTGGGCCGCCAGCGGTTTACCGCGCCCGCGCCAGATGAGGGCCGGCGCATTCTCCGGCAGCCCGGCAAGCTGCCGCGCCTGCTGAAGCGCCTCGTACAGCCCGCCGTGCGCGTCGATCAGCCCGTGCGCCAGCGCCTGCTGCCCCGTCCACACGCGCCCGCCGCCCACGGCATCCACCTGCTCGCGCTTCAGCTTACGCGCATCGGCCACGCGCCCGGTGAACTGCTCATAAACACGCTCGATGTAAAGCTGCATCTTCTCGCGCTGGTAGGGCGTAAATGGCTCGCCGGCCGTGAACATGCCGGCATTCTCGCCGCGCAGGTACGTCACCGGGTTAAAGCGCAGTTTTCGCAGCGCTTCGTTGTTCACCAGCTTCAGCCCGAACACCCCGATGGAGCCGGTGATCGTCCCTGGCTGCGCGATGATGTGTTCGGCCGGGGTGGCGATGTAGTATCCGCCGGAAGCCGCCACCGAATGCAGGCAGGCCACCACCGGCCGCGTCTTCGCCAGTTCATCCAGCGCCGCGGCCATCGCCTCCGAAGCCGTGGCGGAGCCGCCGCCGCTGTCGATCAACAGCACCAGCGCCGCCAGCCGGTCATCCTGCATCATATTCCGCACCTGGCGCACCACTGTCACATCGCCGATGCGCTCGCCGCCCACGAAGGGAATGGGAATATCCACCGGCGGCGTGCTGCTTTCACCGTCGATAATGTTGCCCGACAGCGGCAGCACCCCCACATAGGGCCCGCTCAGCGGCGGCAGGCGCAGCGGCAGCGTTTTGTCCGCTTCTTCCCAGGGGACGATGTGCGCCGTCTGGAGGTGATCGTACAATTTTTCTTCCGGCAGCAGGGCATCCACATAGCCGGCCTCGCGGGCTTCCTGGTCGGTGTAGGGCGCACGATCAATGAGGGCCTGCACGGCGGCCACCGGCAGCCCGCGCCCGGCGGCGATGTCCTCCACCAGCATGGCAAAGCGCGAATCCAGCAGCCAGTTGGTCATGGCGGCTTCTTCCGGCGAGGGTTCCCGGCGCATGAGTGTATCCGCCGCGCTTTTGTACGGCGAAATGGCCACCACATCCGCCTGGAGGCCAATCGTATCCAGCGCCTCGCGCAGGAAAAACTGCTGCTGCACCAGGCCCGTCGTCACCAGCGCCCCGCCCGGTTGCAGCACGATCTCATCCGCCAGGCTGGCCACGTAGTAGCAGGGCATGTCGTAGCGTGCCGCGTAACAGATGAGCCGTTTGCCGCGGGCTTGCAGCCGTTGCAGCATCCCGCGCAGCATTTGTAAATCGGCCAGGCTCATGCTGAGGCCGCGCAGATGCAAAATGACCCCCTGCGGGCGCGGATCGTCGCCAATGCGCCGCAGCGCCTGCTCCAGTTCGGCCAGGCTCAGCGCCGGCGCACCCAGAATTTGCCGCTGAAGCAAATTGCGCGGCTCCGGCAGCAGGGGCAGCGCCGACGGCAGCGCCAGCAGAATATAATCCAGCGCCGGCCCGGACTGCCGCCGCTGATAGTTGACGGCCGTCACCGCCAGGTCCAGCGCCGGCTGCAACCACTGTCGCAAAGAATCGGACTGTGTTTTGTTCTGAGCTTTCATCGGCTGTACCTGTCCTCTGTGTGGTGGACATCAGATAGAAACGTAACGTTATCTTCGTCTTTCAAATTCGCCGCAACTGTGCGTATAATAACCATCATAGCAAAATCCTCGCAGGAGTTTTGCCGCTTGCTGCCCTTATACCATGTGCTGGTGAACAGACTGTCTGCCCCCATCACCCCGCGCCGGGGCGTTTGGCTGCCCCAGGACTTGCCCCGCGCCAGACTGTTTCTGGCGCTGCTGCTGGCGCTCATCGTGGTGGCCGGTGGCATTCTGTTCCAGCGCCTGCTGGCCGGCAAAGACCTCACCATCATCGCGGCCACGCTGGCCGGCCTGCTTATTATATACGCAATCGGCCGCTTTCTGTCGTACCGGCTCAGCCGCTGGCTGATGATAGGGCTGCTGCTGGTGGAAATGCCCGTCATTATCTGGATGGGCAACGGGCTGACCTTCGTCATCCTGCTGCTGGTGCTCACGTTGCTGATCGCCGTCATGCTGCTGTCCGTCCGCAGCGCCCTGCTCATCACCGTGGTGGAAATTGGCCTCATCCTGCTGCTGGGGCCGGCCATCTTCCAGGAGAACACCAGCGGCGTGAGCCTGCCGGTGCTGCTGACCCTGACCATCCTCATCAGCAGCCTGATTCTGGTGATTGCCTGGCTGCGCGAACAGGATTTAGCCCGCCTGGAAGCCGGGGCGCAAACGCTGAAGGACAATGAAGAACGGCTGCGCCTGCTGCTGGAAGAATCGCCGGAGATGATCGCCGTGCAGGCCGGCAGCCGCTTCCTGTACATCAATGCCACCGGGGTACGCCTGCTGGGGGCCGATTCGGCCGCGGCCATCATCGGCCAGGAGACGCGCCGTTTTTTGCTGGAGGACGGCCGCGGCAGCCTCAATTCCAGCCTGCGCCGCAGCGGCAGCAGCGAAACGCTCACCGTCACCTTTGAGCAGATGATTCAGCGGCTGGATGGCACCCGCCTGCCCACCAGCATCACCGCTTCCTCCATCACCTATGCCGGCCAACTGGCTTCGCTGCTCATCGTGCGGGAAAACCCGTCGCCGCCCGCCCGTGAGCCGGCCGTGGCCGCGGTCGCGGCCGCGGTCGCGGTCGCGCCGGTCGTCACGCCGGATACGCTGGTGAACCAGCTACCGGTGGCCATGCTGCTCACCGTGGGCGAAGCCATTCGTTTTGCCAATCATCAGATGGAGCTGCTCACCGGCTACCGCCTGGCAGAATTGCAGCAGATGTCGCCGGCGGTGCTGCTGGAAGCGGCCCCGGCGGGCACTGCCGGCCGGCCGGATGACGATGAGCCGGTGCTGCTGCGGCATCGCAATGGCACGCGCTACCTCATGCAGCGCAAAACCCAGCCCATCCCGCATCAGGGGCAAACGGTGCTGCTGCACACCTTCATCGACATCGGCCCGTACTGGCACCGCGAGCAGCGGCTGGCGCTGCTGGAACAGGCCGTCGCGCAGCAGCAGGAAGCCATCCTCATCACCGATGCGCTGCTGGACCAGGGCCCCACCATCGAGTACGTCAATGCGGCCATGTGCCGCATGAGCGGTTACAGCGAAGCCGAATTGATCGGCAGTACGCCGCGAATGCTTCAGGGGGCGCTCACCGGCCAGCAAATCTTGATCGAACTGCGGCGGGCGCTGCAATCCGGCGCGACCTTCAGCGGCGAAAACGTCAATTATCGCAAAGATGGCACGCCCTATCATGTGCGCTGGGACATCAGCCCGCTGCGCAACAGCGCCGGTGTGATTACCCATTTCGTCTCCACCCAGCGCGACATCACCGAACAGCGCCGCCTGCTGGACGATGTGCAAACCCGCGAAGAAAAATACCGCATCATCAGCGATATTATGTCCGATTACGCCTACCTGATGGATGTTGATGCGGATGGCACCATGCACGTGCGCTGGCTGACCGGTGCCTTTGAAGCCATGACCGGCTACACCCGCGACGAAATGCGCGACATGCATTCGTGGGAAGACATCGTGTATCCCGAAGATTTGCCGCTGGTGCAGTATTTGTTCCGGCGCGAAGTGTTGCAGGGCAAAACCACCCCGCTGGAATTTCGCATTAAGCTCAAGCAGCCGCCCTATTTCCGCTGGGTGCGCCATTCCCTGCGCCCCGTGTACGATGAAGCCGCCGGCCGCGTGACTCGCCTTTATGGCGCAGCCCAGGACATTAGCGAGCGCATTCAGGCGGAGCAGCTCCTCAAAGAGCACATCCTTCAGCAGTCCATTGTGGTGGAACTGGGGCTGCTGGCCTTCAGTGAGTTACCGCTGCCGCAGTTGCTGGAGCAGGGCATGATGCTGTGCCAGCACATCCTGGAGAGCGACAGCGGCGAGATGGTGCTGTACGATGCCGCAGCCGGCGACCTGCGCCTGGCCTATACCACCCTGTCCGACGCGCTGATCGATACCCGGCTGCCGGCGGAGCCGCACCACAGCCCGGCCGGGTATACCCTGCTGCGGCGCGATACTGTCATCTTTAACCTGGCGGAGGTGCCCGCGCCCGGCTTCACCCTGCCGGAGTATTTGCGCCAGGCGGGGGTGGTGGCCGGGTTGTGCGTGCCCATCCACACCGCCACCAATCCCGGCGGTGTGCTCAGCCTGTACAGCCACCGCCCGCGCACCTTCACCGAAGACGACAGCTACTTCATGCAGTCGGTGGCCAACGTGCTGGCCGCCACCCTGGAGCGTAACCGGGTGCTGGCCGCCGGCCAGGAAGAACGCGACTTTAGCGATGCCGTCCGCACCATGACGGATATGCTCAACAGCAATATGGATTTAAAGCAGGTGCTGGATAAAGTGCTGGAATTTTGCGCCCGCCATATCCCCGGCCACGAAGCCTCCACCATCATGCTGCTGGATGAAACACAAACACACGTCACCTTCGCCACCAGCCGCGGCTATGACGACTATCATGCCCTGTTCGAGGGGATGCGCCTGTCGTTGACAGACATGCCCATCACCCGCAAGATGTTGCAGGATGGCCAGCCGGTGCTGGTGGCCGATACGGAGCATGACCCGCTGTGGAATACCGATGTCATCGTCCCCTGGCACATTCGCTCTTACCTGGGGGCCCCCATCCGCCTGAATGATCTCATCATCGGGGTGATTAATATCGACAGCTTCCGGCCGAATGCCTTCAAAGAGAGCGATGCCCCGCGCCTGCTGACGTTCGCCGCCAAAGCCGCCGCCGCCATCCAGAATGCCCGCCGCGCCGAAGACCTGGAGCGCCGGGTGATTGAGCGTACCCGCGAACTGACCATCCGCAGCGCACAGCTCCAGGCGATTTTGCGCTCCACCGGCGAAGGCATTCTCTACAGCGAAGGCCTGCGGATCATTTTCGTCAACCAGGCGCT
>JALOOI010000252.1 GCA_025454495.1 Anaerolineae bacterium
GCAGCGATCTTCAGGGCCGCCCGACCGGGCTGCGCCTGGCCAGCCTGAATGACGTGGCGCTCATCGTCATCGTCACCGAAAGCGCCGATACGCTGCGGGCGTGGATGGAACAGATCGCGCCGGGGCTGGACGTGCCCTTTGTGATCGCCTCCGGTTATGCCGGGCTGCCGCTGGTGCAGCCCTACGTGCAAAGCCTGCCGCAGCGGCCGCCGCTGCTGGTCGGTTTCCGCGATGCCTATACCTATAACGCCCTGCTCACCGGCCGGGCCGCGGCTGCGCCCACGCTGCCACCGACGATCGCGCCCACGCTGCCGCCCACGGCAGCCGCGCCCACGGACACCACGCCGGATGCACCGCAGCGGCCCACGCTGCCGCCCACCTTCACGCCGACCGACCTGCCCACGCTGCCGCCCACGCCGACGGAGACCCCGCCGCCCACGTTCACGCCGCCGCCCACCTTCACCGCGACGGCCAGCTTCACGCCCACGGTCACGGCCACCGCCACCAGTTCGCCCACGGCCACCGCCACCCTGACGGCCACGCCGGTACCCATTGTGGAAGTGGCACGGGTGACGGCCGATGCGCCCATCAACGTCCGCAACGCCCCGGCCACCACCTCGCTGGTGATCGGGCGGCTGGAACGCGGGGCGCGGGTGCCGGTGCTTGCCTATAACGATGATCGTACCTGGGTGAATGTCACCCTGCCGGACGGTCAGACCGGGTGGGTGGCGGCCTTCCTGGTGACGATTGAACAAATTCCGGCTGACCAGGTGGCACCGGGGAGCAAACCGCCGCGCCGCAGCGGCGAACGCCCGGCCGTGGCGCAGCAGTCCACGCCTTTTGTGATGCCGCCGGCGCAACCTACCGCGGCCCCGGCGCTGCCCACGGCCGTCCCGGCCGTGACCGCTGGCCGTGCCGGGGCGGTGGTGGCGCAGCCGCTGCCCGCGGCCGATGCCCGCCGTGACGCGATCACCCTGGGCACGCTGGCCGCCGTCCTCATCATCGGGGCGGGCAATTTGCTGGCCATTGGGCGCTGGCTGTTGAAACGGGAAAGGAGCTAACCCTGTGGAAGCCTTCGGCACGGCTGCCGGTTTTGTCCTCACGCTGCTCATCCTGAGCTACCTGCTCGGCGATAACCCGCTGTACCGCCTGGCGATTTACCTGCTCATCGGGCTGGCGGCCGCCTTCACCACCCTCATCACCTTTGAGGGGGTGCTCATCCCGCTGGTGACGGCCGCCGCCGATGGCGAGATAACCACCGAAGACCTGGTGGGGCTGGTGAGCCTGGTGGCCGGGCTGGTGCTGCTGGTGCTGCTGCTGTTCCGGCGGCTGCCGGGCGCGGGCATCGCCCTGGCCTTTTTGATCGCGGTGGGGGCGGCGCTGGCGGTGGTGGGCAGCATCACCGGGACGCTGCTGCCGCTGACGCTGGCCACCGGCACACTCACGGCGGATAATCTGTTCAACGGGCTGGTGATCCTGGTGGGGGTCATCACCTCGCTGGTGTATTTTCAATATGTGGCCCGGCGCACGCCCGACGGGCAAATTCAGCGCGGGCGGCTGGTGCAGGGGATGAGCGCCGTCGGCCAGGGGTTTATTGTGGTCACGCTGGGGGCGCTGTATGGCGCGGCCATCCTCACCAGCCTGACCATCCTCAGCGAGCGCGTCAGTTTTCTGGTGCGGGGAGGGTAAGCGGATGGCAGAAGCAAACAGCCGCCCATCCAGCGGCGCAGTGCTGGCGGCCGATTTTGGCAGCGTGACCACCCGCGTGCTGCTGCTGGACGTGGTGGATGGCGAATACCGGCTGGTGGCCCGCGGCAGCACCGGCACCACCATCGGCTACCCGGCCAATGACGTGGGGCCGGGGTTGCAGCGCGTGCTGCGCGATATGAGCAGCGCCACCGGGCGCAATTTTTTTCGGCCGGATGGCGGCCTCATCATGCCGGAGACGGGCGACCGCGCCGGGGTGGATTATTTTGTGGTGACGGCCAGCGCCGGGCGGCCCATGCGCGTGCTGCTGGTGGGGCTGATGCCCGGCATCAGCCTGTTCAGTATGCAGCAGGTGATCCGCGGCACTTACATCGAAAGCGCCGGTGAACTGCACCTGGAAGACGGGCGCGATGAACAGGGGCGGCTGAATGCGGCGCTGCTGTCCCGGCCGGATGTGATCTTCATCGCCGGCGGCACCGAAGGCGGCGCACAAGCCGCGCTGCTGACGCTGCTGAAGCCGGTGGCGCTGGCCGTGCAACTGATGGACGAAACCCGGCGGCCGGTGGTGCTGTATGCCGGCAACAGCCGCCTGTTCGAGACGGTGCGGGCGCAGTTTGGCGACCTGACCGGGCTGCTGACGGCGGAAAATGTGCGCCCCACCATGACGCAAACCCGGCTGGATGCCGCCCTGCGCGAACTGGGCCGGGCCTATGATGTGTACAAAGAGCGCCAGGGCGCGGGCTTTTATGAAATCGGCCAGATGAGCAGCACCGGCGTGCAGCCCACCGCCGCCACCTATCGCCTGGCCGCGGACTATTTCGCCCGCCAGTATGGCGATACGCTGGCGCTGGATGTGGGCAGCAGCAGCAGCCTGGTGGCCGCCGTGCTGGCCGGCCAGTCCAGCATCACGGTGAATGCCGGCGTGGGCGTGGGGCACAGCGCCCGCTCATTGCTGGAGCAGGTGGGCGAAGCCGCCCTGGCCGCCTGGCTGCCCTTTTACCCGGAGCCGGATGAACTGCTGAATTATGCGCTGAACAAGACGCTGCGGCCGGCCAGCATCCCGGTGACGCTGCGCGAGTTTTACCTGGAATATGCTTTTGTGCGGGCCGGGCTGGGCTGGCTGCTGGAACAGGCGCGGCCGGGCTGGACGGGTGTGCCGCGGGATGCGCCGCCGCCGCCGCTGGCGCTGATCGTGGCGGGGGGCGCAGCGCTGACGGCCACCGGCAGCCCGGCGGCCAGCCTCATGCTCATCGCGGATGCGGTGCGGCCGGCGGGCATCACCGCCATTAAGGCCGATCCGCTGGGGATGATCCCGGCGGCGGGCGGCCTGGCGACGCTGCACCCCGCGGCCGCGGTGCAACTGCTGGACAGCCAGCATCTGGAGCACCTGGGGACGGTCATCAGCCTCTCCGGCGTGCCGGTGGTGGATCAGCCGGCCATCCGCCTGACGATTAAGCCGGCGGACGGCGACACGATTAAAACGGAGATCGCCGGCGGGCATGTGCTGTTTTTGCCGCTGCCGGCCAGCCTGAGCATGGAACTGGATTTGCGCGTGGTGGGCGGGCTGAACATCGGCGGTAAACGGCGCGTGCGCTGTACGCTCACCGGCGGCACCGCCGGCGTGTTGATCGATGCCCGCGGCCGGCCGCTGCTGACCGGCGACGATGTGCCGACGCGGGCGCAAAACCTGGTGCGCTGGTGGCAGGAAGCCACCGAGATCGTCCATGAGATACCGCCGGAATGGCTGGAAGCCCCGCCCGCCCCCGCGCTGCCAGACATGGCCGCCCTGACGGGTGAGGAAGCCGCCGCCGAAGCCCCGCGCCGGGGCTGGTTCGGGCTGCGCCGCCGCGCCCCGGCCGCCCCCCCGGCCGACGAAGCCGATGCGCTGGACGATTTGCTGGCCGACCTGGACAGCCCCGCCGAAGCCGATCCCGCTGCCCCCCGGCGCGGCCTGACCGGCAAACTGACCACGCCCGCCGCCGATGATCTGGATGCGCTGCGCCGCGGATAGGAGACTGCCATGCCCGTTTACCCGGATGCTCGCCTGATCACCCGGATGACCTTTTTCCAGCGCGAGGCGCTGCTGCCCGAAGCCGCGACCGGCACTGTGCTGGTGTCCGAGGGGCAGGCGGTGGATATTCGCAACCCGGTGGCGCGGGGCAGCCTGCCCTCCGAGCACATCATCATGGATGCGCGGCCGGTACTGGGCAGCGTGAACGATGCCGCGCTGCGCCGGCTGCTGCTGGTGAAAGAAGGGGCCCCGGTCGCCCGGGGCGACCCCATCGCCGGCAAGGATGCCCGGCGCGGGCGGCGCATCTTCGCCCCGGCCGATGGCGCGGTGGTGTTTGCCGGCGAGGGGCGCATTATCCTGCAAACACGGCCCCAGGTGGTGACGGTGGAAGCCGGCGTGCGCGGCGATGTGACCGCGGTGTATCCGGGGCGCGGGGTGAGCCTGCGCGGCAGCGGAACGCTGGTGCAGGGGGTGTGGGGCAACGGGCGCAGCCTCATCAATTCGCTGCGGCTGGAGCCGGCCAGCGGGCTGGAGAGCCTGTCGCCAGATTCTTTCGACAGCGCCTATAAAAATGAGATCGTCATCACCGCGCGGCCCATCACGGCGCGGGTGTTGCAGGTGGCCGAAGGGCGCGGCTTCGGGGCGATCATCGCCCCGTCCATGTCCGCCGGGCTGCTGGCGCAGGTGCAGCGGCTGGAGATGCCGGTGATGCTGACGGAAGGCTTCGGCGCGATTCGCATGAACCCGGCCATCGTGGCGCTGCTGCAAGAATTGGATGGCCTGCAGGCCACGCTGGATGCCGCGGCCGTGGCCAGCTTTGAGCCGCGCCGGCCGCAACTGGTCATCAGCCGGCGGCCGGGGGGCGAGGAGGAACCGGCCGCGGTGGATACCGGGGTGGCGCTGCGCCGGGGAATGCGCGTCCGCAGCACCCGGCCGCCCTTTACCGGCGAACTGGGCAAAGTGATCGACCTGCCGGAAATGCTCATCACCCTGCCCGGCGGGCTGCGCACGCTGTGCGCCCGCGTGGATACCGGCGAGGCCGAGCCGGTTGAAATCCCGTTAGCAAATCTGGAATTGGCTGGCAGGTAATCCAATTCTGGATTATTATCTGAAGTGTTTGATGCGCTTACGAGCTGATTCGATGCCAACACAGGGGGACATCCATGTCCAATCGACCCAACCGCCCCAACGATCCTGATGAGGACGACCTGCGCGGGTTTATGGATGAAGACGATCAGATGGATCGTTTTGATGCTTTTGATGATGATGCCAGTCTGGATGATAGTATTTTTGACGAAGGCGGCGAAGAAATTCCACTGGATGAAGACCAGCCGCAGGAACGGCGGGGTACCAGCCGTACCTTCATCATCATCGCCGCGATTCTCATCATCATTTTGCTGCTGGGGTTTGGCCTGCTGGCCTTCACCCTGCTCGGCGGCGGCGGCGGGGAGGGCCCCTTTGAACAGACCAGCACGGCCATCGCGCTGACCAATGCCCAGGTGGCGCTGCTGCTGACCGGCACCAGCGACAGCGCGGCCACGGCGCAAAGCCAGACGCAAACGGCCACGCTGTTCACGGCCACGCCGGATTTTGCCGCCACCCAGACGGCCGATGCCGGCATTGTGGCCCAAACCCAGACCGCCCAGGCGGAAAACCTGGTGCTGACGGAGACGGCCAACGCCATCGCGGCGGCCCAAACCGGCACCGCGCTGGCCAATGACCAGGCGGCGCAAAACCTGGCGGCCACGCAGACGGCCGCCGCCCAGACCCAGGTCGCCGGGCTGTCCACGCCGGTGGAGGTGGTGCCCACGAACACGCTCACCGGCGGGGTGAGCGCCGGCAGCGTGCAGCAGACGGCCACCGCACTGGCCGAACTGCTGTTGACGCAGCAGGTGCCGGTAACTCCGTCGCCGGCGCAGGGCGGGCCGCGCCCCACCGCGACCCCGCGGGCGGGTGAACTGCCGGACGGCGGTTTCTTCGATGATCTGGGCGGGGGTACGCCGCTGCCGCTGCTGTTGATGGGCCTGGGGTTGATCGGGGTGATTGCCCTGACCCGCGGGCTGCGCTCTGCCCGCAGCCAGAGCTAGCTAATGCCGCCACAGGCGGCCCGGCCGGGCCGCCTGCCGCC
>JALOOI010000002.1 GCA_025454495.1 Anaerolineae bacterium
ATGGCCGGTGAAGCGCTGCGCGGCCGCGAGATCAACCGGGCCGCGCAGGGCCTGCTCAAACAGGCGGACAGCTTCGGCCGCGCTCAGGCGTTCAGTGAAAGCGCTCGCTGCGGCGTGGTCGGTCGCTACCGCGCCCATCTGCCGAAAAAAGGCGCGGCGTTCTTCCAGCGCCCGGATGAAGGCAGGGTAATCGTGAATGCTGCTGCCGGTGAGGTCGCTGAGGCGGTCAATGTGCCCGCGCCAGCCGTCGGTTTCCAGGTTGAGAACGGCATCCGGGCGGAAGGTGGGCAGAATGCGCCCCGGCCAGCCAGAAGCGCGGATCGCCTGATGATGCGTCAGCGGGTCGGTGGCGGCATCGGTGGTACACAGCGCCTCGATGTTAAAGCGCTGGAACAGGGCGCGGGGGCGCATGTCCGGCTGCGCCAGGCGTTCAGCCATGGTGGCATAGATGGCCGGGGCGGTGGCGCTGTTCAGGGGTTCGGTGATGCCAAAAACGCGCTCCAGTTCATCCACCAGCCACAGGCCGGTGGGCGTGCCGCGAAAGAGGTAAAAATGATCGGCAAAAAGCTGCCAGATGCGCGGATGATCGCGTTCAAAAGGCGTGCCATCCTGCGGGGGAATGCCCAGAGCCTCCAGCGGCACGCCCCGCGCATACAGCATACGGAACACGTAATGATCCGGCAGGATGAGCAAATCCACCGGCGAGCCAAAGGTGGCCGCCGGGTCGCTGAACAGGTGCGGCTCAACGTGGCCGTGCGGGCACAGCAGCGGCAGGTGCTGCACCGACTCATACAGCCAGCGGGCGACGGGGCGCTGCGCCGGGTCGGGGCTGAAGTAACGATCAGGATGCAGGGGCATGGCAGGCCCTCCTCCGGGGCGGGGTCTGTTCCTCTGCGGGTATGATAAATCGCCGCGCCCGCTGCCGCCAGGGGAACGCGGGCGCAGGGCTGCATAAGATTCTGTTGAGTATTGCGCCGGCAGGGGCCCGCAGGGCGGTACAATGCACAGCAGGTCGGCCGTGATGGCCGCGGAGATCGACGCATGAGCGATGCAACAGCGACCGCAACCCTGTTCGATTTTGGCCGGGCCCGGGACGCGGCGGCGGCCTGGTTCGTGGTGGATGATGGTGTGATGGGCGGCATCAGCCAGGGCACGGTGCAGGCTGCGCCGGAGGGACTGCTGTTCAGCGGCGTGGTGCGCCCGGAGAATAACGGCGGCTTTTCGTCCATCCAGGTGCGGCTGCACCCGGCCGATTTTAGCCTGTACAGCGGCATCGCCCTGCGGGTGCGCGGCGATGGCCGGCGCTATGGCTTTTACCTGCGCGATGATTTTTCCCCGCTGATGCACCAGGGCGATTTTACGACGCAGGCCGGCACCTGGCAAACGGTGCGGCTGCCCTTTGACAGCCTGCGGACGCTGCGCTATGGAATGCCGGTGCGGGCCCGCCCGCTGGATCGGCGGCACGTCGTCAGCATGAGCTTCATCATCGGCGATCAGCAGTTTGGCAGCTTCGCGCTGGAAATTGCCCTGGTACAGCTTTATCAGGAAATACGCCTCGTTTAGGGGGCATACAGGCGGGCATACAGCGCCACCTGGCGCAGGCGGGCGGCGGCCAGGCGGTCTGCCTGGTCTGGCTGCGGGTGCAGCGTTTGGGCCAGGCGCGGCGGCAGCGCCCGCAGCGGCAGATGATCCAGCGCGTGCAGCAGCAGCAGCCCCACGCCCCGCGCCGTCACTTCTGGCTCGGCCAGCAGGTGCAGCGGGCGATTAAGCGCATTACACAGGATTTGCGCCCACGCCGGCGAAGCCACCAGCGCCCCGCCGCCGGCGAACACGGCCGCTTCGGGCCGGCCGATCTGCTGTGCTACCAGCGCCAGGCGGTGCCCCACGCCTTCCAGCAGGGCCAGCAAAATTTCCAGCGGCGTGGTGGCCAGGCGCAGGCCGTGCAGCGTGCCGACGGCATCCTGCCGCCAGCCGGGGCTGCGCTCACCGGAGAGCAGCGGCAGCGCCGTCAGCCCGTGGGCCGCGGCCGGCATCTGGCCTAAGGCCGCTTCCAGGGCCGGCGGCGGCGGCAGCGCGAAAGTTTGCCGCGCCCACTGAAAAATATTGCCGCCCTCAAACGTGGCCCCGCCGGGCAGCAAATCCGCAGCGGTGATGCGATAACACCATAAACCAGGCGGCACAGTGTAGGGCCCGGCCGGGATGCGGTGGCGCAGGGCGGCCGTGGTGCCCACCGTCAGCGCCAGGCTGTCCGCGTCCACCGCGCCCGACCCCACATTGGCCGCTGCGCCATCCCCCACCGCCAGGAAGAACGGCACGGCCGCCAGCGCCGGCCAGCGCCGGGCATACTCCGGCCGCAGCCCCTGCTGTGCCGCTGTATAATCGTGCAGGGCCGGCAGCCGGTCGGCGGGCAGGTGCAGCGCCTGGCACCAGGCAGCATCCCAGGTGAGCGTATCGCGGTGCAGCAGGCCGCTCCAGGCGGCCGCGGAATAGCTGGCCACCTCCACACCAAACCACTGCCGGTATAAATAGCCGCCAAAATCCAGCCAGCGGTGTACCGGCTGCCAGAGGTGCGGCCGGGTACGTTGCAGCCAGGCGAAGCGGGCCGGGTAATAGGCGCTGTGCAGCGGGCAGCCGGTGCGTTGATGCACGTCGGCCGCATCCACCTGCTGCGCCAGGGCCTGCACCTCCGGGGCGCAGCGGGTATCGGCATAGGTGTACAGCGGTGTCACCGGCTGGCCGTCCGCGCCCACGCCCACCACATTCCCCACGAACATGGCCATGCCCGCCGCCCGGATGCCGACCGCGGCCGGGTGGGCCAGCACCGCATCCAGGCAGCTTTCCACCAGGCCCTGCAAATGACGGGCATCCGCTTCGGACGCGCCGGCGGCATCGGTGGTGAAGGTGTGCGGCTCCTGGGCCAGGGCCCCGGCGATGGGCTGCGCCTGCTCATCCAGCAGCAGCGCCCGCACCGAAGAACTGCCCGCATCAATCACCAGCAGCGTCATACACCGCGCACCCGGTACAGCATTTCGCCCGCCCTGGGCACGTACAGCACCCCTTCGGCCTCGCGGCCCTGCCAGTCCGCCGGATCAATGCTGGCCGGGTCGCAGTAGCCCAGGGACAGGCGTTCACATACGTCCCGCGGAATGCCGGTGGCCAGCGTGACCTGAATGCGGGCACGTTCCACGCCGTGGTCATAGGTGCCGCTGCCGCGTAAATGGGTGCCGTGGGCCAGCACGCCCGGCGGAATATGGGCGAAGCGTTCCCACTGCTTCAGGTAATAATCGCGCACATGGTAGCCCGCGGCGGCGATGTGGTGGCCATGCACATGGCTGATGGTGGTCAAATGCGGCGCATACACGATGATCTCGCCACCGTCCGCCACCGCCGGCTCCAGCTTGTACATGGCTTTGGCGGCCGTCCACAGCTCATCATACATGGGCGGCGGGCAGGACAGCACCCGCCGAAGCGGCTGCGACAGCCACACCATATGCCGCTGCGACGATAAATCCGCCGCTGCCCGCCACGCGGCCTGCAAATCCCCCACGAACAGCCCGGCCAGGCCATCTTTCACCGCCCCCTGCGCCACCACGACCAGGCTCACCAGCGTCACCGGCACCGGCACCAGGGCCGCCGCCGCCTGAATCAGCGTCCGCACCGGCGTAGCCTGAATGCCGATGGTGTTGAGGATGGTCATCAGCGCTCCCAGCCAGTGTGTGACGTTAATCATCTCTGCGCCGGAGATGCCGGGGAACAAATATTT
This sequence comes from Anaerolineae bacterium, assembly GCA_025454495.1. GTDB lineage: Bacteria > Chloroflexota > Anaerolineae > Aggregatilineales > Phototrophicaceae > JALHOR01. The sequence continues at coordinate 3,764 of JALOOI010000002.1, forward strand.
GGCCCCGCCGCTGAAGCCGACCACCTCATGCGGGAAGGTGGGGCCCACGATGAGCAGATGGTCATAACTCAGCGCCTGGCGGTTGAGGCGCACCGGCACATCGCCCCCCAGGGAGGGGTGCCACAGGTCGCCGGCGATGGCCTGCACCTGCTCGCGGGGGAGGGTGCCAATCTGCGCCAGCGCGGCCGGGTCATCCCAGGCGTGGTTGAACAGGCCGATATGGGCATACGTGGTACGGCGCTGGTCGGCGGTGATGCCCACCAGCCGGTTAAGCGCGTCCTCGCTGAGGGGCGGGTGCGTGCCGAGCGCGACCATAAAATCCAGCCGCTGCACGCCGTGCAGCGCCTCCACCAGCCACGGGAACAGCGCCGGCAGCGGGATCGTGCGGGTATGATCGGGGATGAGCACCAGCACCCGCGCCCCGTCCAGCCGGCCGGACAGCCCGGCGTGCAGCGTTTGCTGCACGGTCTCCGGCTCCAGCAGCGCCCCGGCCGGGGCGACCGCCTGTGCATCAATGGTCATGGTCATATGTGGCTACTCCGTGTGAACAGCGCCCGCGGCGGTGTTGGTCGCCGGGGCTAAAAAGCCGCCCCGGCCCCGTCAACTTTACCGCAGGATGACGATTTCGCGCAGAGGCAACCACCCGGCCCCGGCGGCCGTCAGGCGGCCGGCAGCCGGCGGTACGTCACCGCCAGCGGCACCGCATACAGCACCAGAAAGACCGCATTTTGCAGCACATTGGCCGGGTAGCCCGTCGCCACCGATGCGCCGCTGTCCAGCCCGAACCAGATCAGCGCCGAGAACAGCATGGCCCACCAGGCGGCCCGGTCGCCCCGGCGAAGCTGCCGGGTGAGGTACAGCATCGTCACCGACCAGCCGGCCAGGATGCCGCCCATCACCCCGTAGATGAAGACGATATAGCCGGCGGCCTGCTCACTAAAAGCCGGCGGCAGCGCCGGCGACCCGAAGAACAGCACGTTCAGATAGCCCAGCATGGGGCCGGGCAGGAAGATGAGCGCCAGACCAAAGGCCAGCAGCGCCCCGTTAGCGAACAACAACCAGCGCCACCAGAACACGCTCAGCGGCTCAGACATGGTGAACTCCTGTATGGGTGATGAAGATGGATCGATAAACAAGGTTAGTCGGTGTTCAGCAGGGCCAGAAACTGCTGTTGCAGCGCATTCCCCTGCGCGAACATACTCAGCCGGATCAACCGCGTTAGCCGCTGTTGATCTTCGGGGGCCAGGTGCGGCGAGGGCGGCAGCCGCCACACCTGCGCCATGATGCGCCGCTGCGGGCTGTGGCGCAGTTCCTGCAACCAGGCGCAGCCCTGCGGGTCTTCCGGGGCGAAAGCCGCCAGCGCCAGGTAACGCTCCAGCCACAGGATGATCTGATGCTCGTGCGGGCGGGCCAGCCGCAGCATATGCCCGGCCACCGCCTCCCAGAAAGCCGCATAATCCCCCGCCCAGGCATAGTGATCCACCTGCTCCAGCACGCTTTGCTCGGTGGCCAGCACCAGCGCCGCCAGCCCGGCCGCCTGCGGCCGGATGCGATCGTGCAGGATGGTGACTGCTGCGTCCCCGGCCGCCGGCGGGGCTTCGGCCAGGCCCGCGCCAGCCTGTAAATACGCCTGGATGGCCTGCTGCTGCTGCTGCAAATCCCGAATTTGCCGGTCAAGCTGCTGTTCGCGCTCCTGAAGCAGGCGGTGCAGCAGCGCGTCTGGCTCCGCCGCCGCCAGGATAAAGGCGATCTGGCGCAGCGACAGCCCCATGCTTTGCAGCCGCAAAATGCGCCGCAGCCGTTCCAGGTCAGCCAGTCCGTACAGCCGGTACCCGGCCGGCGTGCGCGGCGGCACCGGCAGCAGCCCCCGGGCGTGATAGTGCCGTATCGCACGCGGGGTAATCGCCAGCAGGCGGGCGACATCGCCAATTCGCAGGTCAGCGGTCATAGTCCCGGTCTTTCACGATGATCCTGCCTTCAGCATATGCCCTGCCGCCGCGATAAAGTCAAGCGCTGAAGATGAGACATTGATGAGCGCCGCGCGGCCCTCACCCCTGCCCGCCGGCCCCGCCGCTGTGGTACAATAGGCACTGATACGCCTGTTCTGGTATCTTCCTCGCCCCAAATAAAAACACAGTCGAAAAAGCAATGCAGGACGAACACCATGCCGTCAGAGTTTGTACATCTGCATGTTCACACCGAATATTCGCTGCTGGATGGCCAGAGCCAGATCGAACCGCTGATGCAGCGGGCCCGCGAACTGGAGCAATCCGCCCTGGCGATTACCGATCACGGGGTCATGTTCGGCGCGATTGATTTTTTCCGGGCCGCGCAGTCGGCCGGCATTAAGCCCATCATCGGCATGGAAGCCTATCTGGCCCCGCGCCGCATGACGGATAAAGATGCTGCGCTGGATAAGAAGCCCTATCATCTGCTGCTGCTGGCGCAGACTATGCAGGGCTATTTAAACCTGTGCAAACTGGCCAGCGAAGCCCAGTTGAACGGCTACTACTATCGCCCGCGGGTGGATAAAGACCTGCTGGCCGCCCATGCCGGGGGCATCATCGCCACCACCGGCTGCCTGGCCGCCGAAATCCCCCGCCTGCTGGACGAAGGGCGCGAGGACAAAGCGCGGGAGATGCTCGGCTGGTATTACGAAGTCTTCGGCGCGGATAACTTTTACCTGGAATTGCAAAACCACGACATCGAACAACTGGATGTCCTGAATCGCTGGCTGTACGAGTATCGCCGCAGCGGCCACACCCCCTTAAAACTGCTGGCCACCAACGATGTGCATTATGTGCGCCAGGATGACTGGGATAACCACGATACGCTGCTGTGCATCCAGACCGGGGCGCTGAAGACCGAAAAGAACCGCATGACGCTGGAGCCTTTCGGCAGTTACTACCTGAAATCGGCGGCGGAAATGCGGCGCGATTTTAAAGACGCGCCGCCGGACATGATCGACGAAGCCCTGGCCAGCACGCTGGAAGTCGCCGCCCGCTGCGATGTCAATTTGAATACGAAGGGGTATCACCTGCCGGTGTTCCCGGTGCCGGAGGGCTTCACCTCCACCACCTATTTACGGCTGCTGTGCGAGATGGGGCTGCCCTGGCGCTACCCCGGCCGCGAACACGACCCGCAGCTGCGGGCGCGGCTGGAGCGGGAATTGACGATCATTGATACCATGGGCTTCAACACCTATTTCTTGATCGTGTGGGATTTGTGCGAATTTGCCCGCAGCGCCGACATCTGGTGGAATGTGCGCGGCAGCGGCGCGGGCAGCCTGGTGGCGTACTGCCTGGGCATCACCGGCATTGATCCCATCCAGAACAGCCTGCTGTTCGAGCGCTTCCTGAACCCGGGCCGGGTGAGTATGCCGGATATTGACCTGGATTACCCGGATAACCAGCGCGGCCGCATGATCGCCTATGCCACGGAAAAATATGGCGAGGATAAAGTGGCGGCCATCATCACCTTTGGGACGATGGGCGCGAAAGCCTCGGTGAAGGATGTGGGGCGGGCCCTGGGCGTAGACCTGAGCCGCGTCAACAAAGCCGCCAGCCTCATCCCGCAGGAGGCGAAGCAAAAACCCCTGCGCGAATACATTGATGCCAGCCCCGATCTGAAAGCCTATTATGAGCAGGATGCCGACATTCGCCGGGTGCTGGATACCGCCATCGCCCTCCAGGGGATGACGCGCCACGCCTCCATGCACGCGGCCGGGGTCATCATCAGCGATCAGCCGCTGGAAGCCTATTTACCGCTGCACCGCATCACCGGCAGCACCGATGCCAGCGACGGCATCCTGAAGCGGGTGACGCAGTTCCCCATGGAAACCGCCGAGTCCATCGGCCTGCTGAAGGTGGATTTTCTGGGGCTGTCCACCCTGGCGATTTTGCGTAAAGCCTGCGAATTGATCGCGCAGCATCGCGGTATCCGTTACACCATGGACAACATCCCCTACCGGCACGATGATCCGCGCATCACCGCCGAACAGCAGGCCATGCTGGATAAGACCTTTGAAATGCTGGGGCGCGGCGAAACCGTGGGCGTGTTCCAGCTTGAAAGCGGCGGGATGCAGCAAATGCTGCGCGGGATGCGCCCCTTTAAATTTGAACACATCATCGCCGCCGTTTCCCTGTATCGCCCCGGCCCCATGGATTTTATCCCCACTTTCAACCGGCGAATGCATGGCGAAGAGTCCGTCACCTATTTGCATCCGGCGCTGGAGCCGATTCTTGGCGAAACCTATGCCATTTGTATCACCGGCGACACACTGGTGCTGGATGCCGTCACCGGCCGGCGCTGGCGGGTTGATGCCCTGGCCGACCGCGCCGGCGAGTTCATCATTCAGGGGGTTGATGCGGACGGCCAGCCGGTGAAACGGACGGTGAGCCACTGGTACGACAATGGCGAAAAGGCCGTGCTGCGGCTGACCCTGCGCAATGGCGCAAGCCTGAAAGCCACCCCGGAACATCGCTTTTTGACCGAACGCGGCTGGGTGATGTTGCAAGACCTGCAACCCGGTGATTACGTGGCCACGCCTCCGGCCCTGCTCGCGCCGGCAGCGCCCACGACTTTTGACCGGCGCAAACTGCGGGTGCTGGCCTATCTCATTGCCGATGGCGGCGTTTCGAACCTGGCACAGGTCAATTTCTTCAGCAAAGACCCGGCCCTGCTGGACGATTATACCCGCTGTTTAGCCGCCTTCCCCGATGTCGCTGTGCGCCAGGTGGAACAGGTGCGCGGAGTGCGGCGCATTGCCACCCGCCACAAAGACGGCCGTCGCGTCACTTCGCTGCTGGCCTGGATGCGCGAAATTGGCTTTAAAAATCCGCCGGGCATGAAAGGCGGCCTGCACAGCCATGAAAAATTTGTGCCGGATTTTGTCTTCACCCTCAGCAATGAAGACATTGTGTATTTCCTGGCCTCTCTGTGGGATTGTGATGGCTACGCTGACAATGAACTATGGCATTATCGCACCATTTCAGCGCAGCTTGCCCGCGACATCCAGACCCTGCTGCTGCGCCTGGGCATTGCCGCCACCATTGACAGTTCGGCGTATGTCAATCCCCGTCGCGGCTCCCGCACGGCCTATCAGGTGACGGTGTACAGCACGGCCCGGCTGGCCGCGCTGCTCCAACCGCATATGCTCACACATAAACGGCTGATTCAATGTCAGCACCACAGTTCCAGCACCATCCGCCGGGATGACTTTCTGGCCGAGGTACGCGCCACCACCACGCGCTCAGCCCAGGCGTTGATGCAGGCTTACGGGATCGACAGCCAGCATTTTTATGCCACCCACCGCGATTCACCGCGCATTCACGTTGCAAAGGTGCAGAACATCGCCGCCGGGCTGCCCCTGCCGCGCACGCAAATTCATCTACGCCTGCACTGGGAACCGATCAAGAGCATTGAGCCGGCCGGGGTGGAACGGGTGTATGATTTAACGGTGGAAGACATTCATAATTTTGTCGCCAACAATATTATCGTTCACAATTGCGTTTATCAGGAACAGATCATGCAAATCGCCAGCGATCTGTTCGGTTACAGCCTGGGCGAAGCCGACCTGATGCGCCGGGCGGTGTCCAAAAAGAAGGAGAAAGACCTGCTCCAGCACAAGGCCATCTTCAAAGAGCGTGGCCCATCGCACGGGGTGGATGTGGAGACGGCCGAAAAAATCTTCGATGAGATCGAATTTTTCGCCAATTATGGCTTTAATAAAAGCCACGCCACCGATTACGCCTGGGTGACGCTGCAAACCGCCTACCTGAAGACGCATTATCCCGAAGAATACATGACCGCCCTGCTGTGCATCCAGTTCGATGACAGCGACAAGGTGGCCACCTTCCTGGAAGAATGCCGCCGGCTGCACATCCCGGTGCTGCCCCCGGATGTCAATTACAGCATGGTGGAATTTGATATTGAAGTGACCCCGGCCGGCCAGCGGGCCATTCGCTTCGGCATGGGGGCCATCAAACATGCCGGCGTGGGCGTGGTGCAGCTCATCATTGATGAACGGCAGCGCGGCGGCCCCTTCGCCACCCTGGAAGAGTTCTGCCTGCGGCTGGATTTGCGGGCGGTGGGCAAACGGGCGCTGGAAAGCCTCATCAAAGTGGGGGCGCTGGTTTCGCTGCACCCGGAGCGCGATGCCCTGCTGGCCGCGCTGGATCGCCTGCTCAGCTTTAGCCACGATTATCACGAAGACAAAAAACGCGGCCAAAAAAGCCTGTTCGGGGAGCAAAGCGCCTTCGCCGGCCACCTGGAGGTTCCACGCCTGCCACCGGACAAACGCGCCCGCCCGCGTGAACAGCTCATCTGGGAAAAAGAGCTGCTCGGCTTATACGTCACCGGCCGCCCCATTGATAACTTTGGCGACCTGGAACGGCTGCGCCAGGCCGGTTTTAACCAGATCGTGCGGCTGAAAGAGGTGCTGAACGATGATGCCAGCAAGCGCAGCGCCCACGGGCAAAAAGTGCGCGTCGCCGGCGAAGTGGTTTCGTTACGCAAACTCCAGACCAAAAATAACGACAGCATGTGCGTCTTCCTGCTGGAGGACTGGCACGAAAGCGCCGGCGTGATCGAAGTGGTGCTGTTCCCCAAGACCTGGGCCAGCCTCCAGGCTTATTTCCGGTCGCTGCCCGCGCCCACCGAAGGCACGGAACGCGAATTTGGCCCCGGCGAGATCGTGATTGTGGATGGCGAACTGGATACCGCGCGGGACAGCGTGCAGATCAAAGCCAATCACGTGAGCACCAATTTTGATGTCGTCACCGCCGCGCCCATGCCAGAACTATCGCCCTACCTGCCCGATGAGCGCCAGATGGCGATTGGCATGGATGAGGATGGCAACCCCATCTATGCCGAGGCCGTTTTCCCCGGCGAGGAACTGCCGCCGCAAAACGGTTATGCGCCGGAGTATCGCCCTGGCAGCCGCCCCAGAACCGCCGCCGACCTGGAATTTTTAGGCGAAAAGGCCCTCAGCGCCACCCGGCACCTGCGCCTGTACCTGCGCCGTTCTGAGGATGTGGATAAAGACCGCCGCCGCCTGCGCCGCCTGCACGGCATCCTCACCCAGTATCCCGGTGACGATCATTTTTCCTTCGTCATCCAGGGCGGCGGGCAAAAACACATCACCATGAATTTCCCCAACCACACCACCCGCTACTGCCGGGCGCTGCTGGATGAACTGGCGGACGAGGTGGGGGAAGACAGCATCGTCATTCGCTAACCACGACCGCAACCGCGACCGCGACCGCGCCGGGTGCCGGCCACCGGGCCCCGGCCGCCTGTGGATCGGGGTGCTTAATGTGTTCTTTACAGGTCACGGCTAAGATTAATGTTGTGTGTGTAACGCCCAAACACGGTACAATACACGGGGTTCTGGCGCGGCAGCGGCCGCGCAGGGTGCTTGTGCACCCACAACAACACAAACACAGGAGATAAACGCGCATGGCACGGATGAAGCGCATCGCAGTAATGACCAGCGGCGGGGATGCCCCCGGTATGAATGCCGCCATTCGGGCAGTGGTACGGGCGGCAATGTCCCAGAATGTTGATGTTTACGGCATCCGGCAGGCCTACGCCGGGCTGCTCTCCGGCGATATGGAACTGCTGACCAACCGCGAAGTCAGTGGCATTTTGCAGCGTGGCGGCACCATCCTGCAAACGGCCCGCAACGACGAATTTAAAACCGTGCAGGGGCAGCGTAAAGCGCTGCGCCGCCTCAACGAACACGGCATCGAAGGCATGGTGGTCATCGGTGGCGATGGCAGCCTGCGCGGGGCGAAGGCCCTGCACGGGCTGGGGGTGCCGGTGGTGGGCGTGCCGGCCAGCATCGACAATGACATTTACGGCACCGATATGGCCATCGGTGTGGATACGGCGCTCAACACCATCCTGGATTCTATCGACCGCCTGCGCGATACGGCTACGTCTCACAATCGCTGTTTTTTGATCGAGGTGATGGGGCGCAACTGCGGCTACCTGGCGCTGATGGGCGCGATCCTGGGCGGCGCGGAGATCGTCATCATCCCGGAGCATGAAGTGCCGATGGAGACGGTGGCCAACGGGCTGGCAGATGCTTACGTGCGCGGCAAGGCCCACGCCATCGCCGTGATGGCCGAGGGCGCATCCTACAAAATCACCGATTTGCAGGAATACCTGAGCAAGCGTAACGATGTGGGCTTTGAAATCCGCCTGACGATCCTGGGGCACACGCAGCGCGGCGGCGGCCCCACCGCGTTTGATCGCCTGCTGGCAACGCGGATGGGCGTGGATGCGGTCAACTGGCTGCTGGACGGCCAATCGGGCGTGATGGTGGGCCGCCAGGGGCGCGACCAGGCCCCGGTGGCGCTGGAAGAATGCACCACCCGCACCCGCGAGATCGGCAAAGAATACCTGGACCTGGCGCGGATGCTGTCGCGCTGAGGGCCGCCGGCCGGGGTGAGACGAGCGCAATCACCCCGGCGGCGTATCGTCGGCCCGGCTCACCGCCACGATCTTCGCCCGCAGCAGGTTCAACAGCGGCGACACCGGCACGCGCAGTTGCAGGCCGCGCTGCCCGGCGCTGAGGCAAATATTCTGGAGTTCGGTGGCCGGCTGGTCCAGGTACACGGTCGGATTTTTATCCAGCAGCATCAACGGGCTGATGCCGCCGACCTTCAGCCCCGTCCATTTTTCCGCGTCGGCGTGGCTGGCCATCTGCACTTTTTTCTCGCCGGCGGCGGTGGCCAGGCGTTTCAGGTCAAGCTGGCGGTCGCTGGCGATGAGCACCAGAAACGGCCGCAGCGTGGCCACCGACTGCACCACCAGCGTCTTGTACACCATGAAGGCCGGCAGCCCCACCAGTTCCGCCACCTGCTCCGCATCACGGGTGCTGTCGTCATATTCCAGCACCTCATACGGGATGCCGCGCTGCTCCAGGATGCGCATGGAATTGAGCTTTTTGTCTTTATCCTTCGCCATGCGTCGCGCCTTTAGCTCAGGGCACGCACATGCAGGCGCACCGCTGCCGTGCGGGCTTCGCCCGGTTGCAGCACAAACACGCCGTTCCCGGCGATCTGGCGCGTCAGCAGGTTAAAGCCATCGGTGGCCATGGTCATCGGTTCAATGGCGAGGCTGTCGCTGCCGGCCGGCACATACACCAGCACATGCTGGAACAGCGCATCATAATACATGGCGATTTCGGTCTCCCACGCCGGGTACACCAGCCGCACGGGGTCATCGCCAGTGCGCCCGGTGAGCAAATCATTCAGCGGCGTATCTGCCAGCGGCTGCATCTGGCGAAAATCCAGCCGGGGGATGATGGGTTTCGGCGCATCGACCGGCAGCAGGTCAGCGGGCAGGTCAAAATACTGCTCACAGGGAATTTGCAAATGCGGCGTATTCACCCCGCCGGGGCGCACAAAATAGGGATGATGGCCGAAGCCGCCGGGCATGGCGCGGCTGTCTTCGTTACGCAGCGTCAGCCGCAGGCTAAAATCCTTCTTCTCCAGGCTGTATTCCACCACAGCGGAAAAAGCAAAGGGAAAATTGACGTTCAGGTGGGCCGATGAATCGAAGGAGAGGCGCAGGCTGCGCGGGTGGGCTTCCTCCACCTCCCAGATGCGCCCGCGCACATCCCCATGGCGGGCGGTGCCATCGTCGCTGGCGGTTTTCAGCGCGTAATCGCTGCCTGCAAACTGAAATTGGCCGGCGCGGATGCGGTTCGTCCACGGCAGCATGATGAAACTGCTGCACCGGCTGGCGCTGTCGTAAGCGTCCGGCGCGGTGGGTCGCAGCACATCCACCCACACACCATTGTAACGAATGCGCCCAAAGGCCAGCGATGCGCCGGTTTGTGGTAAAATGCCGACCTGCCAGTGTTTATTTTCCAGCGTATAGAGTGTGTTCATAAAACATCTTTTCGGGTACACAATTTGGGTGAAAACTGGCTGTTAGCCGCCAGGTATCCCCATTATAATACCACCCCGGCGCACAAAAGCCGGATGGAGAATTTTCAGAACTTATGACGCAGCGGCCGCAGCGCAACCTCATCCTTGCAGGCATCGTCAGCGGGCTGCTGCTGCTGAGCGCCTGCCAGCCCGCGGCGGAGCGCCCGCTGCCCACGCTGATGCTGCTGCCTTCCGCGGCCCCCGGCCAGCCGGCCATCGCGGCCGCGCGGGCGACGGCCATCCCCATTTTTCCCACCGCTACCGTGCCCCCCACGCTGACGGCCACCGCCAGCCTTACGCCCCTGCCCACCGACAGCCCCACCCAAACGCCGACGCAGACCCCTGTGCCCACGCTGACGGCCACCGCCAGCGCCACCCCCACCGCCACGGTGGATACAGGCGGGCCGCTGTACCGCGCCGAAGTGGCGCAAACGACCACCCTGCACGCCGGCCCTGGCATTACTTATGCGTCGCCGGGGGTGCTGAATGTGGGCGAGGTGGTGCAGGTGCAGGAACGCAATGCCACGGGTATCTGGGTGCGGGTGCAGCGGCCGGATGCCGGTACAGCCGCCCGCGGATGGGTGATGAGCGCTCACCTGGCGCTGAACCCGGAACTGCGGTTTAGCCGCCTGCCGGTGAATCGCAGTGTGCCGGATGCCGATGTGAGCCAGTTCAGCACTGAAGTGATTGCCCCGCTGTACCGCACGCCCATCATCCCGTTGATCGCGCCGGCCATGCAGGCCGTCTACCGGCGCGGGCAAAGCCTGGGCAACCAGGCCGGCAGCGTGACCAAAGTGGGCGACAGTGTGACGGCCAACCCCATCTACCTGAACCCGATGCGCTTCGGCAATCATGAACTGGGGGCCTATGATTACCTGGATGCCACGATTCGCTTCTTCGGCCCCTCGCTGACGGAAGACAGCGTGGCCGCCCGCAAAGGCTTAAGCTCCTTTGGCGTGTTCGACCCGCTGAATGCCGCCCGCCGCTGCAACGCCAACGAAGCCCCGCTGACCTGTGAATATCGCCTCAAGCGGCCCTCGGTGGCCTTCATCATGTTCGGCCCGAATGACATCTGGCGGATGACGGCCGAAGAATTTCGCGGGCAAATGCGCCAGATCATCGAAGTCTCGCTCGACCAGGGCATTATCCCGGTGCTGACCACCTTCAGCACCGATCCGCGCCGGCGCTCCTGGGAGCCTTCGGTGGGCTTTAACCTGGCGCTGCTGGAACTGGCGCAGGAATACCAGGTGCCGCTGATGAATTTGTGGCTGGCCAGCCGCGATCTGCCGGATTACGGGCTGGAGGGCGACGGCATCCACATGAAGAATTACGGTTATAACCAGATCAAATTTGATGCCGGGCTGGAAACGCGCTTTGGCACCAATTTGCAAAATCTGCTGGCCATTCGCACGCTGGACGAAATTCGCCGCACCATCATCCAGCCCGGAAGCTGAGCGTTCAGGGGGCGGCGGCCGGCGGCGGGGGCAGCAGCGGCACCGGCACCACCGGCACCGCGGCGCAGTTGCCGCCGGTCACAGTCACCGCGCCGGCGATCCACACATCCTGGGCAAGCTGCCACCAGTTGGCGGCATCGGTACCCGTCGCCCGGCCGATCACCAGGGCACTCTCGCGGAAGTTCAGCAGGCGGCGCACCGGAAATTCCAGCCCCGGCCCGGAACGCACATTGACACCATCTGCCCCCACCGCAATCACACACGGATCACTGACCAGCACGCCGGCCAGCGGGCTGGCACCGGAGGCCGGCCGCGGCCGGATGATCGTCCCCAGGTCAAACACGACATAGGTAAGGCGGGGCAGCAGGCGCAGCGGCAGCGGCAGCAGCGCGACATGGTCATAGGGCACCGGGGCCGCCGGGGCACCGTTCACCACCGGCAGGCCATCCGCCTGGCGGCCGGTGGGCAGGCGCGTTTCCAGCCCCTGCTCCACCGTCACCCCGTCCCGCAGGCCGATGACGGCCCGGCCTTCCAGCACGGCCAGCCGCAGGGTGGCCTCCGGCGCGGCCTGGGCGAACAGCGTGCCGGCCAGCGCCACATCTGCCCCGTTGATGCGAAAGCGATAGGCGCGGTCGGCCGGGGTCTGGAGCAGGAGGCCGCTTTCCGGCACGCCGGCACAGCGGGCCGGGCCGCCGGCGGACACAAAATCGAAGGCGGCAAACGGCCGCGTGAACAATGCCGGCGCGGGGTCGGCACTATCGACCACCGGCAGGCCGCTCACCTGCGCGTCAAACGTCAGCGCCGACAGCCAGCCGGTTACGCCGGCCGGGGTTTGCACGCGCACCCAGGAGGTATCCGCCAGCCGCCCGGTGAGCTTAATCAATTCACCGCCGAAGGCCGCCCCCACGATGGCCGCGGCGGTATTCGGGCGGGCGCGGACGTTGGCATTGGCGACTTCCGTCACCGGCAGGGTGATGACGCTGGCCGCGGTGCGCTCGGTGCTCGCATCCACCACGCGCGTATCGCCGAGCAGGATGAGCGTGGCCGGAGCCGCCGACCAGCTATCCACCGGGTAGGCTTCCACCCGCGCCAGGGCCACGCCCCACACATTCGCCCCCGTCAGCGTCACCACCTGGCTCATGTCCGCCAGCGGGGCCCGGCTGCCGGGGCCGGTCAGCGGCGGCTGAGCGCTGCGGAAAGTGGTTTCCACGCGGGCATTGCCATAGCACAATTCGCCGGGCGCGATGTCGGTACACCACAGGCCACTTTCGGCCAGGGCCGCCTGTTCCAGCGCCGGGCATTCAATCGCCTGGGCCAGCGCCGGCACACCCGGCAGCAGCAGCAGCGCCCACAGCGCCGCGTTCAGCATCCATTTCACAGCCATTTTCTCCGGTTTTGTGCATTCAGGCCCGGCAGGGCGAACACAGGTGCCAGAGCCGCGCCTGCCGGGGTAAGTCTATCACAAAGCCGGCACAGGCTCACGCGCAAAAACGCCGTCGGCAGCGTTCCCGGCGGCGCAGGGTGGTCCGGGGGCCGGCCGCGCTACTGGCTGAACAGCGCCGCGTCGATGGTGATGGCGGCGGCGGCCGTCACCCGGTAAGCGCGGGTGATGCACTGCGCGGCGGTGCAAATGGTGGCCCGGTACAGCCCGGCATTCAGCGCCACGTCCACCGCGTCCCCGCCGGCCAGCAGCAGCGGCTCCTGCCCCGGCAGCGTCAGCGTAACGGGGTCGTCCAGATCATTGATGAAGGTCTGCGGATACTGTGCGGGGTCGGTTTCCGTCGGGCGCTGCGTCAGCAGGGTTGCGATCCGGTCGGCGCTGAGCGAGGGCGTAATGGCAAACAGCCGTTCCAGATGATTGACCGGCAGAATGCCCAGGTCTTCCTGGTCAAACTGGTATGGCTTCGGCGTGCCGGGCGCAGCGGCCACGTTAAAATCGGCATCGATGGGCACGCGCACCCAGGAGCCGGCAAAAACCGGCTGGCGCACGCCAAAAGCCGCAATCGACCCCTGGCCTTCCAGCACGCTCATCGTCAGGGACGGCGGCTTATCGGCATCGTTCAGGCGCGTCTGGAAAAAGGCCGTAGACCCCAGGCTCACCTCTGCGCCATTGACGGTCAGGTTAATTTCGGCCACGCCGGCCGGCGTTTGCACCAGAATACCATCCGGCGCAGCGGCACAATCCGCTGCCCCCACCCCGCTTTTAAAATAAAAGGCCTGCATGGGGGTTTCGCCGGCGGCGGCATCGGCGGCGTTCTCAATGGTCACATCGCCAAAGAGCAAAAAGGTGACGGCCTGGCCCGGCAGCGTCTCCGGGATGTCCGCCTGCACGCGCAGCAGCGATACGCCCCACACGCCGGCCTGCTCATCCAGCCCGGCCAGCGTCAGGCTGGCGACCTCGCTCAGGGGCACCACATCGCCCTGGGCGGCAAAGGCGGCCGCGCCGGTAAGCTGCGCGATGATCTGGTTGCTGCCGTAGCAGGCGGTGTTGCGTTCTGTCTCGGCACAGTAGGTATCGGTGGCGGCCAGCGCCTGCTGCACCAGTTCCGGGCAGCTATTCTGGGCCGTGGCCAGGGACATGCCCAGGCTCAAGACGGCCGTCAACCATAACCAGCGGGATATTTTCATCACAGGTTGCTCCCCTCTCGTGCCAGTTATTATAACAGAATAATATGTAAAAGTGTCATAAAAGAAACAGATGCCACCCGGTGCGGGGCGGCATCTGTCAGCGAGCGGGGCCGCGGGCGCGGCCGTCAGGGCTGCACCCGGCGATCATACAATTCCACCAGCACGCCGCCGGTGCTTTTAGGATGCACGAAGGCATAGCGCCGGCCGCCGCGTTCTTTCGGCGTATCGTTGATGAGTTCGACCCCCTGGGCCTGCATGGCCGCCAGCGCGGCTTCAATATCATCCACTTCAAAGCACAGGTGATGCAGACCCGCGCCTTTTTTCGCCAGGTATTTGGCGATGCCGCTGTCGGCGGTGGTGGGCTGCACCAGCTCCACATGCGACTCGCCGGCTTCCAGAAACGCGACTTTTACCTGTTCGGCCGGCACATCTTCCACTTTGCCCAGGGGCAGCCCCAGGGCCGTCTGCCAGAACGGCAGCGCGGTATCCAAATTTTCGACCACGACGGCGATATGATTGACGGTGACGGCGGGCATGGGGGTTTCTCTCCTGATGCGCGATACCGGTAAACAGCCTGATGATACCCCCCGGCCGCGGCCGGCGAAACGATAAGTATCACCTGTGGCGCGGACGTTAATCACCCGCCCTGCCGGGCCACATCCCGCGCCAGCCGGGCGGCCATCCAGGGCCAGTGTTCTTCATAGTGACCGTAGCTGTTGTCGTCAATCCAGCGGATCACCGGCGCAGCACAATCTTCATCCGGTTCATACGGTTCGTCCGGCTGATAATGCCGGTAAGGTTTCAGCAGGTCAGCATCCGCCAGCGTGTGCAGGGTGGCCACGAAGGCCTGCGAAGCCGCCGCGAAAGCGGCCAGAGCTGCCGGCAGCGGCAGCGCCCGGTAACGCTCATAAATCTCGGCGTTCATCTCATCCACCGTCACGGCCGGGTCGGTGAAGAAACTGCGCCGCAGCCCCATGGCCGCCGGGCGCGATTGATACCGCAGCAGCGCGGTGATGCCTTCCAGCCACACCACCAGATGCATCAGATGATCTTTCAGCGACCAGTCCTGCACGGTGCCGGCGGCGGCGATGAGGTCTGGCGTGGCCGTGGCCAGCAGGGTGTCAATCGCCCGCCGGCTGTCCTCAAAACGGGCGATCACGGCGGCGCAGGTGGCCGGGTACGGGGCAGCAGTCATACGGCAGGGCACTCCCAGGCTATCAATTGAATCACCGTTTGATTGTACCTGAGGAGTGTTATAATTGGAGCATCTCATTAAATAGACCCATCAAGGGAGTTTTAGCATGGTTATTGCCAGCCCGGATATTCCCCTCACTTTAACCCTCACCCCCGAACATGAAGACCTCATCAAAACAGTACGCGCTTTTGCCCGCCGGGAAATTGCCCCCATCGCCGCCGAATACGACGAAAGCGGCGAGTTTCCGCTGGCCACCGTCCGCAAGATGGGCGAAATGGGGCTGATGGGCATCGAAGTCCCGGAAGCCTACGGCGGGGCCGGCATGGACACGCTGGCCTATGTGCTGACGATGATCGAAGTGGCCCGGGCCGATGCCAGCCACAGCACCATCCTCAGCGTGAACAATTCGCTGTATGCCTATGGCATTATGCAGTTTGGCACCGAAGCGCAAAAGCAAAAATATGTCGCGCCGGTGGCGGCCGGCGCAAAGATCGGCGCGTACAGCCTCACCGAACCCATGTCCGGCAGCGATGCCGCCACCATGGCCAGCCGCGCCGTGCTGAACGAAGCCGGCACGCATTACATCATCAACGGGCGCAAATCGTGGGTGACGAGCGGCCCCGTGGCGGATTATGTGGTGCTGTTCACCATGACGCACCCGGAGAAGGGCAATAAGGGCATCACCGCCTTCCTGGTGGAGGCGGATCAGCCGGGCTTCATCCGCGGCAAAAAAGAACCCAAACTGGGCATCCGCGCCAGCGCCACCAGCGAACTGGTGTTTGAAAATTACGCCTGCCCGGTGGAGAACATCCTGGGCCGGGTGGGCGATGGCTTCAAAATCGCCATGACCGTGCTGGATGCCGGGCGCATCGGCATTGCGGCGCAGGCCCTGGGCATCGCCGAAGCGGCCTATGAAGCCGCGCTCACTTATGCCCGCGAGCGCCAGGCGTTCGGCGGGCCCATCGGCCAGTTCCAGATGATCCAGCAAAAAATTGCCGATATGAAGACGCGCATCGAAGCCGCCCGCGCCCTCATCTACAACGCGGTGCTGGCCAAACAGCGGGCGAAGCTGGAAGGCGGGCGTTTTACGCTGGAGGCCAGCATCGCCAAATTGTTCGCCAGTGAAGCCGCCGCTTTCGTCACCGATGAAGCGGTGCAAATTCATGGCGGCATGGGCTACAGCAAAGAATTCCCGGTGGAGCGCTACTACCGGGATGCCCGCATCACCCGCATTTATGAAGGCACCAGCGAAGTGCAGCGCATGGTCATCGCCCGCAGTGAACTGGGGCTGCGCTGATGCGGGCCGCCATTTTGACCGGGCACGGCGGCCCGGAGGTGGTGCAGTATGTGCAGGATTTGCCGCTGCCGGAGCCAGGCTACGGCCAGGTGCGGCTGAAGATGGCCGCGGCAGCGCTCAACCGGCTGGATTTGTTCGTGCGGGCCGGCTGGAAAGGGCTGAACCTGCATTTTCCGCACGTCATCGGCAGCGATGGCGCGGGCGTGGTGGATGCTGTGGGCCCGGGCGTGACCGGCTATCAACCCGGCGACCGGGTGGCGGTGGATCCGTCGCTGTTCCCGGAGGATGACACGCGGCTGTACGTGGACTACGAAAATCAGACGCGCCTGGCCATCATCGGCGAACATGCTTCCGGCTTCGCCGCGGAATATGTCGTGGTGCCGGCGAAAAACCTGGTGCGCGTGCCGGCGAGCTTCAGCCTGGCAGCGGCGGCGGCGGCCGGGCTGGTGTACGTCACGGCCTGGCATTCCCTGATGACGCGCGGCGGGCTGCGGGCCGGCGAAACCGTGTTGATCGTGGGGGCCGGCGGCGGGGTGAACAGCGCCAGCCTGCAAATTGCGAAGCTGGCCGGCGCAACCGTGATCGTGGTGGGCAGCCAGGAAGCCAAATGTGAGCAGGCGCGGGCCCTGGGCGCGGATGTCACCATCAACCGGGAACGTGACCCGGACTGGGCCAGAGCCGTGCAGACCCTCACCGGGCGGCGCGGCGTGGATGTGGTGGTCGATAATGTGGGCGCGGCGACTTTTGGCAGCAGCCTGCGGGCGTGCCGGATAGGCGGGCGGATTCTGGTGGTGGGCGGGACGAGTGGTTATGCCGCCGAACTGCCGCTGAACCAGCTTTTCGCCCGCCAGGTGAGCATCATCGGCAGCACCATGGGCACACACCAGGATTATGCGCGGGTGATGGCGCTGGTGTTTGAGGGCAAACTGAACGCGGTCATCGGCCGGGTGTTCCCGCTGAGCGCGGCCCGCCAGGCGCAGCAAACGCTGGAACAGTTCGACGTGTTCGGTAAAGTGGTGCTGGACGTGGACAACCCGGATTAAGGTTCGGCCGGGCCGGGGCCGCGGTGGCCCCGGCCGCCTCAGCAGATGCGCGGCAGTTGTTCGCCGTGCGGCAGCGCAACAACGCGGGTGCCGCCAATGCCGGTATGGGCCACCACCAGCCCCGGATGCTGGGCCACCACGTCGCCAATGCGGGCGGCATGGACTCCGGCCGGGTGCCGGCGCAGGGCCGCCAGGGCCGCGGCAGCCGCGGGCGCGGGCACCAGCGCCAGCAGTCGCCCCTCATTCGCCACGTACAGCGGATCCAGGCCCAGCAGCTCGCAGGCGGCCGCCACTTCCGGGCGCACCGGGATTTGCTGTTCTTCCAGGCGAATGCCCACCCCGGCGGCGGTGGCAATTTCGTTGAGCGCGGCCGCCACCCCGCCCCGTGTGGGGTCGCGCAGGGTATGCACATCCGGCACGGCGGCCAGCAGCGCCGCCACCAGCCCGTGCAGCGGTGCAGTATCGCTCAGGATAGGGCTTTCAAAGGCCAGCCCTTCGCGCACGCTCATAATGGCCATGCCATGCTCGCCAATGGACCCGCTGACCAGCACCACATCGCCGGGGCGGGCGTGCTGCGGCGCAATCTCAATCCCCGGTGGAATGAGGCCGATGCCAGCCGTATTGATGTACAGCCCGTCGCCGTGGCCGCGTTCCACCACTTTGGTATCGCCGGTGACAATGCTCACCCCGGCGGCGCGGGCCGCCGCGGCCATGCGCTCCACCAGGTGCGCCAGCAGCCCCACCGGCAGCCCCTCCTCCAGAATCATCCCGGCGCTCAAGGCCAGCGGCTGCGCCCCCACCATCGCCAGATCATTCACCGTACCATGCACCGCCAGTTCGGCGATGCTGCCGCCGGGGAAAATCAGCGGGCGCACCACATACGAATCGGTGGAGAACGCCAGACGCTGCCCGCCCAGGTGCAGCGCTGCGGCATCGGCCAGCGGGGCCAGGGCCGCATTATGGAACGCGGGCACAAAGAGATGCGTCACCAGGTCGGCGGTAAGCTGGCCGCCGCCACCATGGCCCAGCACAATCTGCGGATAATCGCGCAGGGGCAGCGGGCACGTCCAGCCGGCCACATCAGGAGCAGCAGAATCGTTCATGCGGGTGTCACTTCGCCGGCGCTAAAGCGCCCATACTGATAATACGCCGCGCAGGCCCCTTCGCTGGAAACCATCGTCGCCCCCAGGGGCTTATGGGGCGTACACAGCGTGCCAAAGGCCGGGCACTGGTGCGGCTTAAGGTGTCCGCGCAGCACGTCGCCGCTGTGGCACAGGGGCGATTCCTGCGTTTGCAGCGCCTGCACCGCGAAGCGCTCCGCGGCATCAAACGCGCGATAACGCGGGCGCAACTGCCAGCCGCTGGCGGGAATAGGGCCGATGCCGCGCCAGTTGCGGTCGCACACCTCAAAAACTTCGGCCAGCACCGCCTGCGCCGGGCCATTACCCGCCCGGGTGACGGCACGGGGATAGGCATTTTCGACCACGGCCTGGCCGGCTTCAAGCTGGCGCACGGCCTGCTGCACGCCGGCCAGCACATCCAGCGGCTCAAAGCCGGTGACGACGATGGGCACGCCATAACGGGCGGCCAGCGGCTCATACTGCCAGTAACCCATGACGCTGCACACATGCCCGGCCGCCAGAAAGGCCTGCACCCGGTTATCCGGCGCAGTGAGAATCGCTTCCAGCGCCGGCGGCACCAGCACATGCGACACCAGCATGGAAAAATTGGTCAATCCCTGGCGCTGTGCCAGCACCACCGCCTGCGCGTTGGCGGGGGCCGTCGTTTCAAAGCCGATGCCGAAGAAAACCACCTCGCGCGCCGGGTGGCTGCGGGCGATGCTCAGCGCATCCAGCGGCGAATAGACCACGCGCACATCGCCGCCGGCCCCGCGCACGCTGAACAGATCGCCGTCGCTGCCGGGCACGCGCAGCATATCGCCAAAGGAACAGAAGATGACCCCCGGCTGCGCCGCAATCGCCAGGGCTTTGTCCATCGTCGCCAGCGGCGTAACGCACACCGGGCAGCCGGGGCCGTGAATCAGCTCCACCTCCGGCGGCAGCAGGCGGTCTATGCCGTTACGGATGATGGAATGCGTCTGGCCGCCGCACACTTCCATCAGCGCCCACGGCCGCGTAACGCGCTGGCGAATGTCATGCAGCAGGGTGTGCGCCAGGGCCGGGTCGCGGAATTCGTGCAGATATTTCATGGCCCTGGCTCCTCATCGGGTGGCAGCGCCTCCTCCAGCGCCTGCATCTCGCGCAGGGTCTGGAGCGTGGCCAGCGCCGATTCTTCATCCAGCCGGGTGATGGCAAAGCCCACATGCACAATCGTATAATCGCCGGGGAGGGCTTCCGGCACGTATTCCAGGCACACTTCTTTCACGATGCCGCCAAAATTGACTTTGCCCATCCGCACGCCGTGCGCGTCGTAGACGGTGGTAATTTGGCCGGGAATGCCCAGGCACATGGTGGCGCTCCTTTCAGGATACGGTCGGCCGGGGCTGCCCGGCGCGGTGCCGCAGCAGGGCCAGCCAGTCGTCCAGTCCGGTGCCGGTCTTCGCGGAACACAGCAGCACCGGCATTCCGGGATGCACCGCCTGGATGCCGGCCAGGGCCGCGGCCTGGTCAAACTCCACTGCCGCCGCCAGGTCAATCTTGGTGATGACGGCCACATCTGCCGAGTGGAACAGCGCCGGGTATTTCAGCGGCTTGTCTTCGCCCTCGGTGACGGACAGCAGCACCACCCGCAGCGCTTCGCCCAGGTCATAACTGGCCGGGCAGACCAGATTGCCCACATTTTCGATGAACAGGTAATCCGTCTGCGCCAGCGGCAGGCCCCATGCCTCCAGATGCTGGCCGATCATGGCGGCTTCCAGGTGGCAGTTGCCCCCGGTGACGATCTGGCGGACGGGTGCGCCGCTGCGGGCCAGCCGCTGCGCGTCGTTGTCGGTGGCCAGGTCGCCCACCAGCGCGGCCGGGCGGGCCCCGGCCTGGCGCAGGCGGCGCAGCGTCACTTCCAGAAAGGTGGTTTTGCCCGCGCCGGGGCCGGAGACCAGGTTCACGACGTAGACCCCGGCCGCGGTAAAACGCTGCCGCAGGTCATGCGCCAGGCGATCATTTTTTTCCAGCACACCGCGCCGAATCTCGACGATGCGCGGCCCCGGGGAAGCTAAAAGGCTCATGGTTAAAATCCTGTTTTTAGGGCCATTATGCGCCGGCTCTGCCAGGGCCCACAAGTGACGATCCTCCCCGCCTGGCATGATGACGCGCCCGGGCCCGGTGGCCTGTGGCACTGCGGCCGCAAAAGCGGTATAGTCCCCGACGAGAACCGCCACAGGCAGGAGCAGAACTGCGCCATGATGAATGATCCGGTATTGCTGAATGAGTGGCATGTGCTGTGCCGCAGCGAAGATGTGCCGCCGGGGCGGCCGCACGCAGCCCGGCTGCTGGGCGAAGACCTGGTGCTGTGGCGGGCCGGCGACCGGGTGCTGGCCTGGCAGGATTTATGCATTCATCGCGGCACCCGCCTGTCCCTGGGCAAAACCGACGGCGTAACGCTCACCTGCCCGTATCACGGCTGGGTGTACGACGCGCAGGGCCAGTGCATTCGCATCCCGGCTCACCCGGAACAGGTGCCACCGGAACGCGCCCGCGTGCAGCAGTACCGGGCCGTGGAGCGCTATGGCTGGGTGTGGGTGACACCGGGCAACCCGGCCCACGACATTCCGCTGTTCCCGGAATGGGACGACGCGAGTTTTCGTAAGATCGCCTGCGGGCCCTATGCTTTTCGCGCCAGTGCCCCCCGCGTGATCGAAAATTTTCTGGATGTGGCGCATTTCCCCTTTGTGCATGAAGGCTACCTGGGCGACCCGGCGCATACGCGCATCAGCGATTACCAGGCGGTGACGGACGAACACGGCATCACGGCGGATAACATCGAACTGTGGCAGCCCGACCCGGACGGTACCGGCGTGGGGCGCTACGTCACCTATACTTACCGGGTGATGCGCCCGCTGCTGGCCTACTTCCTCAAGAAGACGGCCCAGGCTTTCTCCATCTATTTCGCTGTCACCCCGGTGGATGAACTGGCCAGCGTGGGCTGGATGTGGATGAACATGAATTACGGGCACGAACTGCCGGCGGAGCAGTTACGCGCCTTTCAGGATACCGTCAGCGGGCAGGATGTGCCCATTGTGGAATCGCAGCGGCCGGAACGGCTGCCGCTGGATTTGCAGGCGGAGCTGCACCTGCGTTCTGACCGGACGGCGATTGCCTACCGGCGCTGGCTGCGCGACCTGGGGCTGAGCTTCGGCACGGCGTAATTGTTTGTGGCCGGGAACGCTGTTTTTCGCATTATCCAGTCTCAACAGGCTGTAGCGTCCCATCCTATCGCACACCTCCCCTCAGCGTCTCCGTCGGGCCGCTGCTGTGTTCTGCCGCCTGCTCCTCCCCGCCGCCATACATGAGGCAGGTCCCCCATCCCCCTCACCCCACACCTGCGGGTGACAGCCGCCCATTTTTGCACTATCATCACCTGTGTTAAGGGATTTAAACAGTCTTACACAGCCGTTCAGGACTACACTGAGATTATGCCAGAATTACCGGAAGTCGAAACTGTGGTGCGCGGGCTGCGGGAGCCGCTGGTGGGCCAAACGCTGCACAGCATGTGGGTGGAACGGGCCAGCACCGTTCACAGCCCCGCACCGGAACAATTCGCGGCCCGCATTCGCGGCCAGCGCGTGCAGGCGCTGTCGCGCCGCGCCAAATACATCGTCATCCACCTGGAGCATGACTTTTTGCTGGTGCACCTGAAGATGACCGGGCGGCTGTACGTGGCTGCGGCCGGCGCGGCTTACCCGGCCGATGCCTGGGTGCGCGTGCGCTTCGGGCTGGATGCCGGCCACGAACTGCGCTTTTCGGACGCGCGGCGCTTCGGCCGGGTGTACCTCACGGCGCACCTGGCAGACATCACCGGCGGCCTGGGGCCGGAGCCGCTGGACGATGATTTTACGCTGGAACGCTTCGCCGGGCGCATCGCCGGGCACCGCCGCCCGCTGAAACCGCTGCTGCTGGATCAGGCGTTCATCGCCGGGGTGGGCAACATTTACGCCGATGAAGCGCTGCACCGGGCCCGGCTGCATCCGCTGCGCCCGGCCAGCAGCCTCACCGCCGCCGAGGTCGCCGCGCTGTACACCATGATTCGCGCGGCGCTCAACGATGGCATCAACCATGAAGGCGCAAGCGTCAACTGGTATCGCAAGCCGGATGGCACCACCGGCACCGCGCAGGACGGGCTGACGGTGTACGGCCGCGACGGCCGCCCCTGCCTGACCTGCGGCCATGTCATTGAAAAAATCCGGGTGGTGCAGCGCGGCACGCATTTTTGCCCGGTCTGCCAGCCGCTGCCGGAGCGCTAATTCAACGGAGTGAGGACGATGGACATCAACGCCTTTATCGCCCAGATGGCCCCGCTGTTCGCCAGCATGATTCTGTTCCCGCTGGTGCTGCTGTTCGGGTTTTTCGTGGCCCGGTCACAGTGGCGGGCTTACCGTCAACGGCAGGGCGACACCGGCCCGGCCGCCGCCCCGGCCAGGCCCGCAACCGCCGAGGGAGCCAGTGCGCTGGATCAACTGCGCCAGGCCGCCGCCCCTGTTGACCCCGCCGACCTGCCCGACCTGGATCTGCTGCTGAAACCGGAGCCAGCGCGGGCCCGGCCCTCCGCCCTGCGCGAAGTCGCCACCACCCCGCAGCGCCTGCGGCTGCACACCGGCAGCATCATCCAGGCGCAGGAACTGCTCACCATCCTGCGCGATGAGCGCGATGGCCGCCTGCTGGTGCAAATGGGCGCGGCCGGCTATCGCAGCCTGAGCGATGCGCCGGAGATGAAAAAAGCCTTCACCACGCTGATGAAAGAACTATCGGGGGTGATCCTTACGCCGGATACGCCGGCCGCCGACAACGCCGAACCGGACTTTTTGCCGGCCGCCGAAACCCCGCCCCCCGCGCCGCCGGTTGCGGCCGCCCCGCCCCCCCCTGCGCCCGCCCCCGCCGCGCCGCCGGTTAAAAAGACCGCGCCGCCACCGGCCCCGGCCGCGGGGGCCATGCCCGGCGACCTGCCCAGTTACAAATTCGACGATAACCCGGCGAAGATCGCCTATAACCGCAGCGGCTTCGTGAAAAAAGTGGATTTTGTGCCCCCGCCTGACCTGGATATCCCCTCGGCCATCGAAGCGTATCTTCAGTACAAAATTCAATACACGCCCGAATTTCAGCAGCAGGATATTCATGTGCGCCGGGCGCTGGATGGCGGCGTGCGAATTCAGGTGGGCAGCACCTTCTACGACTCGGTGGAGGATGTGACGCAGCCAGAGGTGAAACAATTTTTGAAAGAAACCATCGCTGAATGGCAGGAACGCCAGTAAGTGGCCCGCACAGGCCAGGAGGCAGCCCCATGATCGCCAGCCCGCAAACGCCCGCCCCCGCCCGCACCCTCAGCCTGGAAGCGCTGCTGGCGCTGGATGAATCCATCCGTATTGAAATCATCGCCGAGGAGATTGTGCCCATGCCGGCGGCCGGGGGTGTTCACCA
Source organism: Anaerolineae bacterium (assembly GCA_025454495.1). Classification (GTDB taxonomy): domain Bacteria; phylum Chloroflexota; class Anaerolineae; order Aggregatilineales; family Phototrophicaceae; genus JALHOR01. The sequence goes on from JALOOI010000002.1 coordinate 27,912, forward strand.
TATGATCGCCGCCAATATTTACCGTTTGCTGGATCGTTATGTCAGTGTGCGGGATATTGGCCTCATGCTTTTTGATGGCTTCACTTACCTGATATATTCGCCGGCCGGGCGGCTGAAGGATTCTTACGTGCCGGATGTTTCGTTCCTCAGCGCTCAGAATATCCCCGCCGGGTGGGAGGTGGAAAAACCGCATCCCGGCACGCCTGACGTGGCGGTGGAAATTATGTCGCCGGGGGACGATGCCGAACTGCTGCTGACCAAAATTCGCACGTATCTGGAAAAAGGCACGCAGCAGGTGTGGGTCATTTATCCCCGGCTGCGCGAGGTGCATCAATATTTACGCAGCGAACCCGCGCGGATTCGCCTGTATCGCGGCGACGAGAGCGTGGATGCCGAAGCGCTGTTCCCTGGCATCGAAGGGCTGACGCTGCCGGCCATCTTTAAGCTGCCCGCCTGGGTGCAGGCGCAGCAGGCCGCCCCGCCGGCCGACCCCGCCTGACGTTAGACGGACAGCACCGGCACAGCCGCCGGCACCAGTTCCATGCCGCCGCCCTCCCGCGCCACCAGGTGCCCCGCCGGGCGGGTGCCATCATGCGGGAACATGAGCAGCGCCCCGGTGGCCAGCGCCCATTGCTGCCAGGCGCGTTTGGTCTCCAGCGTCCGCAGCGGCTCCACATCATAGGCCGTCATCCAGCCCAGGCGCTCAAAATGCACCGCATACGAAGCCAGATCGCACACAAAGGCCGCGTGCTGCCCCTGGCTCTCCAGGCGCACGCTCATATGCCCCGGCGTGTGCCCCGGCGTAACGATCCCGTGTATCCCCGGCAGCAGTTCTGTATCGCCGTCCAGCAGGCGCATTTGCCCGCTCGCCACCAGCGGCTGATAATTATCCGCCAGATAGGTGGCGCGGGTGCGTTCATTGGGCTGCCGGGCATCTTCATACTCCCGGCGCTGCACCACATACTCCGCCTGCGGGAACAGCGGCACCAGGCGGCCATCGGGCGCAAAAACGGTATTGCCGCCGCAGTGGTCGCCGTGCAAATGCGTATTAATCACCAGATGCACCGCCTCCGGCGCGATGCCCAGGTGCGCCAGCCCGCGCCGCAGCCCGCCGGTACGCTCAATATTCCAGAAGCGTAAACTTTTTGCGTCCAGCTTTTCGCCCAGGCCGGTATCAATGAGGATATTGCGCCCGTGGGCCCGCACCAGCAAACAGTGCTGGTTCATCGGGATCAGGTTATCGGCATCCGGCGTAAAATAGCGCTGCCACAATTTGCGCGGCACCAGCCCGAAGGCCCCGCCACCATCCACATGGCTGGTGACATCGTTGATGAGGTACATTTCGAAAGCGCCACGCTGGATCACAACTCACCCTGCGACGACGATAACGGCACAAAATTCACCAGTTGCGCCTGGAAGTGCGTCACCAGGCGGGCGCGTTCTGCCTCCGGCAAAAAGGCCGCCTGCGCGGCCCGCAGCAGCGCGGCTTTCACATCGTTCAGCGTCAGCCCCAGGTGCTGCATCACCCCGGCGATCTCTTCGCTCAGCGTCAAATTGCAGATGGACGGATCATCGGTGTTGAGGGTGGTCATCAGCCGGTGCTGCATCAACAGCGGCAGCGGGTGCTCCGCCAGGGAATTGACCACCCCGCTGAGATAATTGCTGGCCGGGCACACCTCCAGCACGATCTGGCGCTCCAGCAGCACATTGACCATACCGGGGTCTTCCAGCACGCGGATACCGTGGCCGATGCGCATCGCCCCCAGGCTGCCCACGGCATCCCACACGCTGGCCGCGCCACTCCATTCGCCGGCATGGACGGTCACGCCCAGGCCGTCGCGGCGGGCTTCGCGGAAAATGGAGCGAAACGGCGTGGCCGGGAAATCCGCCTCGGCCCCGGCTAAATCCAGCGCCACCACCCCGTGCTGCCGCTGATCCACGGCCGCCTGGGCCACTTTTTCGCCGATAGCCACCGACTCATGCCGGTTCATGGAGACGATCAGCCGCACCTCAATGTTACAATCGGCGGCGGCCTGGCAGGCAGTCTGGGCCACCAGCGCCACCATCTCCGCCAGCGGGGTCTGGCTGATGTTGGCCAGCGCCATGGGCGTAAAGCGCAGTTCCATATACTGCACATTATCCGCCGCGGCATCTTCCACCGCCTCGCGGGTGATGCGGGCCACCACCTCATTGGAGCGATAAAACTGGCGCAGCATGGTAAATTTGCTCAGGAAGTGGCGCGGGGAACGCTTTTCATCCGGCATCATCTGCACAAACGGGCGCAGCGTTTCAATGTCGTATTCCGGCATTTCAATGCCATACTGGCGGGCAATATCCAGCAGTGTCGTCAGCCGCACAGAGCCTTCCAGATGCCGATGCAGCTCAATTTTGGGCAGCGCTCTGGCCGTTGCTAACACTTGAGAATCCACCGGATTATTATCCTCATCACCCGACCGGGATACCCCCGGCCGCGGGCCGGGCAGCGCTAATCGCGTTCTGCCAGCAGCCAGCTCCAGTAATACCACGTAATGACCAGGGCCAGCGTGACACCCAGGGCAGGCAGGCCATCACACAGGATAATATACACCAGATTTTGATTCAAAGTGGTGGTGGAGGGGGGCAGGGTTAAATAATACAAACGGCCCAGCAGCCCGGCCGCGACCAGCAGGGCCGCCACGTACAGCCCGCGATAATGCGGCCGGGCATGGGTGACGGTGCCCAGGCGCTGGCTGAGGCGGGCCAGCAGCAGCAGCAGCGCGATCACCGCCCCCTGCCCGATGATGGCCGCGGCATCCAGCAGCATCATGGGCGCTGCACCAGCATCACGCGGTACAGGTGCAGGCACAGCACCAGCAGCACCCCGCCCGACAGCAGCAGCAGCAGCGCCCCGGCCGCATCGCCGTGCACCGTATCAATACTGGCATAACGCACCGCCGCCGCCCCCAGGCCGGCCACCGGCACCGTATACCACCAGAACCAGGTGCGTATCCCGGAAAAGCGAGCATAAAAACGCGCAATCAACAGGAGGAACAACAGCAGCGCCGCCAGAGGAAACCAGGTATACAACACCAGGAATTGATGCAGGGAGACGCTGCTCACACGCCGGCTGACCTCATCGGCTACAGGTCATGTCCCGGCGAAAAGCTCATGCCGTGAATGACATACTGAATGGCTTTCACACGGAATTCGCGGTTGTAACAGGCTCCCACGAAATCGGCAATGAGATGGCGCACATCCGGGCTGGTGACGTAGCGGTAGATCATCATGCCCGAAACCAGCGTGGCTTCCAGAATATCGGCCTCGACCAGCGCATCCAGTTCGCGCTGCACCGTCCGGGTATCCCGGCCGATGTAACCGGCAATGTTTTCGACTGTATCCGCAGTGTGGGGGTTATCGTGGAAGAAGCGCACCAGGTCCCACTTGATGAAAGAATTGACCTTGAATCGCAGAAAGTGTTCCCAGGTGGGGGTCATCTGAGAATTGACGAGGGTTTTGGAGGCTACCTGCGCCATCAACCTTGCTCCTGTTTGGGTGGATACAGAACCGCACACTGCAAAAACAATCTTAGCAGGAAGCCCTGCCGAAGATAAGAGCGTTCTTCGGCAGGCGTGTTTGTCGGCGACGAAAGCTCAGGCGTGTTGTTTTTGTTTGGCTTCATCCTCGCGCAGGTGGCAGTTTTTATATTTTTTGCCGCTGCCACACCAGCAGGGGTCATTGCGCCCCAGTTTACGGGTGTTGCGTACCGTCTGCGCGGCCGGTTCGGCTTCGCCGGTGGTGGCCGGGCGCACGGCCCGCACCGGGGCCCGGCGCACCTGGGTGACGGCCGGCTGTACCATGAAGATTTGTCGGGCGGCCTGCCCGGCGATCTGCGCTTCCATCTCACTGAACATCTGGAAGCCCTCGCGTTTATATTCGACTTTGGGGTCTTTCTGGCTGATAGACACCAGCCCGATGCCCTCACGCAGCATATCCAGCGCGGTCAGGTGGCGCACCCAGTGCGAGTCGATGGTTTGCAGCATGGTCAGCCGCTGCGCCCGCGCCATCAGGTTGGGTTCCACCGCCACAAGCTGCGCTTCTTTCTGGCGCAGGGCTTCTTCGGCGGCCGTCACCAGCGCGTCTTCCATCTCCTCACGGGGCATGTCGGCCAGCGTATCGGGCGTGATGTCCGCCGGCACCGGGAAGATACGCCACAATTCCTGATACAGCAGGTCTTCATCCGGGTTATCGTCATAATCGGCCAGGGCTTCCTGAATGCGGCTTTCGATCAGGGTCAGGAAGTCCTCGCGCAGTTCATCGGGCGATTTGTCCAGCCATTCGCGCCGCCGCCCGTAGATGATTTCGCGCTGACGATTCACCACATCGTCATATTCTAGCACGTTTTTACGAATATCGAAGTGATGCCCTTCCACGCGAATTTGGGCCTGTTCAATGGATTTTGTCACCATCGAATGCTCCAGCGGCTCATCCTCCGGCAGGTTAGCCCAGGACATAAAGCGCTTCACCTGTTCGCCGTTAAAGCGGCGCATCAGGTCATCTTCCAGGCTCAGGTAAAAGCGGGTTTCGCCGGGGTCGCCCTGGCGGCCGGCGCGGCCGCGAAGCTGGTTGTCGATGCGGCGGGCTTCGTGGCGCTCGGTGCCCAGCACGAACAGGCCGCCGGCTTCCAGCACGATCTTGCGCCCGGCCTCGCAATCCGCCTTCGCTTTATCCAGCGCCTCGCGCCATTGTTCCGGCGTGACTTCGGTCAGTTCCAGCCCCTGGCCGCGCAGGGCATCGCGGGCCAGCCCTTCCGGGTTGCCGCCGAGCAAAATATCCACCCCGCGCCCGGCCATGTTGGTGGCGATGGTCACGGCGGCGGGGCGGCCCGCCTGGGCGATGATGCTGGCTTCGCGCTCATGCTGTTTGGCGTTCAGCACCTCATGCGGGATGCGCTCTTTCGTCAGCAGTTTGCTCAAATATTCCGACGTTTCGATGGCCACCGTCCCCACCAGCACCGGCTGCTGGCGACTGTGGCGCTCTTTAATCTCGTTCACCACCGCGTTCCACTTCGCCTTCTGGGTGACGAACACCTGATCCTGGTAATCGCGGCGGACCATCTGGAGATTGGTGGGGATGGCCACCACATCCAGCTCATAAATTTTCTCGAATTCTTCCTGCTCGGTGAGCGCGGTACCGGTCATGCCGCCCAGTTTGTTGTACATGCGGAAGAAGTTCTGGAAGGTGATGGTGGCCATGGTCACATTTTCGCGGCGAATTTGCACCCCGGCTTTGGCTTCGATGGCCTGGTGCAGCCCTTCGCTGAAGCGCCGCCCCGGCATCAGCCGGCCGGTGAATTCATCCACGATCACCACCTGGCCATCCTGCACCACGTATTCCTTATCTTCGTGATACAGCGCCATGGCCCGCAGGCAGTTATCCAGGTACGGGATCATCTCCGAATTATCCGGGTGATACAGGTGCTGCACGCCGATGGCGCGTTCCACCTTCTCCACCCCGGCTTCGGTCAGGTAGGCGATGCGGTCTTTTTCATCCACCACATAATCGGCATCCGGCTCTTTGGCTTCCACGCTGGCATCGCTGCTGCGGCTGAGCCGTTTGACCACGCTGGTGAAGCGGGCATAATATTCCGACGGCGGATCGGCCGGCCCGGAGATGATGAGGGGGGTACGGGCTTCGTCGATGAGGATATTGTCCACCTCATCCACGATGGCGAAGTTCAATTCGCGCTGCACCAGGCGCTCCATGTCCCAGGCCATATTATCGCGCAGATAATCGAAGCCGAATTCGTTGTTGGTGCCGTAGGTAATATCGGCATAGTAGGCTTCGCGGCGGGTGATGGGGCGCAGGTTCTGGAAGCGGGCATCGTTGGAGGGAAAAGACGGGTCGAACATGAACGAGCCGGCATCCGGGTTGCCGCCGCCGGTGTTCTGGATGACGGCCGCATTCAACCCCAGGAAATGGTAGATGGGGCCCATCACCTGCAACCCGTATTTGCTGAGGTAATCGTTGGGCGTAACCAGGTGTACGCCTTTGCCAGAGAGCGCATTGAGGTAAATGGGCAGGGTGGCGACCAGGGTTTTGCCTTCGCCGGTCTTCATTTCGGCGATGCGCCCTTCGTGCAGCACAATGCCGCCGATGAGCTGCACGTCATAATGGCGCAGGCCGGTGGTACGGCGCGAGGCTTCGCGGACGACGGCGAAGGCTTCCACCAGCACATCTTCCAGCGTTTCGCCCCCGGCTACGCGGGCTTTAAATTCAGCGGTTTTGGCCCGCAGGGCTTCATCGGCCAGGGCTTTGACGGCGCTTTCCTGCGCGTTGATCTTGTCCACCACTTCGCGGTATTTGGCCACCGCGCGTTCCATGGGGTCGCCGAAGATGCTGCGGACGAGGCTGCCAAAGAGGCCGCGTTTGGGTTTGGCGATCTGGTCATCCGGGCTGCCACTTTTGTTTTTAAACATAGACTCTCCAGGCACTACTGACCTGAGCTACAGATTATAGCACAGGCAGGGGAATGTCCCGTTAGAACTTTATAGATGTTGTTCGGGGGGCTAGCTTACAGCGATTCTGACGGGATGCAATGGGAAATGTGCGTGCGGCAGCATCCCGGATAACAGTTTGATGATTGATTGCCCCCGGTGAATTGACAGCGGCCACCTCCCCGGTGCTAAAATCAGCCGGCAAGAACACGATTCCACTTCTGGCAACCCTTTAAGTCTATTGGGAAAGGTCTGGCATTGAAAACAGCATTTTTAAAAAAGTCCCTGCTGGCAGTCTTGAGCGCATCTTTATTCACCCTGGGCAGCCTGAGCGTGCTGGCGCAGGAAACGCCGTTCATTTATGGCGATGCGCTGCCGGATGCACCGTCACTGGCCGCCCGCGGCCCCTATGGCGTGGGGGTGCAAACGCTGCAACTGGTCAACCCGGATCAGATCGACATGCTCAACCTGAGCGAAACGAACCCGGAGGCCCGCTATGACCGCCCGCTGACGGTCGAAGTGTGGTACCCGGCCCTCATCCCGGCGGATACGGCCGAACTGACCACTTATGAAAGCCAGCTTGGCCGGGCAGATGCGGGCAATGTGGAGCCGTTCACCTTCAGCGGCCGCGCCCTGCGCGATGCCGCCCCGGATGCGGCCGGCGCACCCTACCCGCTGGTCATCGTCTCGCACGGTTTCCCCGGTTCGCGCTTTATGATGACCTACCTCACCGAAAATCTCGCCTCCAAGGGCTACGTCGTGGCCGCCATTGACCACACCGAATCCACCTTTGCTGACGTGAGCAACTTCTTCAGCACGCTGCTGAACCGGGCGCTGGATCAGAATTTCGTCCTCAACGAAATTGCCACCCTCAGCGCCGGTGACAGCTTCCTCAACGGGCTGGTGGACGCAGAAAATACCGCCATCATCGGGTATTCCATGGGCGGTTACGGGGCCCTGAACGCTGCCGGAGCCGGCTATAACAGCGTGTTGCAGGGCTTCCTGCCGGTGATCGAACCGCGCATGGCCGGCAATGCCGACTATGAAGCCTCGCTGGATGAGCGCATTAAGGCCATCGTGGTCTTTGCGCCCTGGGGCGGCGACCTGAGCGCCTTCGGCCTGCCCGGCGTGGGCTTCTGGGACGCGGAGGCTTTCGCCGGGATCACCGTGCCGTCGCTGTGGATTTCCGGCGAGCTGGATGATGTCGCCGGCCATGCGGCCATCGTGGGCATGTTCGACAATGCCATCAATTCTGAGCGCTACCTGCTGACCTACGAGAATGCGCTGCACAACGTGGCCCCCAACCCGCCGCCGGCCGTCGTGCGTGACTTTGCCGATTATGAGCGCTATTCGGAACCGGCGTGGGACGAAGCCCGCCTGAACAACATCAACCAGCATTTTGTGACGGCGTTTCTGGCGCAGTACCTGCGGGGCGAAGACTCCAGCGATTATTTGCAGCCGGCCGTGGAAAATGCCAATGATGGCGTGGTGAGCCTGGACGATACCGGCACCCCCACCGCCGACCATACCTACTGGGCCGGCTTCCGGCCGCGTACCGCCACCGGCATGAGCCTGCGCTTCGTCGCGGCGGAATAAGGCCCGTGCACCGGCACGCTGCCCGCATCCCTGGTACAATGGGCCGTCATCGGGCAACCAGGAGCAGGTGGCAATGGAGTATACACGACTGGGGCGCACCGGCTTAAAAGTGAGCCGGTTGTGCCTGGGCGGGATGACGTTTGGCTGGTCTTGCGACGAAGCCACGTCATTCCGCATCCTTGATCGCGCGTTTGACAGCGGCATCAATTTTATCGATACCGCCGATATTTATTCCTTCTGGATTCAGGGCAACCGCGGCGGCGAATCGGAGAGCATCATCGGCCGGTGGCTGGCGACGAAGCCACGCCGCGAGGTGGTGATCGCTACCAAAGTGCGCGGGCGCATGTGGCCCGGGCCCAATGGCGAAGGCCTCAGCCGGGCGCACATCCTTCAGGCGGTGGACGACAGCCTGCGCCGCCTGCAAACAGATTACATCGACCTCTACCAGACACATTACCCGGACGACGACACCCCGCTGGAAGAAACGCTGGCCGCGCTGGATACGCTGGTGCGGGCCGGCAAGGTGCGTTACATCGGGTGCAGCAACTACCCCGCCTGGCTGCTGCTAAAAACGCTGTGGCTGAGCGATAAGCACCACCTGGCCCGCTTCGATTGTTTGCAACCGCACTACAGCCTGTTCAACCGCGATGAATTTGAGCGCGAGCTGGCCGCCGCCTGTGACGATCAGGGCATCGGGGTCATTCCCTACAGCCCGCTGGCGGCCGGCTTCGCCACCGGCAAATACACCCGCAGCAACCGCCAGCCCGATTCCACGCGCACCGGCAGCGGCCTCATCCAGAAGCTGCTGAACAATGACCAGGCCTATGTGGCGCTGGATGTGCTGCATGACCTGGCGCAGGCGCACAGCGTGCCGGTGGCGCATATTGCGCTGGCCTGGCAACTGGCGCAGCCGGTCATCACCGCGCCCATCATCGGCGCACGCACGCTGGAGCAGCTTGAGGAGGTGCTGGGTGCCACGCGCCTGCACCTGACCGCCGCTGAACTGAGCCGCATCGACCAGGCGACGAAAGGCTTTTAACGGCCGCGTTCCAGCAGGCGGGCCAGCGGTTTACGCAGCAGCAGCGGCAGGATGATGCCGGCCGCCACCAGCCCGTAAGCCACCAGCAGCAGTTCCGGCTGTGTGATGACGGCGTTCCCCAGGGCGACGAACATCACCGTGGGCACTGCGCCCGCCAGCAGCGACACCAGCACATAGGTACGATAGCGCACCGTGGACAGCCCGGCCGCATAGCTGAGAAAATCCCACACGGCGAACAGCAGCAGCCGGGCGATAACCAGCGAGCGCCAGCCGCCCATTCTGGTCTGATAAAAATGGTCAATCTGGGCCATGCTTTGCACCCCGGTTAACCGCTGCACCACCGGGCGGCCCAGGCGACGGGCGATCCAGAAGCTGATGCTGCCGCCCAGGGTCTCGCCGATGAGGGTGTACAGCACGCCCAGCCACACATTATCGAACAGGGTGCCGCTGACCAGTTGAATGGGGCCGCTGGTCAGCGGGGCAAAGACATAGGTGAACGCTTTGAGGAAGATATACAGCAGCGGCGCGAAGGGCCCGGCCTGCTGCACCAGGCTCTGTAACCGCGCCACCCCCAGCGCCTGTACCCCCAGGGTGAGCGCCGTCAAAAACAGGATGACACCACTCACCCCCACCACCACGCGGACGACGGGCACCCTGTCGGGGGCCGCCGCCCGCGCCTGCTGCGCTTCCGGTTCCGGTGTGTGCACCGTACCTCCGGGGTATCTGATCTGGACAGCCGCGTTATTCGTCGAACAGTTCCCCCACGCTGCGCCCTTCATGCGCCCGGATGATGACCTCGCTCAGCAGCGGGGCCACCGAGAGCACCGTCATATTCGGCAGGCGCTTCTCGGCCGGGGTGGGCAGCGTATTGGTGAAGATGATCTCTTTCAGGTCAAGCGCTGCCAGGCGTTCATAGGCAATATCGGACAGAAACGCATGGGTGAAGGCAAAAGAGACCGCCCCCGCCCCGGCTTCGCGCACCACATTCACCGCATTCACGATGCTGCCGGCGGTGTTCACTTCGTCATCCACCAGCAGCACATCTTTGCCGGTCACATCACCGATGAGCGACAGCGCTTTGGGGCGCTCGGCATTGTCCACCCGCCGCTTTTCGATGAACGCCAGCGGCACGTCCAGCGCTTCGGCCCAGTTGCGCCCCTGCTTGGCAAAGCCCAGGTCAGTGGCAACCACCACCAGGCGCGATAAATCGTAATGGTCTTTGACGTAATCGCTGAGCAGGTGAAAGGCCGTGAGGGCATCGCCGGGGATGTTGAAAAAGCCCTGAATTTGCCCGGAATGCAGGTCTACCGTGATGTAACGATCCGCCCCGGCCGTCTCGATCATGTTGGCCAGCAGGCGGGCGGTGATGGGCACGCGCGGTTGATCTTTCTTGTCGGAGCGCGTATAGCTGAGGTACGGCACCACCAGATTGATGCGCCAGGCGCTGTCGCGCTTCAGCGCGTCAATCATAATCAGCATCTCCATCAGGTTATCGTGCAGCGGCGAGGCCATCGTTTGCACCAGGTACACATCGCGCCCGCGCACGCTCTCCTTCAGCCGGATGAAGATATTCTCATTGGAAAAGGTGTTGCGGTCATACAACCCCGGATGAAAATTTTCATAGCCGGGGCGGCTGCGGATGTAACTGGCGATTTCGCCCCCCAGGTCATGCGAGGCCGACCCACAGAACAATTTCATCTTGCCGAACTTCATCCGCGACGGACGCTGATTATAATCCGCCGTCGGCACCATTTCGGTGGTATCGGTGCTGCTCATTTCAAACTTGGTGCCAGGGACTTTGGCCACAGCATCACCTGCCTGCACATCACCTGCTTGAAGGGTATCCATGCGTTTCTACCTGGTTGAGTAGCTGCTCGATGGCGCTCTGCGGGTCCAGCCGCCGGGCGCGAATTTGCTGCAAGGTAGCGCTCACCAGTTCCGGGGGCAGCGCCTGCACGAAGCGCTGCATCAGGGCCTGTTGCAGGCGCTCATACAATTCAATCTCGATGTAACGCTCCTGCAATTGCGTCACCCGGCTGCCGCTGTGCCAGAACTGGCGATGCTGCGCGATGGCCGCCAGCAGGTCATCCAGCCCGGTGTTTTCGGTGGCGACGGTTTGCAGCACCGGCGGCTGCCACAGCGATACCTCGTCGCCGGCGGGCAGGGCCGGCACCGGCAGCAGCCGCCCGTGGTGCGCGGCGAAGCGCTCCCGCGCGGCCGGGTGCCCGGTCTCCACCATCATCTTCAGGCTGCGGACGGTCTGCAACGCGCCAGGGCGATCGGCCTTGTTCACCACCAGAATATCGGCAATTTCCAGGATGCCGGCCTTGATGGCCTGCACCTCGTCGCCCAGTCCGGGCGCTTCCACCACCAGCGTCGTCTGGGCGGTGCGGGCAATATCCACCTCATTTTGCCCCGCGCCCACCGTCTCCACCAGCACCACATCAAAGCCGGCGGCATCCAGCACGCGCACCATATCGCGGGTGGCGCGGGCCAGCCCGCCCAGGCTGCCGCGGGTGGCCATGCTGCGGATGAACACACCCGCATCGCCGGCCAGCTCCACCATGCGAATACGGTCGCCCAGGATGGCCCCGCCGGAGAAGGGGCTGGTGGGGTCTACCGCGATGATGGCCACCGTTTGCTGCTGCGCCCGCAGCCGCTTCGCCAGCGCATTCACCAGCGAGCTTTTGCCGGTGCCCGGCGCGCCGGTAATGCCGATGATGTGGGCGCGGCCGGTATGGGGGAACAGGGCCGTCAGGCGCGGCAGCACCTCCGGCCGTTCATTTTCCACCTGCGTCAGCAGGCGTGCCAGGGCCCGGCGATTGCCCGCCAGCACCTCCGCCACCAGCTTATCCATCGGCATCTTTTTCCGCGACCAGCCGGTGGATAAAATCGCGGATTTCATCGGTGGGCGTGGCCGGGCCGAACACTGCCGCCACGCCCTGGCCCATCAATGAATCGCGGTCTTCATCCGGGATGATGCCGCCCACCAGCACCGGCACATCGCTTAAATCGCGGGCGTTCATCGCCTCGCGCACCCGCGGGACGAGCGTCATGTGCGCCCCGCTGAGGATGCTGAGGCCCACCACATCCACATCTTCCTGTAACGCCGCCTCCGCGATCATCTCCGGGGTTTGCCGCAGCCCGGTATAAATGACTTCCATCCCTGCATCGCGCAGGGCCCGGGCGATCACTTTGGCACCGCGATCATGCCCGTCCAGCCCTGGCTTGGCGATCAACACCCGTACTGCTCGCGTCGTCATACACACTCTCCTGTTGGGGTGGCCGCAGCCACTCCGGGTCTAGCCCCCCCTGTGCCCTGCGCCACGCTGAACGTTTTCACATCTTACATTATAGCAAAAACCGGCCGCGCTCCCCACGAATCAAACCAGCTTCCAATCCAGGCTGGTATCGCCACAGCCCAGGCTGTGATAGAATGATACGCAGGCAGTGTTTCAAAAACGCAATTTGATCCTCCCAGGATGGCGGCATGAGCGCAACCTCAACTTTCCAAACCCTGCTGGCACGCTCCAACCGTGAAAAACTGCTCTGGCGCAGTCTTTCGGCTGTGGTGGCCGCCGTCACGCTGCTGGCTTACGGGGTGTATCTGGTGAATGGGCTGCAATACAGCCGCCAGCCCTTTCCGGGCTTCATGCTCACCTACACGAACACCATCAACGGCGGGCTGCCGGCGAACAGTTCTGGCACCTGGGCCGGGCTGGCGGCCGGGCTGGTGCGCCATGACTGGATTATCGGCATTAATGAGGTAGACCTGCGCGGGGCCGCCGGGGATTATGCTGCCCTGCGGACGAATTACCATGCCACGCTGCGCCAGTTGGCCGCTGGCGACAGCATCAGCATCACTTTCCAGCGCGATACCGCCCGCGTGCCGGCACCGGCCGGTGCCGATTGTACCCCGCTGACTGACGGTTTCGTGGAGTGCCGCCTGCCGGTGCGCCTGGAAGCGCTCTCCACCGGCGATTTTCTGGCCTTCTTCCTGCTGCCCTACGTCGCCGGCATCTTCGTCATCTTCGCCGGGCTGCTCATCCTGTGGCTGCGCTCCGATACGCTGGAAGGCTTCCTGGCGCTGACCATGGCCTTCACCGGGGCCATTTTCATCGGCGGCCTGTTCGATGTCGCGTCGTCACATGTGCTGATCCCGCTGTGGATTATCGCGGCGACGGTGCTGGGCGGCGTGATGATGTCCCTGGGGATGGCTTTCCCCATGCCCTCGCGCCTGGCCAATCGCTGGCCGCTGAGCCTGCTGCTGCCCTTCGTGCCGGGCGCAGTCATCGCGCTGGCGGGGCTGCGCAGCTATGTTACGCCCCTCAGCCCGCTGGATAACCAGGCGACGCAAACGGGGACGATTATGTGCATCGCCGGCGTGGTGGTGCTGCTGCTGCTGCAATTCTTCTCGCAGCGGCCGCGGGCCATGACCGCCGCCACCCGCGACCAGACCTTCGCCATTTTGATCGGCACCGGCATTTTGCTCATCCCGGCGCTGCTGTGGCTGGCGGGGCGCTTCCTGATGCCCCTGCCCATCCCGCTGGAAGCGCTCATGCCGCTGTTCGTCTTCCCCACGGCTGCCGTCGCCTATGCCGTGCTGCAATACCGCCGCCTGGATACGGATGTTATCCTCAGCCAGAGCATCACCCATTTCATCATGGCGCTCACGCTGATCGTGTCCATCTTCCTCGTTACCCTGGGCGGCACGCTGCTCACGCGCACCTTCCTCGACGTTAGCGACCCGCTGTGGATTTCGGTCATTTTATTTGCCATGGTGCTGCTGTTTAGCCCGTTTCGCAACTGGCTTCAGGAACGCATCGACAGCATTTACTACCGCGCCCGGCGCAATTATCAGGCGCAGGTGGAAGCCTTTGGCCAGAAGCTGACCAGCATCAGCGAATACCCGCGCATCATCGAAGAATTTCGTCAGACGCTGGAGCAAAATCTTGCGCCGGCCGCGATTTTTATCTTCGTGGGCCAGCGCGACAGCGACGACTATACCGAACTGGGCCAGCAGAGCGATTTACGCTTCAGCGCCGGCAGCCCGGTGATTAAGCTGCTGTCCGGCTCTGACCAGGCCATCAGCCTGCAAACCGGGCAGATCTGGCCGCAGGTGCTGTGGTCAGAACGCGCCCGGCTGATGATTTTGCGGGCGGCCATCCTGGCCCCGCTGCCGGGCACGGGCCGGCTGAACGGTTTCGTCATCCTGGGGCCGTCGCGCTCCGGCCGCCCCTACCAGTACGACGAACTGCGCTTCATCAACAATCTGGTGGGCCAGTTCGCCATCTCCACCGAACGCGCCCAGGTCATCACCTCGCTGGATCGCCGCGTGAAAGAGCTGGAAGTGCTCAGCCAGGTGGGCAATGCTGTTAATTTCACCATCGAATTCGATGATCTGCTGGAACTCATCAGCGCCCAGACAGCCCGGCTGATTGATGCCCGCTGTTTTTACATCACCCTGTATGAGGAGAGCATCCAGCAAATGCGCTTCGCCTTCTTCCTGGAAGATGACGAGCGCTACAACGACAACGAAAATCGCCGCTGGGCGCTGGACGATGGGCTGTTCAGCGAAGTGGTACGCACGGGCAAAGCGCTGCGCGTGACCAATTATGCCCTGGAGATGAAAATTCGCAGCGCCACCCGCCATTTTGAAAGCGATGGGCTGCGGGCGTGGATGGGCGTGCCGCTGACTGCGCCGCGCCGCATCATGGGTGTGATCGCGGTGGGCAAATTGAACACCGATGAAAATTACACCGATGAGCAGTTTAAAATCTTCAGCGACATCGGCTCGCTGGCCGCCACCTCCATCGACAAAGCGGCGCTGTTCACCGAAACGCGCATCCGCGAGCGCCAGCTTACCGCGCTGAACGACATCACCCGCCAGCTTGTGGCCACCGAATCCAACGTGGAAAAGCTGCTGGGCCTCATCATGAGCAGCGCGGTGGAAATTCTTTCTGCCGAAGCCGGTTCGCTGCTGCTGACCAGCGACGATGGCAGCAACGAACTGGAATTCCGGGTGGTCATCGGCGGCTCCGGCTCAGAATTGATCGGCCGGCGCTTAAAGATCAGCGAGGGCATTGTGGGCCAGGTGGCCACCAGCGGCAAGCCCTACATCTCCAATGATGCCGTCAGCGATCCCAAACACCGCAACGTCATCAGCACCGGCAAATTCCAGACTTCGAACCTGCTGGCCGTGCCGCTGATCGCCAAAGAACGGGTGATCGGCGTGCTGGAAGTGTTGAACAAGGTCGATGGTACGCCCTTCATCCAGGCGGATAGCGACCTGCTGACCACCTTCGCCGGGCAGGCCGCCGTGGCCATCGAAAATGCCCGCCTGCTGCAAATGACCGACCTTCAGCTTGGCCAGCGCGTGCAGGAACTGGAACTGCTGGAGCGCATCGACTCCGAACTGAATCGCACGCTGGAACTGGGGGCCGTGGCCAGCATCACAGTCCGTTCCGCCCTCAACGCGCTCAAAGCCTCCGCCGGGGCCCTGGGCATCGTCAACCAGGCGGAGCGCACGCTGGAGATCATCGCCCTGGAAGGTTACACCGACCAGGAATACCCGCCCGACGCAAATGGGAGGGTGTGGCCGCTGGATAAGGGCATTGTGCGCCGCGTCATGCGTACCCGCCGCGCCGACCTGGCGACGGACATCAGCATTGACCCGGATTATAAAGGCGGGCTGACCGGCAGCCTGTCGCAGATCACCCTGCCCATGTTCAGCGGCAGCGACATTAACGCCATTTTGATCCTGGAAAAGAAGGAACTGCCGCGCTTCACCCTGCCGGACTGGGCGTTTGCTCAGCGTATTGCCGAACATGCCAGCATCGCCATCGCCAACGCGCAGCTTTACGACGCGCTGACCTCGGCCAATCGCTCCAAGAGCGAATTTATGGGCTTTGCCGCGCATGAGCTGAAGAACCCGCTGACTCCCATCAAGGCCTATACGGCCGGCATTCAACAGGGGATGCTGGGGCCCTTATCGCCGGAGATGTCCGGCGTGGTGAGCATCATCTATTCCAACGTCATCCGCATGGAGCGCATCATCCGCGATTTGCAGGACGCGGCCAAGCTGGAAGCGGGCCAGTTTAAGCTGGAAGATGTGAAGCCCACCAGCCTGTATGAGGTCATTCAGGCTTCGGTGCAGCCGTTTGATCGCCAGCTTGAGGACAAAGACCTCACCTTTGTGAACGAAATCCCCGAAGATTTGCCGGCCGCCCTGGGCGATGAAGGCCGGCTGGTGCAGGTGTTCACCAACCTCATCAGCAATTCCTACAAATACACCGACCCCGAAAAGACCATCCGCGTGACCGGGGAATTCATCGCCGATTATCGCAACCGGGACGGCAAGCGCCTGGGCGCGATGGTGAAAATTTCGGTCATTGACCAGGGGTATGGTATGAAGCCGGAAGACCTGGCCCGCCTGGGCAAGGAGAGCTACTTCCGCAGCACCAACGAAGAAGCGAAGAAGAAAGAAGGCACGGGCCTGGGGATGCGCCTCACCTTCGGCATTGTGGAAAGCCACGGGGGCGATGTGGCCGTGGAGAGCGAATACGGCACCGGCACCAGCTTCCACATTTTCTTGCCCGTCGCGCCGGATGCAGTGGCCACGCTGCCCTCGCGCCCGCGCCTGGCGGCGGAACCCGCTTCGGATTAATGCGCCGGGGGGCTGCCCCGCCCCCCGCCAACACCGCCCTACAGGTGCGACACCAGCTTGCCGACGATTTTATCCTTCGCCTTGTAGCCGGTGATGCGTTCCACCACTTCGCCATTCTTGAACAGAATGAGGGTGGGGATGCCCATAATCCCGTACTGTTGCAGCACGGCGGGGTTAATATCGGCATCGACCTTGGCCACGCGCAGGCGGCCCTTATACTCGGTGGCAATTTCATCCACAATCGGCGCGATCATGCGGCACGGGCCGCACCATTCCGCCCAGAAATCCACCAGCACCGGCACCGACGAATCCAGCACTTCGGTCTTGAATTCGGCTTCATTGACATCAAAGGTATTGGCACCCATGTTGCGGTTTGCTCCTCACAGTTAACCCGGCTGCCCGTCCCGCGGTCGGGCCGGGGCAGATACCATCACTACAGATAAGGATGCACCCGGCGGTGCAGACCTTACCCGCCGGGGAGCGTTTATACACTTTTGCGATACTCTTAGCCCTGCGCCGGCGGCTCCAGCACCTGGCGGATCATCTGCGCCATTTTTTCGTAGTGCGAGCCTTTCCAGTAAATTTGCCCGCAGGACTGGCAGCGGTGGAAGGTGTCAAAAGTGGCCAGCGTTTCTGGCTTCAGGCGATGGGCGATGTCGGCACGGGCGACGCTGCTGAGGGTGCCGTTGCACTTCATGCAAAACGCAAACGGCGCGGCCAGCGGGGCCAGGGCATAGCGCTGGACGATCTCTTGCAGGCTGAGCAGCGAGGTGGTATGGCGGACGAAATAGCCCCACGTCACCCGTGAGCGCTTGAGCAGGCCAATATCGCGGGTGAGCAAAATGCGCTGCTCCACGTCCGAAACGCGCGCCAGTTCTTCATCGTCGTAATCATTGCGGTACAGCGTATCAAAGCCCATCATCCGCAGGTAGGCCGCCAGCCGGCCCAGATGCGTATCCAGGATGAAGCGCGGCCGCCCGGGGTACGGCGGAATCAGCGGCAGCAGCCGGCCCGCCGGCACCTGGGCCGCGCTGTCGTACACCTCGATCCGGTCATCCGGCTGCACAATATACTCAAAGGTGACGGCCGCGCCATTGACCACCAGCGCCAGCACTTCCGGGTGCGGCGGCCCCAGCGATTCCAGCATATCTTTGATGGAGGCTTTCCAGTCGAAGGGGTGCGCGATGGTGGTATGGCGCTGGCGGCGCGGTAAAAAGTCGTTCAGTCCGCCGTGAAAGGTGAAATAGGCCAGCATGGCATCTTTATTCCGCCGGGGGCCGCCGTGCTTCGATCAGCACCCAGTCACCCTGCTGGCGGCGGGCCACGGGCAGCAGCCCGGTACGGCGCAGCGCGGCTTCCACGTCATCCGCCTGATCGTGAATGATGCCGCTGAAGATAGCCCGGCCGCCGGGGCGCACCAGGTCGCCCAGGTGCTCAGCGCACATGGCAATAATCGTGCGGGCCAGAATATTCACCAGCGCCAGGTCGAAGCGGCGGGCCGAGGTGATGAGGGTTTCCAGGCTGCCGGTGTGCGCCTGGATGAGCGCAGCCACGCCGTTGGCGGCCGCATTCTCCCCGGTGATCTTCACCGCCAGCGGGTCAATATCCACCGCCACCACTTTCGCCGCCTGCATTTTGGCGGCCGCAATGGCCAGAATGCCGCTGCCACAGCCCAGGTCGATCACGTCCAGGCCGGGCTGCATCAGGTCTTCCAGCGCTTCCAGGCAAAGCTGCGTGGTGGGGTGCGTGCCGGTGCCGAAGGCCATGCCAGGGTCCAGCGCGATGACCACATCTTCCGGCTGCGGTTGCAGGTCAATCCACGCCGGGCGAATGAGGATGCGCCGGCCAATGCGTACCGGGTGATAATGCTTCTTCCAGGCTTCGCCCCAGTCCTCATCATCCACAATGTGGTAGACCGGCTGCGGCATGGGATACAGCATGTTCATGTAGCCGATGGCCTGATTAATGGCCTGCTGCGTGGCCGGGGTGCGGTCATCGTGGGCGAAGTAACCGCGCACGATGAGCATTTCTGGCGGCGGCACCTGGTCTTCATCCAGCTTATCCTGCGGCAGGTCGGCATATTCCACCGCCACGCCCTGGTGACACCAGCGCTGCAATTCATACGCCAGCGCTTCAGCCGCTTCGCCATCCACCCGTAAAGACACTTCCACCCACTGCGCCATACATCGTTGCCCATCCGGGGCAGCCGGGGCCCTAACTCTGGCCCTGGTCGCCACCGTTGATAAAATCCATCACCCGTTCAAAGAAGCCGCGCCCGTTCTGGTGCCCCGACTGAATATCCTTGCCGAAGGTTTCGGCAAGCTGCTCGAACAATTCGCGCTGGCGCGGGGTCAGTTTGGCGGGCACCGCCACATTGATATACACCAGTTGGTCGCCGCGGCCGGCGCTGCTGCCATCGCTGCGCAGGCGGGGCACGCCCTTGCCGCGCAGCCGGAACACCTTGCCGGTCTGCGTCCCTGGCGGCACCACCAGGTCAACCTCGCCATCAATGGTCGGGATGATGACTTTATCGCCCAGGGCGGCCTGGGCCACGTTCACGCTCCAGTCCAGGATGATGTCATTATCGCGGCGCTTAAAATATTCGTGGTCTTTGATGTGCACCACCACGTACAAATCGCCGCGCGGTGCGCCCATTTCGCCCACGTCACCCTCGGCGGGGTGATGAATCCGCAGCCCTTCGGACACGCCGGCCGGAATACGGACGTTCATGCTCACTTTGCGGCGTTTGCGCCCGCTGCCATCGCAGTTGCGGCAGGGATTGGTGATGATGGTGCCTTTGCCCCCGCAGCGCGGGCAGGCAGTAACGCGCACCACCGAGCCTAAAAAGCTCTGCGTCACCCGGCGCACTTCCCCCGCGCCGTTGCATTCCGGGCAGGTGACGGGCATAGAGCCGGCTTCGGCCCCGCTGCCGCTGCACACCTCGCACGTTTCCAGCCGCTGGAAATCCACCGCTTTGCTATCAATCCCCAGGGCCGCTTCGATAAATTCGATGGTGACATCCACGCGAATATCGCCGCCGGCCCGGGGCCCGCGGCGCGTTTGCTGCCGGCCGCCGACGAAATTGCTGAAGAAGTCGTCGAAGATGTCGGCAAAATCGGTGGCGGTGAAGCCGGGCCCGCCGGCCGCCCCGCCCGCACCCTGCACCCCGGCATGGCCAAAGCGATCATAACGGGCGCGTTTGTTCTCATCCGCGAGGACTTCATACGCTTCGTTGATCTCTTTGAATTTGGCGGCTGCGTCCGCCTCTTTGTTCACATCCGGGTGATACTGGCGGGCCAGTTTGCGAAAGGCGCTCTTGATCTCGTCTTTCGAGGCCGTTTTAGCAATTCCAAGGATCTCGTAGTAGTCGCGTGCCATAACAGCGTATTATCCAGTCGTCGGCGGAAGCGGGCAGAACGGGCCAATATGGGGGCGGGCACCGGCAGCACCCGCCCCCATCCACAGCGCCGGGGCAGTCCCCGGTTTACGTTTCGGTGAATTCCGCGTCCACCACGTCTTCGCCATCGCGCTTCGCCCCGGCCGGGGCAGCTTCTTCGCCCGGCTGCTGGTACATGCTGGCCCCCAGGCTTTGCAGGTGCTGCACCAGCGCTTCGGTGGCGTTCTTGATGGCGGCGGTATCCGTGCCCTCTTTCACCGCGTTCACCGCCGCGATTTTTTCTGCGGCCACTTTTTTCGGTTCTTCCGGCAGGCGGTCGCCATAATCGCGCAGGAACTTTTCGGTGTTGAAGATGGCCGTTTCGGCCTGGTTTTTCACTTCCACGGTTTCTTTGCGGCGGGCATCTTCGCCGGCGAATTTCTCCGCATCTTTCACCATACGGTCAATTTCGGCATCGGAGAGGCCGCTGCTGGCCGTGATGGTGATCTTCTGTTCGCGCCCGGTGGCTTTGTCTTTGGCGCTCACGTTCAGGATGCCGTTGGCATCAATATCGAAGGTGACTTCCACCTGCGGCACGCCGCGCGGCGCGGGCGGGATGCCATCCAGAATGAACTTGCCCAGGGATTTGTTATCGGCGGCCATGGGGCGCTCGCCCTGAAGCACATGGATTTCCACCTGGGTCTGGTTATCGGCCGCGGTGGAAAAGACCTGGCTCTTGTGAATCGGGATGGTGGTATTACGGTCGATGATGGGCGTGGCCACGCCGCCCAGGGTTTCCACGCTCAGCGTCAGCGGGGTTACGTCCAGCAGCAGAATATCTTTCACATCGCCGCCCAGCACACCCGCCTGGATGGCCGCGCCCAGGGCGACGACTTCATCCGGGTTCACGCCTTTGGTCGGCTCTTTGCCGAAGAAGCCTTTCACCGCTTCCTGAATGGCGGGCATACGGGTCATGCCGCCCACCAGGATCACCGCGTCAATTTCGCCCTTGTCGATTTTGGCATCGCGCAGGGCCTGTTCGCAGGGGCGAATGCTCTTCTGGATGAGATCATCGCACAACTGCTCCAGTTTGGCGCGGGTGAGCGTGATGTTCAGGTGTTTGGGGCCGCTGGCATCGGCCGTGATGAAGGGCAGGTTAATATCGGAGCTTTGCGTGCTGGACAGCTCGATTTTGGCTTTTTCCGCCGCTTCCTTCAGGCGTTGCAGGGCCTGCCGGTCTTTACGCAGGTCGATGCCGTTTTCCTTCTGGAAGCTCTCCGCCAGCCAGCCGATGATGCGCTCATCGAAGTTATCGCCGCCCAGGTAGGTATCGCCATTGGTGGATTTCACCTCAAACACGCCTTCGGCAATCTCCAGGATGGTGATGTCGAAGGTGCCACCGCCCAGGTCATACACCGCCACGATGCCATCTTTGCGCTCGCCCATGCCATAGGCCAGCGACGAGGCCGTGGGTTCGTTGATGATACGCAGTACTTCCAGCCCGGCGATTTTGCCGGCATCTTTGGTGGCGTTGCGCTGCGCGTCGTTGAAGTAAGCCGGAACGGTGATGACCGCCTGCTCCACTTTTTCGCCCAGGTAGGCTTCGGCATCCGCCTTAAGTTTCTGCAAAATCATGGCCGAAACTTCCGGCGGGCTGTATTCGCGCCCGGCCATGGCCACGCGCACATCGCCATTGCCGGCCGCGCTGACGCGGTACGGCACATGCTTCATGGCTTCCTGCACCTGCGGATCGGCAAATTTGCGCCCCATGAAGCGCTTGACGGAAAAGACGGTGTTTTCCGGGTTGATGACCGCCTGATTGCGGGCCACCTTGCCCACCAGCCGTTCGCTGCCTTTCATGGCCACGACGGAGGGAATGAGGTTATTGCCTTCTGCCGAGGGGATGACCACCGGCTGACCGCCTTCAATGACGGCCACCACCGAGTTGGTAGTCCCCAGATCAATCCCGATAATGCGTCCCATAAGCCGTGTGTTTACTCCTGATGATGATTGAACATGGTCATCGCGCGGGCGGGCAGGCTACCCGGCCACGCGCACCAGGGCGGGGCGCAGCACGCGCTCGCCGCTGGCATAGCCTTTTTGCAGGGTGACGGTCACATGCCCGCTGGCGATCTCGTCCGTGCTGGCATCGGTCCCGATGGCTTCGTGCCGGTGCGGGTCAAAGGGCTGCCCCACCGGGTCAATGACTTCGACCGCGAATTCATCCAGCACCTTATCAAACTTCTTCAGGATAAGGGCCGTCCCGCTGACCCACGGATGGGACTGCAACTCCGGCGGGATATTGGTCAGCGCCCGTTCAAAGTCATCCAGGATGGGCAGCATCTTCGTAATGGCTTCCAGGCTGCCGCGCTCACGCGCTTCCTTCATTTCTTTGTCGGTACGCCGTTTGTAATTGGCAAAATCCGCCCGTTCCCGCTGCCAGCCGGTTAAATTGATCTGGGCTTCCACGCGGGCTTTTTCCAGTTCCAGGTCACGGTCGCGGTCATCAACTTCGGCGGCCGGCTGCCCGTTGCCGGCAGCGGCTTCGGCCGGTGGTGCGGCTTCGGCGGGCGTTTCGTTCCCGTTTTTCACTTCATCCGTCATGCGATAGCAACCTCCTGACGTGGAAATAGCTTCTCAGGGGAGAGACTAAACGCCCTCAGTGTAGCCGAGAAGTCTATGAATTGTATTAGCAAACGCGCCTGCTCATAATTTCATCACTTTTTGGGCGGCGGGCTGTCGTCCTCCGGGGTGCTGCCGGCGCTGTACAGGCTCAGCAGCATTTCGGACATCAGCCCGGCGATGTGGCGCACGGTGCCGATGGCACGGGGGTAATTGATGCTGGTGGGGCCGATCACGCCCAGGGCCCCGCTCATCTGTCCGGGGATGCCATAATGGCTGAGCACCATGCTCACCTGGCTCAGTTCGTTCCAGCGGCCATCCCCGGCGATGACCACCTGCACTTCATCATCCACCGGGTGCAGCAGCACTTCAGTGAGGATCATGTCCAGCAGGGCACGTTCTTCAAACAGGCGCACCGCCTGCTGCCGGCCGCTGTCTTCGGGGAAGCTGTTGATGATACTGCTGAGGCCGTCACGGTACAGGCTGCGCACCGGGTGCGGGTCGCCGCGCTCCATCAGTTCGGTGATGATGTCGGTGACATCGCGCTCCAGGATGCTGAGGCTGTGGCTTTTGACGCGCATATCGCCGGCGCTGAGGTTATCGAACAGGGCGTTGATGTGGGCGGCGGCTTCGCTGAGGGCGGGCTGTGGCACCGCTTCCGCCAGGTTGAGCATCCGCTGATGCACCATCCCGCCCTGAAGCACCAGCACCATCAGCGCCAGCCGCCCCTGGATCGAGATCAGTTCAATGTGTTTAAAGCGATTGGTGCCGGCCACCGGCGGCGTGACCAGGGCGGCGCTGTGGGTGGTATGCGCCAGCATGGTGGCGGCCTGCTTCAGCCATTGCTCCAGGATGACCGGCAGCGCCCGGAAGCGCACATCAAGCTGGCGGCGTTCCGGCAGGGTTAATTCGCTGCGCGTGTCCTGCATCAGGTGGCGCACAAAATAGCGATAGCCCAGGGTGGTGGGGATGCGCCCGGCGCTGGTATGGGGCTGCACGATGTAGCCCATCTCCTCCAGGCGCACCATCTCATTGCGCACCGTGGCCGAACTGATGTCCAGTTCATGTTTTTCGATCAACGTTTGCGAACTGACCGGGCGCGGGTTTTCGGTATAGGTACGCACGATCAGCGCCAGCAAATCCTGCTGGCGGCGCGTCAGTTCCGGGAAAGGGGGCGTGTCATCACTCATACCAGGCGCATCCTCACTACCAGCCAGCACAATCATTACCGTTTCACAGTGTTCGGGCCAGCTTCAGCCCTGCTGCCAGTCAAAACGCAGGTCATCATCCGCCGCGGGGGCCGCCGGGGTGGCCGGGCGGCGTTCCGCCGGCACCGTGACGACGAAGGCCCCCCAGCCCAGGGCTTCGCGTTCATAATGCAGGTAGTAGCGGCGGCTGCGGTGCAGCCAGTCGCGCAGGGCGGGCGCGTCGGCATCGTCGTCATGCTCCGCCAGCCACGCCGCGCAGGTACGCCACTGCTGCGCGTAATAAGCGTCCCAGTCGGCCGGGGTCAGCAGCAGCATATCCACCAGTTCCAGGCCGGCCGCCGTAAACTGATCGACCAGGCTGGCCGGGGTCTCCAGCCAGTCGCGTTCCACCTCCAGCGCCCGGCACAGGGCCGGGGTGGGTTCCTGCCGCCAGAACATTTCGCCCACCAGCAGCAGCCCGCCGGTATCTTTTTTGATCGCCTGGCGCAGCGTGTCCAGCACTTCGGGCAGCGTCGCCGCCAGCCCGGTGGCGCTCAGCAGCGCGATGACGTTGTATTGATGGTACGGCTGCGGGTAGGCCAGCACATCCGCCACCACAAATTGCAACTGCGACCAGACTTCCAGTTCTTCGGCCCGTTTCTGCGCCAGGGTAATGGCGGCGGCACTGTCATCGACCCCGGTGCCCTGAAGTTCATGCTGCCGCGCCCACTGGGCCAGCAGTTCGCCGCGCCCGCAGGCCAAATCCAGCACCCGCGTACCGATGTTCACCTGGCACATGTGCGCCAGGCGCAGCACCTGCGCCTGCGTCAGCGGCACCTGCATCCGCTGGCCGGCTTCGGCAATCTCATAAAAGCGCTGCACGATGTGGCATCCTGTCGCTGTCTTTATTTGCCCGGAAGCATAACACAGCCTTAAAAGATTCCGTATGCAATTTATGTGATGATAGCCATAAACACAGAGAGGCTCACCATGACGCAACCCGGCACCCCACGCACCGCGTCCACCGCCCGCCCCGCCAGCGCCCGCCCGCAGCCCGCCCGTGACCAGGGCAGCGGCCGCCGGATGGCCGTGCTGGTCTTCATGGGCAGCCTGCTCGGCTCGCTCATCGGTACCTTTGCCAGCATTGATGACCTCTTCAATTCCATCGGCCGCATTGATGACCTGCTGAACCCGCCGCCGACGCTGTGCGTGGCCGGCAGCGGCACCATCCTGGAGAGCGACCTGGGCATGGCCGCGGCCTGGAAAAACAGTTTTGAACAGGGGCAGCGGGCCCGTGTCGATATAGCGGCGGTTGGCTCCATCGGCGGGGTGGATCGCGCGGCGGAGGGGGGCTGTGTGCATGTGCTGGCCATGTCCGAAGCGCTCACCCCGGCGCAGCACGCCCGGCTTACCGGCCGCGGGATCGACATCCAGTGTGCGGCCGAAATTGGCTACGATGTCATCGCTTTCGTCACCGACATCAATAACCCGCTGCCGTCGCTGCTGGAACGGCTGATGGGCAACGTGCTCACCGGGCGCATTACCAACTGGCGCGACGTGCGCGGCGGCACTGAAGACATTTACATCTATGCCCGCGAAAACAGCGGCACCACCGATTATATTCTGCGCCAGTTCGGCTGGCCCCAGGGCGAGAGCGTGCTGCCCCCCGCGGCCCGCTACATCGGGTGCAGCAGCAACAGCCAGTGCCTGGACCAGACCCTGGGCACGCCGGGGGCGCTGTACTGGGTGAGCGTGTCGTGGATGAAGACGCAGCCGCCGCGCTACCTGCGCGTGCTGCCCATCCTCTCCGACGATGAAGCGCCCATCAACCCGCTGGTGGATGATTTCGACCTGCGCGATTACCCCGACCGGCTGATTCGCCCGCTGTATATGTATGTGCTGGGCGGCGGCGGCATCGACCCGGCCGGCAGCGCCCTGGGCCGCGAGTTTCTCCAGTATGTGCGCGGCGTGAACGGGCAAAAAATCCTGGAGGAGAAATCCTTTAAGACCTATTTCAACCGGCCGGAGGCGGTGCCGCTGGAATTCCCCAATGGCTTCAGCAGCGGCACGCCGCGCCAGCTTTGCCGTTCCTGAGCTGACAGTTGACAGCAGGCAGCGCGGCGGGGATACTCGGTGCGCCGCCCGCGCCGGGCGGCCCCGTACCGGCCCTGAACCAGGATAACCCGCCGTGCTGCCGTCCGAAACCCTGCCTGCACACCTCAACGCCCTGCCCGCCGGAATGCTGCTGCACACCACCGGCGACCTCAGCACGCGCATCACCGCGCCCTTTGTGGAAACCGCTGCCGCTGTGCAGCCGGGCGGGGTCTTCATCGCCCGCCGGGGGCGCTCGGTGGATGGCCATCAGTTCATCCCGGCGGCCGTCGCCGGTGGGGCCGCGGCCATCATCGGCGAAGTGGACCCGGCCGAAATGCCCGCGCTGAGCATACCTTATGTGCAGGTGGCCGATGCCGCGCAGGCCATCGGCTGGCTGGCCGCCTCCTATTATGGCTTTCCCGCGCGGCGGCTGGTGGTGATCGGCGTGACCGGCACCGACGGCAAAACCACCACCACGCATCTCATTCACAGCATCTTCAAACTGGCCACCGGCGGCCGAACCGGCTTCATCAGCACGCTGGCGGCCGATTTTGGCAGCGCCACCGCCGATACGGGCCTGCATGTGACCACCCCCGGCGCGCCGGAAGTGCAACTGTACCTGGCCCGCATGGTGGCCGCCGGGCTAACCCATGTGGTGCTGGAGATGACCAGCCACGGGCTGGCGCAGGGGCGGCTCAATGGCGTGGAGGTGGATATCGCTGTGCTGACCAACCTCACCCATGAGCATCTGGATTACCACGGGACGTTTGAAAATTACCGCGCCGCCAAAGGCCGGCTCTTCGAGATGTTGAGCAGCACCCCGCGCAAGCCGGGCATCCCCAAACGCAGCATCATCAACCGCGATGACCCCAATTACAGCTTTTACGCCGCCTTCCCCGCCGATGAAGTCATCAGTTATGGCCTGCACGAAACGGCCCAGGTTCGCGCTACCGGCATTCATTACGCGCCGGATGGCACCCAGTTTGAGGTGGACGGGCAAAAGCTGGCACTGCTGCTGGTGGGCGAATTTAACGTTTACAACGCGCTGGCCGCGCTGGCCGTGGCCCGGTCGGCGGGTTATGCAGACTTCGCCCCGGCCGGGCTGCGGGCCATACCGGGCGTAGCCGGGCGCATGGAGCGCCTGTATGCCGGGCAAAATTTCACCGCCATTGTGGATTTTGCCCACACGCCCAACGCGCTGGAAAAAGCCCTCACGGCCGGCCGGCGAATGCTGGCCCCCGGCCAGCGGCTGATCGCGGTGTTTGGCAGCGCCGGGCTGCGCGATGTGGCAAAGCGCCGCCTGATGGCCGAAGTCAGCGCCCGCCTGGCCGATCTGACCATCCTCACCGCCGAAGACCCGCGCACCGAGTCGCTGGATGAAATTCTGGCGATGATGGCCCGGGGCTGCGAGGCGCAGGGTGGCATCGAGGGCGAAACCTTCCTGCGCGTGCCGGATCGTGGCGCAGCGCTGTACCGCGCCTGCCAGCTTGCCCGCCCCGGCGACCTGGTGATGGCCTGCGGCAAAGGCCACGAACAGAGCATGTGTTTTGGCGTGGTGGAATACCCCTGGGATGACCGCACAGCCCTGCTGGCCGCCCTGCGTGGCGCACCGCTGCGCACGCTGCCCACCGCCGCTGCGGAATAGGGACAGGACAGCGCCGGCCATCTGCGGGGATACATCATTGTCATCTTTCGGTATAATACAGGCGGTTGCACCGGGGCAGGCGGTCTATGGTCGATCTGGGAATTGTCATCGTCAACTGGAACACCAGCGCGTATCTGCGGCAATGCCTGGCGACGGTCTTCGCCAGCCAGGGCGATGTAAGCTTTCGCGTGGTGGTGGTGGATAACGCCTCTGACGATGACAGCGCCGCCATGACGCGGCAGCACTTTCCGCAGGCACAGCTCATCGTCAACAGCAGCAACCTGGGCTACCCGCGGGCCAATAACGTGGGGCTGCGGGCCCTGGGCTACCACGGGGCCGGGCAGGTGGCGGCAGATGCGCCGCGCTATGCGCTGCTGCTGAACCCGGATACGGAACTGCCGCCGGAGGCGCTCTCTCGCATGGTGCAGTTCATGGATGCGCGGCCCGATGTGGGCATCGCCGGGCCCAAACTGGTGCTGGAAGATGGCAGCCTGGACAAAGCCTGCCGGCGCGGCTTCCCCACCCCGGCCGTCAGTTTTTACCATTATTCCGGGCTGGCCCGGCTGTTCCCCCGCAACCCGCGCTTTGGCCGCTACAACATGACCTTCGCCCATCCCGATGAAGAACTGGAAGTGGATGCCGTGGTGGGGGCCTATATGCAGGTGCGCCGCGAAGCCATCGCCCAGGCCGGGCTGCTGGATGAAGTGTTCTTCATGTATGGCGAAGACCTGGACTGGGCCTTTCGCATTAAGCAGGCCGGCTGGCGCGTGTGGTATCATCCGGCGGTGGTAGTGCGCCATGTGAAGCGGGCCGCCAGCCGCCAGAGCCGCCGGGCCGCCTTTGAATTCTGGCGGGCCATGCTCATTTTTTACCGCAAACATTATCGCGCCAGCACCCCCCTCTGGCTGCACATCCTCATCCTGGCGGCGCTGCTGCTGAAAGGAGGCACCGGCTTATGGCAGGAAATCCGTCATCCACAGGCCTCATGGATGAACGTGTAGACCTCCCCGCCACCGTGCCGGAATCGGCCCGGTCGCGCCGTATTCAAACGCTGCTGGCGCTGCTGCTGCCGCTGACCGATGCCGCCATGCTGCTGCTGGCTTTTTTCGCCGGGTATCAGGCGCGGCTGTACCTGCCCTTTTTCGCGCAGCCGGAAGGCCAGCCGCCTTTCAGCGCCTACTGGCCCATCATGACGGTGCAGGTCATCACCATTTTGAGCATGTTCTATTTCTCGCGGCTGTATCATCAACGGCGCAGCTACAGCCGCATTGACCAGCTTCGGACGATGATCGGCATCATTACGCTGGCGGCGCTGCTGACCAACGGCATCCAGGAATTTTTCTTTCGCAATACGGATTTATACGTCAGTTATCCGCGCAGCCTGTTCTTTTACATCTGGATTTTTAGCGTGCTGCTGGCCGGGGTCGGGCGCGAAGTGCATCGCCTGGTGCAGTTGCGGCTGCGGCGGCGCGGCAGCCTGCGCGATCATCTGCTGCTGGTGGGCGCGGGCCGGCTCATCCGCGAGGTGGCCGGGCGCATCAAAAATAACCCGGAACTGGGCTATCACATCGTCGGGGTGGTCACGGATAAGGATGAACACCAGGGTAAAATGCTCGGCATCCCCATCCTGGGCAATTATCCGGCCCTTAAAGACATCATCGACCAGTATCACGTCCAGCAGGTCATCATCGCCCTGCCGGATCATCAGCGCGATAACCTGGTGGAACTCATCACCATGTGCCAGCGCGGCCAGGTGGATATTAAAGTCTACCCGGATATTTTCGCCTACATGGCCGGCGATTTGAACGTGGATGATGTCGCCGGAACCCCCCTCATCACCGTGCGCGATATTGCCCTGCGCGGCTGGAAGCTGAGCCTGAAGCGCGGGCTGGACATTTTCGGCTCGCTGGCCGGGTTAACCGTTCTGTCGCCGTTCTTCTTGCTGACGGCGCTCATCATCAAGCTGGAATCACGCGGGGAAGTGTTCTTCACGCAGCAGCGCATCGGGCTGGATGGCCGCCCCTTCCCGATGATTAAGTTTCGCTCCATGCGCCCGGATGCCGAAGCGGGCGGCCCCGGCTGGACGGTGAAAGACGATCCGCGGGTGACGCGCATCGGCAAATTTATGCGCCGCACAAGCTGGGACGAAATTCCCCAGTTGATTAATGTGCTGCTGGGGCATATGAGCCTGGTGGGGCCGCGACCGGAGCAGCCGGCCTACGTGGAAGAATTCCAGCGCAAATACCCGCGCTACATGGAACGCCACCGCGAGATGGTGGGCATGACCGGCTGGGCGCAAATTCACGGGCTGCGCGGTGATACTTCCATCGAACAGCGCACCACCTATGACCTGTGGTATGTGGAAAACTGGTCGCTGTGGCTGGATATTAAAATTATCCTGCGTACCGTTTATCAATCGGTCTTTCGCCAGAGCGAAAACGCTTATTAAGCCGCCTTTCGGCCGGCCGCACCGCCCCCGGGGGAAGCCTGTGGATCTGAAAACACTGGAAGCCGCCATGCACGCTTTCGTCGCCAGCAAAGGCTGGTACGCGGCGGAATCGCTGCGCCCGCAAACCCCGAAAAACCTGGCCATTTCGCTGGCGCTGGAAGCGGCCGAAGTGCTGGAGCATTTCCAGTGGGGCGAGGCCAGCCGCCACCCGGACGAGCTGGCGGGCGAACTGGCGGATGTGCTGCTGTATCTGCTGCAACTGGCCAGCATCAGCCAGGTGGACCTGGGGCAGGCGGTGCTGGATAAGCTGGCCCACAACCAGGAGCGCACCTGG
>JALOOI010000058.1 GCA_025454495.1 Anaerolineae bacterium
CATCGGCGGCCGGCTGACCCATATCTTCCGCCGGCGCGTCATTTTGCCGCTGGACGTAACGCGAAATCGGCGCGGGGGTCTCCGGCGTGACATCGGTGTTCGGCTGACTCACGTCTTCCGCCGGCGCAGCTTCGGCCCGCCGCACGTAACGCGAAATCGGCGGCGCGGGGGTCTCCGGCGTGACATCGGCGGCCGGCTGACCCATATCTTCCGCCGGCGCGTCATTTTGCCGCTGGACGTAACGCGAAATCGGCGGCGCGGGGGGTGCCGGCGTGACATCGGTGTCCGGCGGACTCACGTCTTCCACCGGCGGGCTGGCCGCCCTGGCGATCAGCGACGACGCATCGGCATCGGCCTCTTCGCCCGCGGTGGTCGGGCTTTCAGCGCCGGGCGTGGCGCTGTGCCGGGGGCCTCCTGGCGCAGCGCCGTCGTCTCCACATAATCCACCCCCATCCGCCCGCGCCGCCGTTCAGGATTACCGGCCGTCAGGCTGGCGGGTTTTTCGGCCGGGGGGGTGTTCTCCGGCTGGCGCTGCACACTTTTCGGCGGTTTGCCCCGCCGCGCCTCATGCGCCGCCAGAATATTCAGCAGCCCCTGATCCAGCGGGGCTTCTTCCGGCGCGGCGGCGGGGGGTGCGGCCGGCGCAGGGGTGGGCGCTGGCGCAGCCGCCGGCGGGCTGTCGGTCTGCCGCCACAGCAGCGGCTCCTGCTGCTGCTGCGACCACGCCGGCGGTAGTTCGTTCGGCGCAGTGCGCGGCGCGGTGGGCGCATAATAATTGCGAATAATCCGGCGGCTCATGGATTGCAGCCGGATGGCCAGCGGTTGAAAGATTTTTCTGCGCCCAAACATGCGTGGTTACTCCGCTGATAGCCCGTTCACCCCGAAAGCGGTGAAGGCAAATTCAATTTCTTCCACCGCCACCGCGCTCTCGCCGGCTCGCAGCGTGGGGCCCGTCCAGCGGATGGGATAGGCATCCTTAAACGTCCACAGCACCACCGGGAAGCCCAGCGGATCGTACATCATGACGATCATGTTATGGGTGGCGTTCAGCTTATCGCCCATCATCACCTGAAGATACCACAGCAGCAGGTCCGAACTGCGGCACACGCCGAAGCGCAGTTTCACCGTGCCCACTTCCACCCGCGTCGGCAGTTTGTGGACGTAAGCATTCTGCCCGCCCTCCTGAATCGACAGCGGAGTCATGCTCAGCGAAGGCAGCGTACACTCGGTGAAGACTGCCAGCGTAATACGATCAATGATGACATCGAACCGTGCGGTTGCATACGGGTCTTCCAGCCCGGGCAGCGGGATCGCCCCCGGCAAACTGGATAATCCGGGAATTCCTGCCAGCATAGCGCCTCACCTTCCACTCGTTTTACCGCGGCGTTCACGCTCACGCCGCAAATCCTGCTGCCATAAGTCCCACACCCGCCGGGCCACCTGCTGCATAAAGACGGCCTGTTCTTCCGGCGTGGCCGGCAGCCGTACCGTGCTGGCAATCCGTGGGGGAAGCGCGTCGGACATGGTCTCCTCCGGTCTCTGTGCGGGCTGTCTGCCAGGTTCAGCGCCGGCGCTGCAACCGGTTGATCTGCGTCAACCAGCGCCCGCGCTCCAGGTGGGTCATGGTCATAATGTCCTGATGACTCCAGCCCAGATGCACGGCGATGAAGGCTACCTCCTCGTGCAGACGGTCAAGGGGGTAGCTTACAATTCCCCCGGCGGGGGCAATTCCACCTCAAAAGTATGGCCGCAGTTGGGGCACACCGCCTCAATCGTCGGCATGGTCACATCGTTAATCTGGCGGTAGAAATCCTGCAAATAGGCCATATCCGCCGCGTACAGCTTTTCGATCACCGCCGGCGTAACGGCCGGCAGCGTCCCCAGGCGGCGAATGACCTGGGCCAGCAGCAGCACCACCAGGTAGGCTTCATTGTTCCGCACCCGCGGGTCACGCAGGGGGGTAATTTCATCCAGCGCCGTCGCCAGGCGCATGGCCCCCCGCGTGTGCACGGTGCCCTGCTCATCCACATAACCCCGTGGCAGGGTAAATTCAAATTCAGTCTGAAAGGCCATACCTTATCCCGCCGGTATGCCGACCGGGGAAGCGTTCAACCGCCTCCCCTGGCGTCGGCAGCCTGTTTACTTCACGCGCTTGATGCCTTCATGCACGATGGTCAATTCTTCGATGCCCACCGCGTTGCCGTCTGATTGCAGCGAGGGCCCGCTGATCTTGGAGGGCCAGCCCTTGCTGAACGTCCATTCGGCCACCGGGGTCATGGTCTGGTCATACATGATGATGGTGCCGTCCAGGCGTGCGCCATCCACCGCGCCCTGTTCCACCTGTTTACGCCAGTCGTAAAAGTCCAGGTTGGTGGTGATGCCGCGCTTGAGGACGATGTCGCCCCACTTTAAGCGCCCCGGAATTTTGCGGATGATCGATTCTTTGGCCCCTTTGGCGATGATCTTATGTTCGACGACTTCCGATTCGGAACCCAGGCCACTCACTTCGGTGAAGTAGCCGGTGATGGCCCCGACGGAAACTTCAAAATGAGCGCCGATCATGGGGTCGCCGGTGAGGGCATCTTTGGTTGCGGGCATAGTTTACAAACCTCCTGAATAGTGCGTGCTGAACAAACTTACGACGGCTGCCACTGGCTGATGCGGAAGATGACGAACTCGGCCGGCTTCACCGGCGCGATGCCAATTTCGACCACGAGCTGCCCCAGGTCGCGGGCTTCCGGCGGGTTGGTTTCGGCATCGCACTTCACATAGAAGGCGTTTTCCGGCGTGGCCCCGAACAGCGCCCCGGAGCGCCACACCATGCGCAGGAAGGACGACACATCGCGGCTGACGCGGCTCCACAGGAACGGATCATTGGGTTCAAACACCACCCACTGCGTCCCGCGTTCGATGCTTTCTTCCACCATGTTGAACAGGCGACGCACGTTGATGTAGCGCCAGGAGGCATCGCTGGAGAGGGTGCGGGCACCCCACACGCGGATACCGCGGCCCGGGAAGGAGCGAATGACGTTCACGCCGATGGGATTCAGCAGGTCATGCTCGCCCTTGGTGACGTTTACGCCCAGGCCGATGCAGGCGCGTACCAGTTCGTTGGCCGGGGCTTTGTGCACGCCGCGGGTGTTATCGGTGCGGGCATACACGCCGGCCATGTGGCCGCTGGGGGGCATCAGCCGGGTTTTGCCGGTGACGTTATCCGCCACTTCGATCCACGGGTAGTACAGGGCGGCGCGGGTGGTGTCGTAATTGACGGCCATGCGCCATTCTTTCATCTCCTGCGGCATCAGCCCCGGCGGGCAGTCCAGCAGGGCAAAGCAGTAACGCACCAGTTCGCAGTAATCAATAATCGCCTGCTGAACCGACTGCACACCCTTCATGTCGATCTCGCCGGCTTCATAGGCGGCCATCAGGTCGGGGGCGCAAATCATGGTCACGTCTTCAATCGGTTCCAGCCCGCCCAGGCCGCGGCGTTCGGCCACGCTGCCCTGGTAATCCGCCAGGGTGATGGCCTTCTGCTGAATTTCGCCGCCGGCCAGGCTGTACACGCCGTCGGCCGGGATGAGGTCGCCCTTACCCACGACTTCCACCGTCACCAGCCGCGATTTGGTCTCCAGCACGGTCTGCACATTGTTATCGCCCTTGCCCAGGCTGAGATCATTGAAGGTTTCGGCATTCTGGCCGTCTACCTTGATGACCACGTTGAAGCTGGTGGGGGCGGCCGGTTTGGCATCGGCACCGGCTTCGGCCGGCAGCGCCGGGCTGACGGTCTTCACTTCCACGCTGATGCCGTTGCCGCCGGGGCCCGCCTGCTTCGCCTTGAAGGTGAGGGCCGGCTTTTTCTTATCGGCCAGCGCGGGGGCTTCGGCCGCAGCGATCTTGCCCGCGCCGGGTTCGGCCTGGCCCAGGGTTTTGATGCTGACGATGTAGCAGATGCTGCCGCCGTTGGCGAAGTAGCCGAACACGGCATCCGGCGTATAGGCCCCTTTGACGAAGCCGCCAAATTTCTGCTGATACTGCGTCCAGTTCGTGACCAGGGTAGGCTTGCCCACCAGCGATACCGGCTTGCCGTCTTTCATATCGACGGCTTTATCCGTATACCCGATGAATGCTGCGACCGCGGTGCCGACGGCTTCAATCGGCTTGGTTCCGCGATCGACTTCCTCCATATAAATACCGGGCGAAAGATAACTTGGCATTCGATGTCTCCTTTAGCAGCAGATATGCCGACAGGTTAGATTATAGGCCGAAAGTAAAATTGCGCTACGAACCTCCTCTTCTGTCAGGATTCACTTGTGGTTTCATCCGCAGCGGTGAAACCGCCACGCGCTGCGTTAAAACTCTCCGGTGGGGTGTTATCGGTGGTGGATGAGGTGCGAATTTGCATCCCTTTCGTCACCGGCGCTTCGTAATCCGCCAGGGCGGTATCCAGTTCTACTGTCACCACCAGGGTAAAGCCCAGCCGCATCACATTATCCAGCACGCCCCACAGATCCGGCAGGTTCACCGGATGATCGGACGGGGTGGCCACCAGCAGCGGCAGGTCGCGCTTCTGGTAGCGCAGCATCCCTTCGGCCTCGGCGGGGGCGATGCGCGGCGTGCGCTTGAGGGCGCTCAGCGCCCGCCAGATCAACTGATGCTCATCTTCCATTTTGCGGGCCCAGGCCGTGACCAGGTAGCTGACATCCATGCGGATGGAGGGGAACAGCACGGCGGCCGTATCGCCATTGCGCACCACCTGGCGTTCCATGCTGCGCAGTTTCATATTTTCGCGCAGGTCATACGCCCAGCAGTTCAGCGTGGGGCGGCTTAACCGGCCCGACCATTCGCGGTCGGGCGTGTCGAAGGTGATGTCAATATCGGTGCGGTTGATGTTGCCGCGCTGATAGATCATCTTTTCCAGCGTTTTATCCAGATCGTGGATCATCGTCTGCTCCCTGCCGGGCGAGCCGGTACATACTCAAAATCATCCAGCAGGCGGCCCATTTTCTGGTGTTCGCGCCGGATGGCGTTGCGCAGGTGGGCCATGCTGATGGCGCTGCCGGCGGCGGCCGCCAGGTAGGCGGCGGCCAGGGCGGCATTGCGAATGTTGCCCCCGGCCAGCCGGTAATTTTCGGCGATCTCGCTCAAATCCAGGTCGGGGGCCAGCGGCGCAGCGGCCGGGAAATGGGCCCGCCAGATGCGCTGGCGGTATTCCGCTTCCGGGAAGGGAAAATCAATGACGAAATCCAGCCGGCGGGTGAAGGCTTCATCCAGGTTCTGGCGCAGGTTGGTGGCCATGATGGCCACGCCATCATAATTTTCGATCTGCTGGAGCAGGTAGGCAACTTCGATATTGGCGTAGCGGTCGCGGGCATCTTTCACTTCGGAGCGTTTGCCGAACAGGGCATCGGCTTCATCGAAGAACAGAATGGCGTTGC
The DNA here is from genome assembly GCA_025454495.1 of Anaerolineae bacterium. Taxonomy (GTDB): domain Bacteria; phylum Chloroflexota; class Anaerolineae; order Aggregatilineales; family Phototrophicaceae; genus JALHOR01. The sequence continues at coordinate 5,436 of JALOOI010000058.1, forward strand.
TGGAACGGGCTTCTTCAAAAATGGCCCCCAGGTTTTTTTCCGTCTCGCCGATGTATTTGCTCACCACCGAGGACAGGTCAATCTTATACAAAATCAGCCCCAGGGTGCGGGCGATGACTTCGGCAGACATGGTTTTGCCGGTGCCGCTGTCGCCGGCGAACAGGGCGCTGATGCGGGCGGCGGGGGCAATTTTGCGCCCGTAGCCCCATTCCTGATGCACGCGATGGGTGTGCATGGCGCGGTCGGTCAGTTCGCGCAGTTGCGCCAGCGGGTCGGGCGGCAGCACCAGGTCTTCCCAGTCATAACGCGGGACGATGCGGCTGGCCAGCTTGCCCAGGCGCAAACTGGCGTGGGCCTGGGCCCCGGCGTACAGGTCGCCAGGGGTAACGGCTTCGCCGCGGGTGGCGGCAAAATCGGCCGCGGCATGGACGGCGCGGGCGATCTGGCGGCGGGTGAAGCGGAATTTGTTGGCCAGTTCTTCCAGCACGCGCGGCTCTACGGCCATCTCGTGCCGGTCGATGAGTTGCTGCCAGGTGGCGCGGCGTTCCGGCACCGCCGGCAGGCCAAATTCCAGGCGCAGCAGGCGGCGCGGCCGGTCAATATCCAGCGGCTCCCAGTCCGTTCTGGCGCTGATGAACAGCGGCAGCGGGTAGGCCAGCAGGGCCTGCCACAGGTAGGCCGGGGGCTGGCCGTCGTGTTCGTTCAGGCACAGTTCCCATTTTTCCAGCAGCAGCCCGGCCCCGTTCAGGTAGCCTTCGCGCAGGGCCAGCCGCCACAGCAGTTCTTTATCGCCGTCGGTTTCGTACAGGGCGGCCAGGTTGATGGTGACCAGGGGCAAAGCATGGTGGCGGCACACGGCGGCGGCGGCTTCGTGCTGGCCGGTGTGGTCGCTGCTGCCCTTCATGTACACCATCGTATCGGCGGCGGGCAGGTGCAGCGGCACCTCATCGGCGGCGAGCTGCGTCAGCCCTTCCAGCCGTACCATGGCTTTCAGGCGGGCATCCGGCTGGCTGTCGCCGGTGAGGTACATCACCAGGCGGGCATCGACGCGCAGGGTATAGCCCAGGAAGGTGACATCGCTCTGGCCGGCGGGCGGCTGCGCTTCCAGCAGGTGGAAGCGGCGCAGCGGCGCATGGGGCAGCAGCCGCTCATGGACGGCGTAGCGTTCTTCCAGGTTGCCGCCCAGGATGTTCATCAGCAAATTGAGGGTGGGCCGGCGCTGGCTGACATCATCCTGCAAATAGGCGTACAGCCGTTCATAACGCCGGTCAAATTCCGGGGCCAGGCACAGCAGCAGGATATAGGCATCCAGCGCGGTGAGCTTGAACATGGTGAGCAAATGCTGAAACGGCAGATCATCGCCGGTGTGGGGCGGCTCCAGCAGCACTTCCAGCGTATTATCATCGTCCCACAGCCCGGCCAGCGGGGTGCGTTCCACCTGCTGCGCCACATCATCATCGGAGATGACCAGGCCGCGCAGCGCGTCGGTGGGGTCCTGGCCGGCGGCCTGGGCCCGCAGCACCGCCTGGCGAATTAAATCATCAATACGCGCCAGGGATGTTTGGAGATGTTGCAGGCTGTGCAGATTCATCGGCCTAAAGACTCACATTAGTCAGCAAGAATACCTGTTAAATAACACTTTTCAGTATAGGCGTGTTTGCCATGAGGAGCAATAAAGAACGGGTTTGTTTTGCAGAACCTTTACAATCCTTGCAATATTCTTTACATGCCTCTACCCCGCTGCCAACCTGGACAAAATCCGCACATCCGGCGCGGCCACTTTTGCGGCATAATGCACAGTGAGATGAAACAACCAGGGAGGCTGCCGGTGTTACGCCTGATCTCTGTGCTGCTGCTGTGTGTGCTGCTGGCGGGCTGCCAGTTCGGTGATGTATCTATTCAGCCGCAGGGGGATGGCACCGCGGCGGTGACGCTGACGCTGACGGAAGCGGAGGTGAACGCGCTGGTGCAGGCGGCGCTGGCGGCCACCCCCAATGCCCTGCTGCGTGACCCGGTGGTGGATGTGCAACCAGGGCAGATGGTCATCAGCGGGTCGCACCTGCGCCGGGCCGGGGGCGGCGGGGGCGGGGGTACGTCCATCGCCGGCAGCCTGACGGTGACGCTGACCGTGGCCGACGGGCGGCCGGTGGCGCAAATTACCGCGGCCAGCATCGAAGGCATCGCCCTCAGTGATCCGCGCATCGCGGCGCTGAATGAACGCCTGACGCAGGCCCTGGGCGCACGCTTCGCCCGCGATCATGCGAATGCCCGTCTGACGGCGATCACCCTCGCCGGCGACGCGCTGACCGTGGTGCTGACGGTACGGCCCAACCCATGAGGCGCACCCTGGCCCTGCTGGCGCTGCTGTGGCTGGCGCTGCCCCTGGCGGCCCAGGAAGGCGCGGCCCCGCCGCCGGAGAAACTGGTGTGCTTCATCGGCGATGATGCCTTTGACCGCCACCTGGAGCAGGGGGCGCTGCACCGGGGACGGCAGAAGCTGTTTGAGGCTTACGATCATTACAACTGTGCCGTGCAGCTTGCCCCCATGAACTGGATGGCCTACCGCGGCCGCGGCATCGCCCTGGCCGGGCAGGGGCGCTACCAGGAAGCGCTGGCGGATTATCGCCGCGGGCTGCAACTGAACAACACCGACCCGGTGCTGTATTATCAGCAGGCGTTTGCCCTGCACCGCCTGGGCCAGTTCGAGGCCGCGCTGGCGGCGGTTGCCGAAGCCCTCCAGCTTAACCCGCAGTACGCGCTGGCCTATAACCTGCGCGGCCTCATCCACCGCGATCTGGAGGCTTTTTCCGCCGCCGAGCGCGATTTTATCATCGCCGCCGACCTGGGCCTCCCCGATCAACCGTATGTGCCCTATATGAACCTGGGTAATTTGTATAAAGACCGGTTAGGCAACCCCGGTATGGCGGCGCAGTGGTACGAAGAAGCGCTGCGGGCCGCGCCGGGCAGCGCCTTCATCTATGAAATTCTGGGGGATACCTACCTGGCGCTGGAACGCCCGGCCGACGCGGAATACAACTACCGGCGCTATGTGGAAACGGTGAACACCGCCCGCGAAGACGTGATCGCGCTGGTGCAGGCGGCCCGGCTGCGGCAGTTCGTGGCGCAGTATTTGCCGGTGACGCTGCTGGTGCTGGTGGCGGGGGGATATGTGGGGGCGGGGCTGTGGCGCAGCCAGCGGCAGCGGCGGGCCGGGCGGCTGGCCCGGTTGGCCCCGGTGGCCGCGCCCGTCCTTACACCCCAAACGCCCCTGCCCGGCCCAGACCCTGTGCCGCCGGTCAGCCACCAGGCACCGGCCCCGGCCCCCGCGCGGCCGGGCTGGCTGGCGCTGCTGCTGCTGCCGCTGGTGGCCGGGCTGGTGGTGCTGCTGCGCCAGTGGGGGCCGGTGCCGCCGGACATCCCCCCGGCGGATGGGCCGTAATCACGCGCCGGGGGGGTGCCAGCCCCCCTGTTTCCAGAACGGTCGTGCCAGCCGATAAGGTGTATCATTCAACTTCAGGCGGGCAATGGTCACACGCCCGGTAAGGCTGCGCGGCTCAATCATCACCCAATCAACATCCCAGGCAAAATGATCTTTCCACACCTGGCGACGCGGATGAAACAGCGGGGCCTCGCTGCCGGTCTCCGGGTCGATTCCCTCTTGATGCTGATGTTTAGAACGATTGCACAGCGCACAGGCGAGGCATAAATTGGCTTCCGCAGTCAGTCCCCCGGCGCTGAGGGGCACAATATGATCGATATGCATGGTCATCAGAATAGCTGCAAAAGCCTGGCAGTATTCACAAAAACCACCGGCTCGCTCGATAACCAGCCGCCGCAGCGCCGGTGATACACCCGTCACCGGTCTGTCTGGCCAAAATAAGCCCCCGTATCATGCCCGCGCCGGCTTAATTCGGCCAGCGCCGCCGAGCGCCACAGCATCAAGATGGTCAGGCGTTGCAGCAGCAGCGTATATTCGGCCTGTTCTGCCGGGCTTAAGGTATCTGGTGCCGCGCTCAATTGATAATAGCGTGCTTCCTGCTCCGGCGCGATGTGGCGCTCCACCAGCGACCACAAAGCGGCTTCAGGATACTGGCTCACCTGTTGCAGTTGCCGGCGGGCGGTTTCGGGGCTGGTGATATCCAGCGTGAGGCCCGCCAGCAGCGCCACAATTTCTTCTTCCAGCGTGCGCCGGTTGGCCTGAGCCGTCTGTGCGATATGCGCCAGGGTGGTTTCTGGCAGCGCTATGGTGATATATTTCTCGCTCACACGGCCTCCAGAAGGCTCTTCAGGGATGAACCCCATTGTAGCATGAATTCCCCGGTGGCCGGGCTGGTGGTGCTGCTGCGCCAGTGGGGGCCGGTGCCGCCGGACATCCCCCCGGCGGATGGGCCGTAATCACGCGCCGGGGGAAGACGGGCCGCCTGGCGGCTACTGGTTGGCCAGTTCCACGCCGGGGCGCAGTTCCTTTTCGTATTGAATATACTGGCGGCTGACGGACATGCCGGCCCGTTCATACAGCCGGGTGGCCCCGGTGGGGCTGCTGCTGTCCACGAACAGCGTCACCGTGTGGCGCTGGCGCTGCCAGAACGTGACCAGCGCCTGCTGCAACAGCGCGGCAGCGATGCCCCGCCCGCGCCAGGCCGCCCGCGTGGCCACAATCTCCACATAGGCCACCGCCGGCTCTTCCCAGCTTTCGCGGCGGGCCAGCACCAGCCCGGCAATCTCGCCGCTGGCCGTGTCTATCGCCAGAAACCACAGCGACGGATCGAACAGGTTATCGGTGGCGATGTGGTGTTCCCAGTCTTTGACCACCTCCGCCAGCGGCCGCGCCACATACCCAAAATGATCGCGCCAGGCTTCATCTTTGGCCGCCACCATCCGCACCAGGTCTTCCGGGTGGCGGTAGGTGGTGATGGAAATGCCGGCCGGCAGCACCGGCGCGGCCGGTTCCTCCTGCATGTGGATCAGCATCCGGTTGAAGTAGCGCAGCGGCACCATGCCCAGCGCTTCCAGCAGGGCAATATCGCGCTGCATGGTGCTCAGTACGCCGGTCTTCCACGACACGCGGGCTTCCGGCGGGCAGCGGTCGATGGCCTGGCGGGCCCGCTGTTCCGCGCTGGCCAGGACGAACCGCGCCAGCACATCAAAATGCGCGTGGTGATCCGGGTGCACATCCCATTCCACCCAGGGATGCACCGGCGGCGGCGTGCGATCCCACACGGTCATCATGGCGGCGAAGCTGCCATCCGGGGCCAGCACCCCCAGGGAAGCGGTGGCCAGGTCAAAATCCGGGCTTTGCCAGTCATCGAGCAGGTTTTGCGGGTTAAAGGTTTCGCCATCCCCGCGCACGGCGGAAGCGGCCGTGAACAGCGCGGCAATGGCTTCGGCATCGGTGAGGGCCAGCGGGCGGGTGGTGTAGCCCGGCGGCAGGGCCAGCGTATCCAGCGGCAGTGTGAGCGTGGTCATTATCTTTCCCCTGAAGGTCTTAGATATTCAGCAGGGGTCATTATGGTTGATGAACGGGCGTGTTGTCAAGCCGTGAGGCAGCCCCGGCCCGGCCGCCGACACAGGGAGAGGGTGGGTTTTCCGGGGGCGGGTGACGCGCCCGGCGATTTCGTGCTATAGTACGGGGGAAACTGCCTCAGCCCCCGGTACACGGAGTAAATGATTATGGCTGCCAATGTCGATGCCATGCTGCGAGCCGCCATCGAAGCGGCCCGCGCCGGCAAAAAAGCCGATGCCCGCGCTCTGCTGGATAAAGTGCTGGAAATTGAAGAATACAATGAACAGGCCTGGCTGTGGCTGGGGGCGGTGGTGGATACCCCGGAAGAACAGCGCACCTGCCTGGAGAATGTGCTGGTCATTAACCCGAAGAATGAACGGGCCCGCATGGGCCTGAAAAGCCTGGGCATCGACCCGGATACGGCCGTGCCCGCCGCCGGCGGCAGTAACGCCGGTGTCTTCACTGATACCAGCTTCATGGATGACCTGGGCGGCCGCAGCGCCCCGGCTTTCGCCGATGATGTGGACTGGGACGAAGACGCAGACAGCGCCCCGCCCACGGCCTCCAGCTCGGCCAGCAGCGCTTCGTTCCGGGGCGAGGCCAACAGCGCCGGCGATTATGATAGCTGGATCGGGACGATTGTGCCCGGCAGCAAAAAAAGCAGCGGCAGCGCGGCTTTCACCGGCGATGACCTGCCCTACATCGAAGATACTGGCTTATTCGGCTCTGAAGAAGACGACGACAGCGCCCCCATTGCGCCGCCGCCGTCCCGCCCGGCCGCCGCGGCCGCCCCGGCCCGGTCCCGTGCGCCCATCATGGACGAAGAAGAAGATGATCTGCGTTCCAGCATGATGAATGATGATGAGGACGATGATCCCTTCGCCGGGGCCACCGACTTTGGCAGCAGCAGCGCCCTGGACGAATTTAACGCCGCCATCGAAGACGATCAATCCGATATGGATATTGAAGACCTGCTCAGCGGCAAAGGCATGGAAGCCATGCCGGCGGCGGCCGGGATGACCGGCGCGGGCATGGGGGATGATGAAGGCGTGCGCGAATTTACGCTCATCCCGGCCGAGATTACCGCCGGGGATCGTTTGCCGGGCGAAAGCGAAAAAACGCCGCGCCTGCTGGTGATCGGCACGGCGCTGCTGGTGCTGTTGAACCTGGGAGCGCTGGCGTTTGTGGTGCTGCAACTCACCTGAACCGGCTTCAGGGGGCGGCCGGGTGCAGCGTGAGGCTCACCGGGCAGTGATCGCTGCCGGCCACCCCGGCATGAATGTCGGCCGCGGCCACCCGCGGCCACAGTTCCGGGCTGACGAAGAAATAATCCAGCCGCCAGCCCACATTGCTGGCGCGGGCGCTGCCGATTGCTGACCACCAGGTATAGGCCCCGCGCTGCTCCGGGTGCAGCCGGCGATAGGTATCCTGATAGCCGTGTTCGTCGATCAGTTGATCCATCCAGGCGCATTCATGCGGCAAAAAGCCGGTGTGATTGCGGTTGGCCGCCGGCCGCGCCAGGTCAATCGCCCGGTGCGCGGTGTTCACATCGCCGCAAAAAATGATGCTTTTGCCCTGCGCCCGCAGCGCATCACATTTGGCCACGAAGGCCGCGCTGTAGGCCATCTTGTAGGGCACGCGCTCCAGGTCGCGGCCGCCGTTGGGGAAATAGGCGGTGATGAACACGAAATCATCATATTCGGCGATGATGGTGCGCCCTTCAACATCATATTCCGGGAGGCCCAGGCCCAGGTGGACGGCACGGGGCGCGGTGCGGCTGTAGAGCGCCACGCCGCTGTAGCCCTTGCGTTCCGCGCTGGCCCAGAAGGTATGATACCCGGCCGGCTGCAACAGGGCGGCATCAAGCTGGGCAGGCATAGCTTTGGTCTCCTGCAGGCCCAGAATATCCGGCTGTGTGTGCTGCAACCAGTCCAGAAAGCCCTTTTTTTGCACAGCGCGAATGCCGTTGACGTTCCACGAATAGAGCGTTAGCACGGGTGTCTTTGCGCCTCCGGGCGGGGGGAAACGGCTAAAAATCGAATTCGTCGTAATCCTTGCACAGGTGCACGGGCCCGGCAAACACGCGCCTGGCTTCGTCCAGCAGCGGCGAGGGGTCGGTATTCCACACCTGATAATGGATGAGGTACAGGGCGCGGGCGTTGCATTCCCGCGCGATGCTGGCCGCCTGCTGCGCGGTGCTGTGGCCGGGGGGTGGCCCGGCGGCCTCGTGGATCAGAATATCCACATCCTGCGCGATTTTACGCACGCCGGGGCACGGTTCGGTATCGCAGCCATAGCCCAGGATGCGCTGATTGTGCTTGTTCTCAATCCTCATGCCGATGGTGGGGACGAAATGCTGCACCGGGAAAGCGCGAATGCGAAAATCGTTGTTCTCCAGCAGCGGCGCGTCGTCGCGGTGGCTGACGCGGTGGAACGACACCGGGAAGAAATTGGGCCATTCCTGCCAGCCATAGGCTTCCAGCGTATCTTCAATGCGGTTGATGCAGTGATGCAGCCCGTAAATCCGCATTGGCGCTTTGCGCCCCAGCAGCCACATATGCATCATCATATTGGGCACACCCGCCACATGATCGGGGTGGAAGTGTGTCAGGATAATATCCTGGAGCGATTCGTCATCAATCCCCAGATTTTTAATTTTGCCCAGCGGGTTCGACCCCGCATCCACCAGAATCGGGGTATCCTGCTCCCCAATCAGCAGAAAATGGGTGTAATCGTGGGTGGCATCGTTGACTGCCGCTGCCGAACCAAGAATGACCACACGCGCCATGAAATGACCTTTAGCACGACATTTGAACCGGGCTGCCCCATGCCGCTGATTATACTCAAGAACCGGCAAACACGCTGTAAAAGCTGATATAAAGTGTTTGAATGTCGTTTGTGGCCGGCACCGCCCGGCGTACCCCTAAAAAAAAGCCCCCGCGCTTTTGCGGGGGCCCTTTTATGTTATAGTGTGTTATACTATCAGGTGTCACACAGCCGGCACGTTGTGCGCGGGCCGCGCTGCGGGGCATCCTCCATAACTGTGCCTGCGGCAGCCTTCATACTTACGCAGGCATAGTTTCCATCGCGGCGAAGGGAACACCGGGGTTATCGTAACCGAGCATTTCTGCTTCGGCGCGGATGGCCGCGATGTCGTCGGCGGTGGGCGGCGCAACCGGGCCCACGAAGCCTTCGCCAGAGCCGTCCAGGAACGGTTGCAGCACCGGCACCGCGCTGGAGACGTTGAGCAGGGTGTAGGGCGCGTAGGAGGTGTTGTTGGCCAGGCGCATCCCGATCTGGCGTACCAGGGCGCGATGTTCGGCTTCCACCGCCGCGATCTGGGCGCAGGTGACGGTGAAGGGCGTGGTATCGGCCGATTTGGAGAAGATACGCACGGCCGCCAGGTACGCGCCGATGAAGGCCGTTTCGGCGACTTCGGTGGTGGCGGAGAACAGCGTCAGGTCGCTAAACAGCATTTCCGGCACGTAAAATTCGGTCACGACGGGGGTGGCTCCCAGGGATTGCAGCAGTTCCAGGTGATCCTGCTCCGCCAGGAAACCGGCTTTCATGTAGGCGAGCTGGGCATCATCCAGCCCCAGGTCGGCGGCACCATTGATGGCGGCCAGGTAGTGGGTGGTGGCGAACAGTTCGGCGGTGGCGGCCAGGTTGATGATGGTCTGCAAATCATCATCGGCCATTTCCTGCCCCAGGACGCGGCTGAAGCCAAAAATACCATTGAAGCCGACCAGGGCGGCCCCACCGGCAAGTGCCCCGCCCTTGAGCAGGGCACGACGTGAAAGTGAAGACATAAAATTCCTCCATCCATGTAAAGAGAACGCCATGAACCCGCAGGCGGGTTCTTCTGGCTAACGCCGGGGGCTGCGCCGCAGGATTTACACCGGCCCACTTTTTACAGGATTTTTACAGCCGGCCGCCGGCAGGACATTCTGCACCGCCGGGCGGTGTGGACTAACAATGGTTTCGTAAGCATTTTGCTGCCACAATACAGGGGCAGGGTGTGTGAAGACAGGTAAGGGGTGCTGCGAATGGAAAATGTGACACTGGGACTGGCGTTCATGGCGGGGCTGCTGTCGTTCATTTCGCCCTGCTGTCTGCCGCTGGTGCCGGCCTACATCAGTTATATGGGCGGCCGCCTCAGCCAGACGGCGGCGCTGCGGGCCGATGGCACGAAAGTGAAAGTGGAACCGGGGACGTGGCAGCGGGTGCATATGCTGCTGCACGGGCTGGCCTTTGTGGGCGGGTTTACGCTGGTGTTCGTGCTGCTGGGCATTATGACCACGGCGTTTGTGAGCGTGCTGGGCAGCACAGTGGTCATCCTCACCGATATTATCGGGCGCATCGGCGGTGTGTTGATTATTCTGTTCGGGCTGCATTTTATGGGCGTGCTGCGGGCGCTGTTCCGCACGCTGCGCCGGCGGCCGGGCCTGCTGAACCCGCTGACCAGTGTGCTGGCGGCCCTGGGCGGCAGCCTGTTCCTGCTGTGGGGCTTCATCGAACTGCCGCTGGCGCTGCCTTTCCTGGCGGCCTATTTGCTGGCGCTGCTGCTCGGCGGGGCGTTTGCACAGCCGCGCCTGTTCTGGCTGGCGCTCATCGGCCGGCTGGAAACGGCCATCTACAGCGATACGCGCGGCAGCCTGGACAGCGGCCGCCGCGGCCTGGGCGGCTCCTTCATGATGGGCATCATCTTCTCCGCCGGCTGGTCGCCGTGCATTGGCCCCATGCTCGGCACCATTTTAACGCTGGCGGCCAACACCGGCGATGCCAGCGCCGCGGTGCCGCTGCTGACGGCCTATTCCCTGGGCCTGGGCATTCCCTTCCTGCTGGCGGCGCTGCTCATGGACGGGGCGCAGCACGCCCTGCGCCGGGTTCAGCGCCACCTGCACGCGGTGGAGCGCTTCAGCGGGGCGCTGCTGGTGGTGATCGGCGTGCTGGTGGCCAGCGGGCAGCTCGCCCTCATCAGCCAGAATTTGAGCACGCAGTTTGCGGATTTTTCCAGCCGCGTGGAAGAATGCGGTATGGGCTTCTTCCAGGGCGAATTGCAGTTCGGCCAGGTCAGCCCCTGCCTGGAGGGCCGCCTGGTCAGCGTGGCGCTCAACCAGGGCGCTTCTGCCACGCTCAGCGACACGCTGCCGGAGATGCAGTTTGTGTTTGACCTGGCCGCGGCGGACACGGTGGAGGTGCAGCTTACCCGCCTGGAAGACCCGGCGGCCCTCACCGTGCGCCTGCTGGATGCCGGCGGGGCGCTGCTGGCCGAGCGCAGCGGGGCCGACCGGCGCGATGATAAAACCTTCATCAGCGTGGCCGGGGTGGCGCTGCCGCCGGGGTCGTATACGCTCCGTGTGGAGCGCCGCCAGGCGGGCCCGGTGTCGTTCCGGCTGAAGGTGGTATCAACCGGCGCTGCGCCGGTCACGGCGCGGCCCTCCGCCCCGGATAACTCCCAATCGCCGGTGGCGGCGCTGGCCGCGCAGGGCCTCCAGAGCATCACCGCGGCCGGCACGGCCAGCCCCCCGCTGATCGGGACGGCCGTGGGCCAGGTCGCGCCGCCTTTTACGCTCACCACCGACCTGGGCGCATCCTTCGACCTGTGGCAGTTGCGCGGGCGGGTGGTGCTGCTCAACTTCTGGGGCACCTGGTGCGGCCCCTGCCGCCGCGAAATGCCAGAGTTCCAGGCGCTGTATGCGGAATACGGCGGGGATGATTTTGAGATCGTGGCGGTGGCCGTGCGCGATACGGTGGCCGCTGTGCAGGCCTTCCGCGAGGAATTCGGGCTGACGTTTACCCTGCCCATCGATGAAGAGACCCGCGTGAATGACCTGTATCACCTGCCGGGCCAGCCGGTGACGTTCCTGCTGGATGCCGACGGGGTGATTTTGTACAGCAGTTACAGCGTCGTCACCCGTGAACAGATGGAACCGCTGCTGCGCCAGGCGCTGGGTCGCTGAGGCCGGCCCCGGTCTAAAAAATACAGGATCGCTGAACAGGAGATGGCTGCCCCATGAACACCACCGATGTCCCTTCCCGTACCCGCTGCCGTTACACGGTGCTGGAAAACGGCGTGCATGAATTTGTGATGACCGAAATTTCCCGCGAGGGGGTGGATGAATTCATCGCCGCGCTGGAAAGCATGGCGGCCAGCCTGCCGCCGGGCAGCATCGCGCCGGTGTTGTTCGACAGCCGCGTGGGCCGCCAGCCGGTGAATTATATGATGAACCGGCTGCGCCCGTTTATGAAGCAGCACCGCAGCGCAGGCAAAAGCGGTAAAATGGCCATGATCTATGCCCCCAGTGCTATGATTAATACCGTGGATGCGCTGCTGCGGCTGGTGGTGCCCAATTTGCGGGTGCGCTTCTTTAAGCCGGAGGAGCGCGACGCGGCGCTGGCCTGGCTGACCACCCCGTAAAACGCTGCTTCCTTAAAAACACAGCGCCCCGTTCACCGGGGCGCTGTGGCCATTGTGCGCTGTGCGGCCGCCTTATTCGTCGGCGACGGCCCCCAGGCCCAGCAGGCCGGTATCCGGCTGCGGCTTGCGGGTGTTGTCTTCTTCCTTGCCAAAGCGGATGATGTCGCCGTTGGTGCCAATGGCTTCCACCGCCAGCCCCAGGCTTTGCAGTTCCTTCACCAGCACGCGGAAGCTGGTGGGGATGCCCGGTTCTTCAATCGGCTCGCCCTTCACGATGGCCTCATACGTCTTCACGCGCCCGGTCACATCGTCGGATTTCACGGTGAGCATCTCCTGGAGCGTGTAAGCCGCGCCATAGGCTTCCAGCGCCCACACTTCCATTTCGCCGAAGCGCTGCCCGCCGAACTGGGCCTTGCCGCCCAGGGGCTGCTGCGTCACCAGGCTGTAGGGGCCGGTGGAACGGGCATGAGCCTTGTCTTCCACCAGGTGCGCCAGCTTCAGCATGTGCACATACCCCACCGCCACCGCATTATCGAACGCGGTGCCGGTACGGCCGTCGTACAGGTGATGCTTGCCATAGTGCGGCAGCGGCAGGCCCGTCTGGAACATGATGCGGTTGGCCAGCTCGAACAGTTCTTTCTGGCTCAGCGTTTCCAGGTCATTCAGCACGCCTTCATCCAGCGCATGAATTTTGATCCACAGCTTGAGCGACACATCAATGGCATTGGAGTCGATGCGCTGGCGTTCCGACAGCAGCATGTCGGTATTGTCGAAGATCAGCACATCGTCCGGGTGGTAGCCTTCGCTGCGCAGCCATTCGCGCAGGGTGGCGCGGCGGGCGTACACTTCTTCGTAGAACAGGCGGGTGGCATCATAATCGGCATTCCCGCCCAGCCAGGCATTCAGGTAAATGCGGCGCACTTCGCTATCATCTTCCAGTTCCTCGGCGGGATTGCTGATGCGATGATAATCGAAATTTTCGCTGTCTTTGACGAAGGCCCAGGCTTTTTCCGTCATCAGCCGCCAGGCGATGTCGATCATCCAGGCGCGGCCCAGCTCCGCCTGAATTTCCAGTTCGTCGGCTCCGTCGAACACGGGGGTAATGGCGCGGAAGCCCAGGCGATCCGAAGCCCAGCCCAGATGCAGTTCCAGCACCTGGCCGATGTTCATACGCCCCGGTACGCCGGTGGGGTTGAGGATGATCTCCACCGGGCGGCCATCCGGCAGGTAGGGCATATCTTCGATGGACACCACGCGCGAGATGACACCCTTGTTGCCGTGGCGGCCGGCCATTTTATCGCCCACCGTCAGCTTGCGGCGCTGCGCGATGCTCACGCGCACCATCTTCTCCACGCCGGCCGGCAGATCGGGGTGTTCTTCGCGGGTGAAGGTCTTCACATCCACCACCTTACCCCGGTCGCCATGCGGCAGGCGCAGCGATGAGTCTTTCACTTCGCGGGCCTGTTCGCCGAAGATGGCCCGCAGCAGTTTTTCTTCCGGCGACAGTTCTTTTTCGCCTTTAGGCGTGATCTTGCCCACCAGAATATCGTTGGGGCCCACTTCGGCACCGATGCGGACGATGCCAAATTCGTCCAGGTCTTTCAGCGCGTCTTCGCCCACGTTGGGAATATCGTAGGTGATTTCTTCCGGGCCCAGTTTGGTATCCCGCGCTTCCACCTCGTGCTTTTCGATGTGGATGCTGGTGAATTTGTCCTGGCGCAGCAGTTCTTCGCTGATGAGCAGCGCGTCTTCGTAGTTACCGCCATCCCAGCACACGAAGGCCGCCAGCACATCATGCCCCAGGGCCAGGCTGCCTTTGTAGGTGGAGGAGCTGTCCGCCAGAATATCGCCGGCGTTCACCCGCTGCCCCTTGTACACGGTCGGTTTCTGGTCGATGCAGGTGGATTGATTGGAGCGATCGTACTTGCGCAGCCGGTAGCGTTTTTCTTCGCCGTTATCCAGCCGGATGACGATCTTTTCGCCCTGCACGCTGATCACTTCGCCGGCGACATCCGCCACCAGCACCTGGCCGCTGTCGTAGGCGGCCTGGTCTTCCATGCCGGTGCTGACGATGGGCACTTCCGGGCGCAGCAGCGGCACGGCCTGGCGCTGCATGTTGGAACCCATCAGGGCGCGGTTGGCATCGTCATGCTCCAGGAAGGGGATCAGCGCGGCGCTGATGCCCACGATCTGCCGCGGCGCGATGTCGATATAATCCACTTTTTGCACGGCTTCGATGCGGAAACCCTGCTTAAAGCGGCACGACACGCGCGGGCTGACAAATTCGTTCTGGTCATTGAGGATGCTGTTCGCCTGGGCGATGACGTAGTTATCTTCTTCGTCGGCGTTCAGGTATTCAATTTCGCTCAGCACGAAGGGCACCACCGGCACGCGCTCGATGCCCGCCGCCTGCAACCGCGCCACGTCGTCAGCGTTCAGGCGGGTGCCTTCCGGCACGAGGACATCGCCATCATCATTTTCAATATCTTCACGGGCGGCCCGGTCGATCAGGCGCGGGTCGGCCGTCTCCAGAAATTTGATCACTTTGCGGTAGGGCGTTTCGATGAAGCCGAATTCGTTCACCCGCGCATAGCTGGCCAGCCGGCCGATCAGCCCGATGTTGGGGCCTTCCGGCGTTTCGATGGGGCAGATGCGGCCGTAGTGGCTGTGATGCACATCGCGCACGTCAAAGCCGGCGCGTTCACGGCGCAGCCCGCCCGGCCCCAGGGCGGAGAGGGTGCGTTTGTGCGTCAGTTCGGCCAGCGGGTTGGTTTGTTCCATGAACTGCGAAAGCTGCGACGAGCCGAAAAATTCGCGCACGGCGGCCACCATCGGGCGGATGTTGACCAGCGACACCGGCGTGAGGTTATCCGTTTCGCGGGTGGACATGCGCTCTTTAACGAC
>JALOOI010000253.1 GCA_025454495.1 Anaerolineae bacterium
CTGCGGGCCCTGCCGCCGTCCCTGGGCCAACTGACGCAGTTATGGGTGCTGGAAGTGGGGGGCAACCCGCTGACGTTCCCGCCGCCGGCGGTGGTGTTAGAGGGCCAGTCAGACATCCTGGACTATCTGCGCCGGCATCCGGGCGGGGTACCGGCGCTGTTGGCGCAGCGGGCCGGGGTTGTGTGCGGCGGGCTGCTGGCCCTGCTGCGGCCGGTGGCGCTGTGGCAGCGGTAACTGAAGCCGGGCCCCGTCCGCGCGGGGCCCGCATCATCGTTAACGAATGGCAATCTCGCCGAAAGCATCGCCCTGCTGCAACAGCGCCCGCACATCGTCGTTAGACCGTGCTTCGGCATAAATGCGCAGCACCGGCTCCGTGCCGCTGGGCCGCACCAGCAGCCAGCTATCGTCCGCCAGGTAGAATTTAATGCCGTCCAGCGTGTTGATGCGCGTCACCGCCTGCCCGTTGATGTACTGCGGGGCGGCCTCCTGCAGGCGGCGCACCACCTCTTTTTTGGCCACCTGCTGCTTCAGATGCACATCGTTACGGGCATAATGCGCCGGGCCGAACTGTTTTTGCAGGTCAGCGATGATCTCGTGCAGCGGCGCACGGGCATAACCCATCACCTCCAGCAGCAGCAGCCCCATCAGCACGCCATCGCCGCCGGGGATGTGCCCGCGCACGGTGATGCCGCCGCTTTCTTCGCCGCCGATGAGAATATCTTTTTGCATGATGAGGTCGGCGATGTGGTTAAAGCCCACCGGCGTTTCGTGCAGCATCAGCCCGTACTGGCGGGCCATGCTGTCCACCATGAAGGTGGTGGAAATGGTCTTCACCACATCACCGCGCTGGCCTTTATTTTCCACCAGGTGGCGCAGCACCAGCGAGTAAATGACGTGCGGATCCACAAAATGGCCCTGGGCATCCACCGCGCCAATGCGGTCGGCATCGCCATCGGTGGCCAGCCCCACATCCGCATGAGCGCGGGAGACGGCCGCCGTCAGTTCGTTCAAATTGCGCTGGATCGGCTCCGGGTGAATGCCGCCAAAGCCGGGGTTCAGCGCCCCGCGAATTTCTTCAATGCGCGTGCGCGTGCGCGACAAAATGGCCGACAGCGCCCCGCGCCCCGCGCCCCACATGGCATCGCACACCACCCGCAGCTCGCGGTCAGAAATTTTGTCCATGTCCACAAATTCGGTCAGGTGCTGGTAGTACACCCACGACGGGTCAAACCGGCGGATCATCCCGCTTTCCTGGGCGGCATCATAATCCACCATCAGCGGTTTTTTGCCACTGGCGATCAGTTTGTGGGTGCGTTCTTCCAGCCGGGCATAATCCTCCGCGGTGATGGAACCGCCGTAGCCGGCCTTCACCTTGAAACCGCTGTAACGCGGCGGGTTGTGGCTGGCCGTGATGACCACGCCGGCGCTGGCCTGGCGGGCTTTCACGTTGTAGCAAATGGAGGGGGTGGGCGCATCCGTGCGCGAGAGCCAGGCGATGATGCCGTTGGCGGCCATCACCCGCGCCACATTTTCGCCGAAACGATCCGACAAAAAGCGCGTATCGTAGCCGATGACCACTTCCGGCGTGCCGCTGCCGCTGTGTTGTTCCAGCACCATTTCGGCGGTAGCCTGGGCCACCAGCCGCACATTGTCAAAGGTGAAGCCTTCGGCGATGACCGCCCGCCAGCCGTCCGTACCAAAATGAATCATCGTTCTCCCCCTGGGATCATGGATGGGATAAGTACCTGAAACAAAATGTCAGTATAACAGGCGCACGGGGGCCTGTCCTGTAAAAAGTTGCAATCAATTCACCGGCGGCCGCCCCGTGGGGCGATTTGACACAGCCGGGTACAATGGGCGGCCTGATGAAATCATGCACGCACAGGAGGCAGCACCATGACCCAGGATTTTAAAGGCCAAATCGCCATTGTGACCGGGGCCAGCCGTGGCATTGGCAAAGCAGTGGCGCTGGCCCTGGGCCGCCAGGGCGCGACGGTGATCGTCAATTATCACCAGAACAGCGCCGCGGCGGCGGAGGTGATCGCGGCGGTGCAGGCCGCCGGCGGCAATGGGCAGGCCCTCCAGGCGGATGTGAGCGATGCCGACCAGGTGGACGCGCTGTTTAAAGCAGTGGTGAAGGATTATGGCCAGGTGGATATTCTGGTGAACAATGCCGGCATCACCCGCGATAATGTGATTATGCTGCTGAAGCCCGAAGACTTTGACAGCGTGCTGGAGACCAATTTACGCAGCGCCTGGCTGTGTTCGCGCACGGCCAGCCGCGCCATGATGAAAAAGCGCTACGGCCGCATCATCAACATGACCAGCGTGGTGGGCATCGCCGGCAACGGCGGCCAGACCAGCTATGCCGCCAGCAAAGCCGGCATGATCGGGCTGACGAAGGCGCTGGCCAAAGAAGTGGCCAGCCGCAACATCACCGTGAACGCCGTGGCCCCCGGCTTCATTGAAACCGATATGACCGCCGGCCTCAGCGACGACACGCTGCAAAAGGCCATCGCGGCCATCCCGCTGGGCCGGCAGGGTAAGCCGGAAGAAGTGGCCCAGGCGGTGCTGTTCCTGGCTTCTTCGGCGGCCGCTTACATCACCGGGCAGGTGCTGGTGGTGGATGGCGGCATGGTGATGTAACACCGCGCCCCGGCCCCGGCACCGCTTCATTGGCGCTTTTGCCCCTCTTACGTCCTGCTCATGCAGTCGGGGTATGCTGCGGGCAGGATGGGGCGGTACTGAGAAAAGCGGTGTTATGTTCATCAACCGCAGCGATCTGCTGTTGAACAACCTGCCACAGATGCATTATGGCATCGCCGTGACAGATGTCGATCAGGATGGGGCGCTGGAATTCTTCGTCGCCGGCTTCGGCACGCGCAACCAGGCCCTGCGCTGGAACGGCCAGGCGTATGAAGACATCGCCGATGCCCGCCTGGCCGATGCCGAGCGCCTGGCCATCGGCGTGGCCGCCTGCGATATTGATGGCGACGGCTACGAAGAATTGTACATCCTCAATACCGATACCTTCGCCGGGCAAAAGCAATTTGCTGACCGGCTGTTTGCTTTTGGTGAACAGCGCATTGATCTGTTTACGCTGGCCCGCAACCAGAACGTGCTGAACCTGACGGCCGGCCGCTCGGTGGCGTGTATTGATCGCCTGGGCACCGGGCGCTATGGCTTCTTCATCGCCAGCTACGGCGGCCCCATGCGCCTGTATGAACTGGACGAAGACGGCCTGTTGCAGGATGTCGCGCCCCGGGCCGGGGTGAACCTCATCAGCGGCGGGCGCGGCCTGGTGTCCTTTCCGCTGGTCAGCGGCCGCATGGATATCTTCGCCGGTAACGAAAACGGCCCTAATTTTCTGTTCCGCAACCGGGGCGATGGCACCTTTGAAGAAATCGCCGGCCGGGTGGGCATTGGCGATCCCTTTGAGCATGTGCGGGGCATCGCCGCGCTGGATGCCAACAACGATGGCCGCTTTGACCTGGTGTATGGCAACTGGGAAGGGCCGCATCGCATGTTTGTACAGAGTTCGGATGGCCACTGGGACGACATCGCCCCGCCGGCCATGGCCGCCCCCTCGCGCATTCGCACCGTCATCGCGGCCGATTTTGACAATGACGGCTACGAAGAATTGTTCTTCAACAACATCGGCCAGCCCAACCGCCTGTTTAAGCAGTTCCGGGGCGACTGGCAGCAGGTGTCTGCCGGGGCCGCGCTGGAGCCGAATGGCCTGGGCACCGGCGCGGCCGTGGCCGACCTGGATGGCGATGGCCGGCTGGAACTGCTGATCGCCCATGGCGAAAATTACCCGCAGCCGCTGGCGCTGTACCACGCCCCGGACCATGACCATGGCTGGCTGCGCGTGCAGCCGCTGACGCGCTACGGCGCACCGGCCCGCGGGGCCATCGTCACCCTGGCGGGTAAGAATCGCACCCAGCGGCGCGTCATAGATGCGGGCAGCGGCTACCTGTGCCAGATGGAGCCGGTGGCCCATTTTGGCCTGGGCGCGGAAGCGGATATTCTCTACGTCGAAGTCCGCTACCCGGATGGCATGACCACCCGTATCGACCAGCCGGCCCCCCGCCAGGTGCTGCGCGTGCCCTACCCGGCCGGCGCAGCCTGAATCTGTCATACTCTGTAACTGTTTTATCGTTCCGTCAACCACATAATGAGGACAGGATACCCCATGAGCCAGCCCAATCTTGGTCTTTCCGGCGCACAGATCGAAGCCGCGATCACTATTCTGGAAAAACTGCTCGCAGATGAATCCGTGCTGCGGGTGAAACTGCAAAAATATCACTGGAACGTCGTCGGGTCGCAGTTTGTGGCGCTGCACACGCTCTTTGAAGACCAGTACAACGCCCTGGCCCCGGTGGTCGATGATACCGCCGAGCGCATCCGGCAGTACGGGGCCATGGCCCCCGGCACGCTGCACGAATTTCTGGAACTGGCCCGCCTGAAGGAACAGCCCGGTGTCAACCCGGATGCCCACGGCATGACCATCGAACTGGCGGAAGATCACGAAGCGCTGGTGCGCCAGCTCCATGCCGATCTGGCCACCGCCCAGGCGCAGGTGCACGATATTGGCCTGGAAGACCTGCTGACGGAAACACTCCAGATGCACCAGAAGATGGCCTGGTTCCTGCGCTCGCAGGCCGCCTGAGTCCGTGCTCTGCCCGGCAGCCGGGGGAGCACAGTCTTCCCCCGGCCGCCGCGCTGGTTTACAATCGCTGCCTCAGTTCAGGGTAGCAAAGGCGGCAGGGATGATGAACCGGATGCGTGCAGGGATTGTAGGGGTGCTGCCGCTGTGCCTGGCGCTGCTGCTGGCCGCCTGCCAGCCGGCCGCCCCCACGGCGACCCCGCTGCCCACCATCACCCCCACGGCCGTACCCACCCGCACGCCCTTTGTGCTGCCCACCCCGTTCCCCACCGGCACCCTGCCGCCGGTCACGCCTACCGTCACCCCCATTTTCATTGACACCTACACCGGCCAGGGCATCGAGCCGCCGCTGACGCTGGCGCTGCCGGCAGGCTGGCGCAGCCTGTACGATACGGCCCTGGTGCCGCAGCTTGGCGAACTGGATTATATTCCGGTGGCCGTCTATTCCGGCCCCGTCACCGGCGGCAGCGGCACCCTGGCGCTGCTGTGGAACTTCCGCAGCATCACGTCCGGCAACCCGTTTGACCCGGCCTATGGCGAAATTAACCTCTGGTCGGATGGCCTGCGCCTGCTGCGCTCGCTGGTGGTGGAAATTGGCTGCAACGTGGGCACGGCCCCGCAGCGCAATGATTTTGTGGTGGGCGGGCTGCCGGCGGTGGGCACCATCTGGAGCGCGGTGGATTGCCCCGCCCTGGGCGATACCCGCGGCTGGTTCGCCGGCGTGCAGGTGCAAAATATCAATTTCATCTTCTACGCCTTTACCGACCCGATCAGCGCGATGGACGGCCCCGCCCCGCAGGAGATGCAGGCCATCCTGGACAGCGTGACGTTCCGCCTGGAAGACTGGATCGTCACCGCCACCCCCGCCCCCTGACCCTGAGGCCGATGTATGCCAATTATCCTGTCAGGCAGCGTCATTCAGCACTACTAAAAAGCGCCCCGCCGGCGTATGCTGTGCTATCAGAATTGTGAATGTTTGCACATGATCGCAGCGCTTGCCCAGGAGGTTAGCACAGCATGGACTGGAAACAACGGGTGATTAGCCCGGACGACGCAGCCAGATTGATTAAATCCGGGCATCGAATTTTCTTCACCGGC
>JALOOI010000254.1 GCA_025454495.1 Anaerolineae bacterium
TCGGCCCGGCCGGGCAGCGGGCTGCTGACCGGGGTCTCGCGCCGGGCGGCCGCCACTTCCTGTCCGTCCAGGTCGAACAGGACGCTTTTCACCACCGAAGTTCCGCAGTCAATGCCCAGTAAAAGCTGTGTCATCGCGTTCACCCTGCGGCCGGCAGGCTGCGCGGCCGCCCTGCGCCAGGCTACCGGCGGCGGCGGTACAGCATCACCGCCAGCACCAGCAGCACACCTTTTACGATATATTGATAATTGCTCTCGATGCCGGCCAGATTCAAAATATTGCTCAGCACGGTGACGATGAACACCCCGGCCAGCGTGCCCCACACCGACCCCGCGCCACCGTTGAGGCTGGCCCCGCCCAGGACGACCGCCGTGATCGAATCGAAGGCGAAATCGCCGCCGATGAGCGGATCGCCGGCACGGGAACGGGCCGCCGTGAACACCCCGGCCGCCCCGGCCAGCAGCCCGCACAGGGTGAAGGCCAGCAGCTTAATACGATCTGCATTAATGCCGGACAGGCGGGTGGCGTTTTCGTTGCTGCCCACGGCGTACACATGCCGCCCGAAGCGGGTATAGCGCAGCAGCAGCCACACGGCCGTCGTGGCCAGCACAATGATGAGGAAGGGATGCGGGATGCCGCCGGTATCGCCGGTGAAGGGCGGCGAAAATTCCCGCGGGATGGTGGCCTGCGGGTTCTGGCGAAATTGCAGCGCCAGCCCCTGCACGATGGACAGCGTGGCCAGCGTGACCATGAAAGGCGCGAGTTTGAAGCGCGTGACCATGAAGCCATTCACTGCCCACACCAGCGCCCCGATGAACAGCCCCACCACCAGCGTGGCCAGCATGGATTCTGGCGTGGGCTGCATGAGCGCGGCCATGATGACCACCACCAGGCTGATGACCGACCCCACCGACAGATCAATCCCGCCCACCAGCAGCGCCAGCGTTTGCCCCAGGCACACCAGCAGCAGCGCCGCCGACTGACGCATGAGGTTGGGGAAGTTGCGCGGGTTGGTGAACGATTCGGACGCAAACGCCGAGCCAACCAGCACCAGCAGCAGCACGCCCCAGATGATGAGCACATTTTGATGCTGGCGCACAAAACGGCGCAGCCGCGACGGGCGGCGGGCCGCCGGGACGGGGACGGTGGTCATGCCTGTACTCCTGTGGCGGCCCGCATGATGTTTTCTTCGGTGCAATCGGCGATGGGCCAATCTGCCTGGAGTGCGCCTTCGCGCAGCACCAGCACGCGATGGCTGAGGCCCAGCACTTCCAGCAGCTCGCTGGAAACCACCAGCACCCCCGCGCCCCCGGCGGCCAGCCGGTGAATCAACTGGTAAATTTCCAGTTTGGCCCCAATATCAATCCCGCGCGTGGGTTCCACGAACACCAGCAGGCGCGGCGCACGCAGCAGCCATTTGGCCAGCACGGTTTTTTGCTGGTTGCCACCGCTCAGCAGCCGCACTTCCTGATCCAGCGCCGGGGTTTTTACCCCCAGGGCGGCCACGATCTCGGCCACGCGGTCGCGTTCCTGGACCGGGGTGATGATGCCGCCGCGGTTGAACAGCTTGAGGTTGGGCAGGGCCACATTTTCGCGCACGCCCAGTTTCAGCGCCAGCCCTTCGGCCTTGCGGTCATCGCTGATGAAGACGATACCGGCTTCGATGGCGCTGCGCGGGTGCCGCAGGCGCAGCGGTGCGCCGCCCAGGTGCAGGCTGCCGCCGGTGAGGCGTTCCAGCCCGAACAAGGCCCGCGCCAGTTCGCGCTGGCCGTGCCCTTCCAGCCCCACGCAGCCCACAATTTCGCCGGGGCGCAGCGTAAACGAAATATCGCGCAGGCGGTCACTGTGCAGCCCGCGCACCTCCAGCAGCGGCGCGGCCGCCGGGGCCGGCTGGCGCGGCGGAAAAATATCCTCCAGCGAGCGCCCCACCATCTGCCGCACAATCTCCGCCTGGGTGAGGCCGGCGGCCGGCTGCGTGGCGATCCAGCGGCCATCTTTCAGCACCGTCACCCGCTGCGCGATGGCCAGCACCTCATCCAGCCGGTGCGAAATAAAAATAACCGCGCTGCCGCGGGACTTCAGCCGGTCGATCACCTGGAACAGGTGCTGCACTTCCACCGGGTTCAGCGTGGCGGTCGGCTCATCCATAATAATCAGGCGCGATTCGACCGCCAGCGCCTTCACAATTTCCACCATCTGCTGCTGCGCCACGCTCAGCCCGCTCACCGGCTCTTCGGGGTCGATGTCGGTTTCCAGCAGCGCCAGCAGGTCGCGGGTGCGGCGGTTCAGCGCCGGCCAGTCCAGCAGGCCCAGGCGGGTGCGCGGTTCGTGGTTCAGCAGAATGTTCTCCGCCACCGTCAGGTCGGGCAGCAGGTTAAATTCCTGGTAAATGATGCTGATGCCCAGGCGCTGGGCCTGCGCCGGATGATGCAGCGTGACGGGCCGGCCCTGCCACAGCAGCCGCCCGCTGTCTGGCACATACACCCCGGCCAGAATCTTCATCAGGGTGGACTTGCCCGCGCCATTTTCGCCCACCAGCGCATGAACTTCGCCGGCCAGCACGCTCAAAGACACTGCCGAGAGCGCCTGCACGCCGGGAAAATGTTTGCTGACTGCTTCGATTTGCAGCAGAGGAGTCATGCTATCCCCGTCTTCCCCCGGCGCAGGCCGCTCACGTGTGCGCTGATGCCCCGGCCGGGCGGCATGGGGCCTCTGGCCCCACCCCGCCCGCCGTATGAGGCTAGTTGGATGCCGTCGGTTCGGCGGTGGCCTGCGGTTCCAGGCGATACAGCGCATCAGCCGCTTCCTGGCTCAGGCGTGAATTCGCCCAGTACGCATCGGAGTATTCCGGGCGCACGTACAGGTCAACGGTGTCTTCAAAGATGGTGGGCACCTGAAGGCTGTAGAACGGATACGCAGCGCCGCCTGGAGGGCCACGCGGCTCTGCCAGGTCGGTTCCGAGGCCGACATGGCCTTAAAGCCATCCGCCAGGCGGGCCTGCCAGGCCAGCAGGAAGCCGTTATTGTCTTCGCCGGTCATGGGCACCAGCGGCCGGCCGGCGGCTTCAAAGGCATCAATCGCGCCCTGGGTCATCGCGCCGCCCTGCGACCACACACCATCAATTTCCGGGTAGGCGGCCAGCATACGCTCGGTGGCCAGCTTGCCCTGGTCATACGCCCAGGCGGCATCTTCTTCCGCCAGAATGGTGATGCCCGCGCCGCCATCCGGGCAGGCTTCGATGGCCTGTTGCAGGCCCAGGCGGCGGTTATCGCTGGTGGAAATGCCGGTCACGCCGTTGAGGACGATGATATTCCCCTGGCATTCCAGTTGTTCCATCAGCCAGTCGCCCTGCACGCGCCCGAACTGCACCGAATCGGTGAGCAGCTTGGTGACGTACACATCGGTATTCACGTCCGCCGCAAAGACCACAATCGGGATGCCGGCCGCGGCCGCTTCTTCCATCGCCGGGACGATGGCATCCGGCGAAACCGGGATCAGCAGCAGCGCATCCACCCCGCGCACGATCATATCTTCGATCTGCGAAATTTGCGTATCGGCATCGCCTTCGGAACTGACGATGATGAATTCACCAATTTCCGGGTACAGGCTGGCTTCGTCGCGCACTTCTTCCACGATCTGCACCGTCCAGCTATTGGCGGTAGACCAGTTGATGAAGCCGATGGTATAGGGTTCGTCTTTGGCGAAAGCGCTGGTATCCACGGCATCACCTTCGGGCATGGCGATGCTGGTATCGTTCAGATAATCGATGGAGCGCAGGCTGATGATATCCTCATCCTGGGCCAGCAGGACGGCCGTCGCGGCCAGCAGGGCCGCCAGCACCAGGGTGAACAGCAGCCAGCGATAGGGACGATGAGTCATGGGACAATCTCCTGTAAGAAGCACTTTTGAGCTTAAAACGATGGTGTGGTGGGCGTAACCGATACACAATAGCTGCCGGGCGTATCCTTTCTACTCGCGCTGGCGGGAATAAAGCGTAATCGCCGCCAGAATAATCACCCCTTCTACGATGCGGCGGCCGCTGGTAGGCAGCGCCAGCACCGTGAGAATGCTGTATAACACCATCAGAAACAGCACGCCGCCGAAGCTGCCGGCCATGGTGCCGCGCCCGCCTTCAAAGGGCGTGCCGCCGATGACGACGGCCGCAATCGACCCCAGTAAAAAGTCGGTGCCCACTTCCAGCGTGCCCACGCCGATGAAAGCCACCAGCAGCAGGCCCGCCGCCGCCGCCATAAAACCGCTGGCGACATAGGCTAAAAAGGTCACGCGGGCATCGTGAATGCCCGACAGATGGGCGGCGCGGCGGTTGGCCCCCACGGCGACCAGCGCCCGCCCGAAGGTGGTGCGCGTCAGCAGCAGCCAGGCCAGCACGGCGAAGATGAGCCACACCAGCGCCGCGGCGGGGAACACGCCGCCAATGAAGCCATTGCCCCAGAAGCGCATCTCCGGCGGAATGCTGCCGCGCGGCGCACCGCCGGAATACACCAGCGCGATGCCGAACACGATTAAATTGGTGCCCAGGGTGGCGATGAACGGGGCCACGTTAAAGCGCGTGACCAGCGTGCCGTTCACCGCGCCGAAGCCGGCCCCCACCGCCAGCACCAGCAGCGTCACCGGCAGCACCTGCTGCGGCTGCCCGTTAATCATCTGCGCGGCCATCACATCCGCCAGGATCACAATCGACCCCACCGACAAATCCAGCCCGCCGCTGATGAGCACAAAGGTCTGGCCGATGGCCACCAGGCCAATCGTCGCGCCCTGGCGCATCAAATTGAGCAAATCACCCGGCTCCACTGACAGCGGCGAAATAAGGCCCAGCAGCAGCACCATGCCGACGAGCGCCAGGTAAATGCGCGGCAGGCGTTGCAGCCAGGCCGGCAGCGCCCGGCGGGCGGGGGCGGCAGCGTCGGCGCTCATGCCTGCACCTCTAAAATCAGCTCAATTTCCACCGGCACATCTTCCGGCAGCACCGCCACCCCCAGCGAGGTACGGGCATGGCGGCCGGCTTCCCCGAAGACGGCAATCAGCAAATCGGACGCGGCATTCATCACCTGCGGCTGGCGGGTAAATTCGGGCACGCTGGCGACATACCCCACCACTTTAATCACCCCGGTCACGCGCTCCAGCGTGCCCAGGTGCTGCCGGGCGGAGGCCAGCGCGTTGAGGATGCAAATCCGGGCGGCTTCCTGCGCCTGCTCCAGCGTGACCGCGCCGCCCACCTTGCCCAGAAACGGGTATGCGCCGGCGCGTTTGGGCGTGTGCCCGGCGATGTACAGCAGGCTGCCCGTCTGCCGGGCACGGACGTAACTGTGCGACGGTGCGCCGGCTTCCGGCAGGGTCAATCCCAGGTCATGCAGGCGGGCTTCCGGTGTCATGGCTCAGTCTCCAAAGGCCAGCAGGCGGGCGGGCGTGGTGATGAACAGCGCGTCAACATCCGCCTGGCTGAGGCCGGCCTGGTGCAGCAGGGGCACCACGCGCTGAATGAGATGGGCATAACCGGGCGCATCCGGGAAGCCATAGGCGGGAAAATTGGAGCGCCGCGCCAGGTCGCCGGAGAGCGCCAGTTGATCGCGGAAGCCGGCCTGCACCAGCCGGGCCACAAAATCCACGCGGGTGGCATCCGGGGCGTATTTGGTCTTGCCGAACTGGTCATAGCCAAAGTGTGCGCCGGTGCGGGCCACCGCCAGGTGATACTCCCAGTCCAGCCGGCGATCCAGATGGCCGATCAACATCCGTTCCGGGGGCACGCCTTCGGAGCGCAGCAGGGCGATTTGCTCCAGGGCCATGGTGCCGGCTTCGGTGTGGGTGGAGATGGGCGCGCCGGTTTCGCGGTGGGCGCGGGCCGCGGCCCGCAGCACTTTTTCTTCGGTGGGGGTGATGCTGTCTTTGCTGCTGCCGGCTTTGATGACCCCGGCGCGGATGCCGGTAGCGTCGATGCCTTCCAGCACCTCGGCAATCATGCGGTCAGCGATCTGGTTCAGGCTGCGGTCAGCGACGAATGGCTCCATGGAGGTGCCTTTGATGAAGCCGGTGACGGTGATAATGTGGACCCCGGTCGCTTCGGACAGGCGGCGCAGCGCCAGCGGGTTGCGCCCGT
This sequence comes from Anaerolineae bacterium, assembly GCA_025454495.1. GTDB lineage: Bacteria > Chloroflexota > Anaerolineae > Aggregatilineales > Phototrophicaceae > JALHOR01. The sequence continues at coordinate 6,116 of JALOOI010000254.1, forward strand.
AGTCTACCGGCGACATCTCCACCAGCGCCCCGCCGCCGGCCGCGGCAAACACGCGCAGTTCGGCGGCGGCCGCCTCCGGCTGATCCAGCGTTAAATCCGGGTCGCTGCCGGGTTTTAATGCCCCGCCGATGAGGTGTTCATGCAAATAGGTGAACCCCAGGCGGTCGGGGGCAATATCGCCGCAGACAGTACGGATGACAGGCATAAGCGACACACTTTCTGCCGGAATGAGCGATCTGGTAGCCTGTGGCGTGGTACGTACCACACAGGACGACTGTAACACGGCCGGCGGGAGTCTGTCAAATTTTGTGGCCGGGGACGGCGGGGGCCGCCGGGATGCGTTATAATCGGCGGGCAACAGGCAACGGCAGGGGTCACACGGCAGGCGTTGTCTGTGACCCCGGCACGACAGCCTGGTTAACCATAACACAAACTGGTACGTACCGGCAGGGTCATTCGGCCGGCGGGCACGAGGATGGCGGAAGCGATAACCGGGGGCCGGAGACGATGATGAACTGGCAGCTTGATTCGACCGCGGCAGTGCCGCTGCATCAGCAGTTTGAAACGCGCATTAAAACGCTGATCGAGGAAGGCGTGTGGCAGCCCGGCGACCAGATTCCCTCTGAGCGCGACCTGATGCAGCAGGCCGGCATCAGCCGGGCCACGGTGCGCCAGGCCTTAAGCGCCCTGGTGCATGATGGCATCCTGGAGAAAGCCCACGGCCGCGGCACCTTCGTCCGCCGCACCCGCTTTGAGCAGCCGCTGACCATCGTCTACAGCTTTTCGCAGCAGCTACGCTCCCTGGGGGTGACGCTGGAAGATGAACTGCTGGAACGGGTGCGCCTGCCGGCCTCGCCGGAGATGGCCCGGCGGCTGGCGGTGCCGGTGGATGAGCCGCTGATCTGCCTGAAGCGGCTGCGGCGGGTGAACCGGGTGCCCCTCATGGTGAACATCGCTTACCTGCCCTACGCGCTGTGCCCGGCCCTGCTGCACGAACCGCTGGAAGGCTCGCTGTATGTGCATCTCACCACCCACTACAACCTGACCATCGTCAGCGCCACCGACCGCCTGGAGGCCGTCCCCGCCGACAGCACCATCGCCCGGCTGCTGGCGGTGCCGCGCCGGGCCCCGCTGATGTACGTGGAACGCACCGCTTACGCCGCCGATCAGGCGATTGTGCATCTGGGCTACAATTATCTGCGCGGCGATATGTGCCGCTTTCGCAGCGATATGCAGCATCAACCGGCTTCGCTGGAAGTGAAAACACGGGGGACAGTATGACACTGCTGCTGGGCATTGATGCCGGTACCACGGTGATTAAAGCGGCCCTGTTCGATGCCGCCGGGCAGGAACGCGGCACGGCCAGCCGCCCGGCCCCCGTCCTCATGCCGCAGCCGGGCTGGATGGAAGCGGACATGAACGCCATTTATGACCTGATGGTGGCCACCATCCGCGAGGTGCTGGCCACCACCGGCACCCCGGGCCGGGCGGTGGCGGCCATCGGGCTGACGGGCAACATGGTTGGGGCCTGGTTGATCGACGCAGACGGTGCGCCGGTGCGCCCGGCCATCCTGTGGAACGACGGCCGCACGCTGCCCTGGCTGGCCGCCCGCACGGCCGCCACGCCGGAGTTTATGACGCACATTTTTCACCACTCCGGCTCCGTGATGCAGCCGGGCTGCACGCTGCCGCTGGTGCGCTGGCTGGCCGCTGAGGAGCCGGCAGCGCTGGCCCGGGCGCGGGCGGTGCTCAATTGCAAGGACTGGCTGAGCTTTAAGCTCACCGGGAACATCGCCAATGACCCCACCCAGGCAGCGGTGTTCCCCGGCGATACCCGCGCCCGCAGCTATGCCGAAGACCTGTTCGGCTGGCTGGAGGTGGACGCTTACCGGCACCTGTTCCCCCCGGTGGTGGAATCGGCGGCGGTGATGGGCACCCTGCACGCGGCCGCGGCGGCCGCCACCGGGCTGGCCGCCGGTACGCCGGTGGTCGCCGGCGCGGGGGATGTGCCGGCCACGGCCCTGGGCGCGGGGGCGGTGCAGCCGGGCGTGGCCTGCACCCTGCTGGGCACGTCCTGCATCAACGGGCTGGTGCTGGCGGAACCGTCCTTCACCCCGGCGGACGTGGGGCTGCTGTTCTGCCTGCCGGGGGCCGGCTGGCTGCGGGCCATGATTAACATCGCCGGCACCACCAACCTGGACTGGTACGTGGCGCAGTTTGGCCCGCCCGACCTGGCGCAGCACCCGCAGCGCTTCGCCCATCTGGAGGCGCTGGCGCAGTCCAGCCCGCCGGGGGCGCGGGGGCTGCTGTACCTGCCCTATCTCACGCCGGTGGGGGTCATCGCGCCGTTTGTGGAACCGGCGGCCCGGGCCGGGTTCTTCGGCCTGTCGGTGGAGCACACCCGCGCCGATGCGCTGCGGGCGGTGTATGAAGGCGTGGTGCTGGCCATCCGCGATTGTTACGCTGCCATCCCGGCCCCCATCGCCGAAATTCGCCTGTCCGGGGGCGGGGCCCGCAG
>JALOOI010000059.1 GCA_025454495.1 Anaerolineae bacterium
TAATGCGGCTGGCGATCACTGGAGCGATAATACAGCCCGTCCGCCGGGTGATAATGCCATTCCACCAGCGTCGTCCGGTAGCGTACCTCCAGCATCAAGCCCGCTCCTTCTGCGCCGGCCGGGGCCGCCGGGGCGAAGGCCAGCCCGCGCAGGTCTACCGCCTGCTGCTGGCCCTGGCGGGCGGCCAGGTCGGCCAGCGCCGGCAAATTGACGAACAGGTTATGCGGCACCGGGATCTGCTCATCGCGGAAATAATAGGGCGGGCCGTAAAACACCCCTTTATAGGCCCTATCGGCAAATTCTGAGGGCGGCACGAGGCCTGAGGGGGCGATGACCTCCGCCTCCACCGCGCAGCGGGCGCGATCTTCCCGGTCAGCACACAGCACCTCCGTCACCGCGGCGGAGCCGAAAATGCGTTTTTCCACGCCGATGCTGCCGCCGGCGAAGGCCAGCAGCGCCTGGTACATGGGGGCCAGCTCATAATCAATGAGGCGGGCGCTGCGGATAGAACCCACGCGGGGCGGCAGCGTGCTGTAAAACAGGGCGGAAAAGCGCGTCACGCCGGCTTCGGTGTAATGCTCAAACACCAGGTCGGCCGCGCCGATGCCCGCCTGCGGGCGCACCAGCGCCGGCGAATTGGACACTTTCACCAGGATGGGGCGGCGGGCCAGCACCGCCGGATCGGCCAGCGGCAGCCCGGTCAGCGGGTTGATGCCGGGCGGGTTGCTATCAGCGCCGGTCGCCCCGGCCGGGGTGGCCGTCAGCGGGGGCGGGGTGGCCGTGGGCCCGATGATGGGGCCATCGGGCAGCGGCGCAGGCGTGGGCTGGGCCTGCCCCCGCGCCAGCAGCAGCGCCCCGGCCAGCAGCAGTTCAATAATCATTGCCGATGAATTGTCCGAAATCGCATTCTGGTTTAGAATGAACGACATAGCCCGGTTATCATGCGCCGGAAGCGGCCCCCGGTCAAGGGGGCGTGTTGACGATCATTCGGCCGCGGGCTATAATCGGGGTTGTGTTTTTCCAACCTGGCAAATTTCATCCGAGCTGGTGTTCTGGTTTCAGGTCAGGGGGCTGCTTCAATGCCACTGCAGGGGAATATTCGGGATTTTAGTACCACACAATTGCTCAATCTGGTCAATTTATCCCGGCGTACCGGGATGCTGACCATCTTTGAAGGTGTGCCGACCGGTGAAAAAGACGGCAATAATAACCCCAAAATGGCCCCTGGTGCACAGCGGGCGCAGGTGGCGTTCAACAAAGGCAAGCTGATCTTTGCCAGCCTGGCCGGGCAGGAAAATGGCCTGGTGGCCGTGCTGAACAAAGCTGGCAAATTGACCGATGACCAGGCGAAAGTGCTGCGAGAACGGGCCAAAAACACCTCGGATAAGGCCCTGGCGCTGCGGCTGATCGGCGCGAAATACGTCAGCCAGGCGGATGTCGTCAATTGCATTAAGCAGCACATCCTGGATGTGGTCTATAACCTGATGTCGTGGGACGACGGCCCTTTCCGCTTCGACGATGAAATTACCCCCTCCGGCGAAAATATCCTGGTGCCGATTGACATCGAGCCGGTGATTATTGAAGGCGCACGCCGGGTGCGCGAGGTGAAAGAACTGGAGAACGTCGTTGATGATCTGGATGCCTCGCTGCGCTTCCCGGAAAACCCGCGGGAAAAATTCAAGGGCATTCATCTGAGTGTGGATGAATGGAAAGTCGTGTCGTATGTGAACCCTAAAAATACGATCCGCATGATTATGCGGCAGTTGAACATGAGCGATGTCGAAATTAAGCGCGTGGTCTACGGGCTGGTGCAGGCGGGTCTGGTCGAAATCGTGAAAAAGACCGCCAGCAAAGAAGATGCGGCGAAGAACGCCCCGGCTTCCCGTCGTCAGCAGCGCAAGGGCAGCAAGCCCGATGCACAACTCGTCAATAAGCTGATTAACAAGCTCAAGACGCTGTAAGCGCACCACCATTTCTGCCATCCCCCCACAGGGATACTCTTAGTTCCGGTTATACATGACGAAAAGAGCGGGGCACTATGCAAACAGTCAAGATGGTCGTCACGGGGCCGTTTAGTTCGGGGAAGACCGAATTCATCAAATCGATCAGCGAGATCGAAGTGGTCTCCACGGAACGGGGGATTTCCAAAGCCTCCAAAGAAGCCGAAGTGAAAGACAACACCACCGTGGCCATGGACTTCGGCCGTATCACCGTGGATGATGATCTGGTGCTGTATCTGTTCGGCACGCCGGGGCAGCGCCGGTTTGACTTTATGTGGGAAATTCTGGCCGAGGGGATGCTGGGTTTCATCGTGATGGTGGACAGCTCCAAGCCGGAGACCTTCCGCGAAGCCAAAAACATCCTGGAGACCTTCCGCGCCTATGCTCCCACGCCCTACGTGGTCGCTGCCAACAAGCAGGATCACCCGGATGCATGGGACCCGGAAGATATGCGCATCGCCCTGCGCCTGGAGAGCGATGTGAAGCTGCTGCCCTGCGTGGCCAAAGAGCGCGACAACGTGCGCAATGTGCTGCTGGAACTGCTGTACACCATCCTGGAAGAGATGGAAAGCTAACCATGAACCGGGTGCTGCCGCCAGGGGACACCCCGCTGTCTGACTCGACAGGATAAGCCACTGTGCCTGCGCTGGCAACCGAATCGGGGATTGTGCATTACGAAACCTACGGCCGCGGCCGCCCGGTGATTTTGCTGCATGGCTGGCTGGGGTCATGGACGTTATGGCGCGATACGATTGAAATCCTGGGCAAAGACTTTAAAACCTATGCCCTGGATTTTTTTGGCTTTGGCGAAGCCAGCGACCAGGGGGCGGATTTTTCCGTCAATACCTATGTGGAACTGGTGAGCCAGTTTATGGATCGCCTGGGGATCGTCAAAGCGCCGCTGATCGGCCATTCGATGGGCGGCACGGTGGCGCTGGCGGTGGCGCGGCGCTACCCGGAAAAAGTGGTCAAGGTGGCGGTCATCGGTTCGCCGGTGGATGGCTCCTCGCTCAATTTTTTCCTCAAGCTGTCCGGGTATCGCTTCATCGCCACCCTCACCACCCGCATCCCGGTTATCCTCAACAGCTTCATTTACTTCCTCACCAATTATTCCGCGCGTGATGGCGCACGCCTGTACGAGATGGTGCGCCAGGATGCGGCCCGCGTCTCCGCCGAGGCCTTTTTCCAGAGCATCGGCACGCTGCGTAAGACCAACCTCATCGCCGATTTGCCGCTGGTGACGCTGCCGATTATGGGCATGTACGGCCGCCGCGATATTATCGTGAATCCGCGCCAGTCCAAAGTGCTGCTGCGCCACGCGCCCCACAGCCGCGAAGTGTGGTTCGACCAGTCCGGCCACTTCCCGATGATGGACGAGCCGGAGCGCTTCCACCAGTCCATGCTGGACTTTTTGCATAATCGTTAACGCGGTACACCCGCCACCCGTGTTGCAACATTCCCCGGCGCGGTATACCATTAACCGGGTAGCATCTCCAGCATACGCGGTCGCCCCGCCGGGGCAGGGTGAATGGCATGTATCGTTACGTAATCGAAGATCGGCGCTTTGTGCCCCCCTTCAATGAGCCGGCCAGCCTGCTCACCATTGGCACACAGCCCCTCAAATTGCATCAGGAAGAATTATTCAGCACCCTGCCGGGGCGCACGGTGGAACTGCGCGGAGTCTTTGCCGACAGCAGCGAACTGCCCGCTGTGCAGGGGGAGGCCATCGTCTACCGCGATAACCTGTGGTTTGACCGCGAATTCTTTGAGCAGTTCCTGACGACGGCCCGCAAAAGCCAGCGGGCCTGCCGGGCGGCCTTCGCCGCCAGCGATAAAGCCTTCAGCACCTATGCCCTGCCGCTGGCGCAGGATATTCACCGCAGCACCGATGCCGAAGGCAACACCATTTACCTGCTCGATCTGTGGTATTTCCCCCACGGCTACACCCGCGAAATTCTGCCCGTCGTCGTCAGCAGCGATGCACACGAAATGGGCTTTTACATGGTGCCCGACTTCATGACCATGAAGCAGGGCAACCTGACGCACTATGCCCCCATGCGCGGGGTGATGTCCATCGAAAGCTGGGTGCATGTCTATTTCGCCAGCGTCATCTTTGGCAACTTTGCCCGCGCCGGCCGGCTGGATCGCCAGATTAACCGCAGCTTCTTCACCAGTTTAAAGCTGCTGTGGAAAGCCGTGCTGGAACAAAAGCAAATCCTCAGCGCGTCCGGCGCGGTGGAGATCGGCCCGGGCTGCACCATTGACCCGTCGGCGGTCATCACGGGGCCGGCCAAAATTGGCAGCAACTGCGCCATTGGCGCGGGGGTCATCATTGATAACTGCACCATCGGCGATAATGTGACCATCGACGCGGGCTGTATGCTGTACCAGAGCACGGTGGCCAACAACTGCTTTTTGCCCTTCCGCGCCGCGCTCTACCTCACCTCGGTGATGGAAAATGTCATCATCGCGCAAAATACCTGTTTGCAAATGTGCGTCATCGGCCGCAACAGCTTCGTGGGGGCGGGTAACACCTTCACCGATTTTAACCTGGTGGCGCAAAAACCCATCCGCGCCGCCACCCGCGATGGCGACCTGGAGCAGGTGGGGCAGATCGTCCTGGGCAGCGCCATCGGCCACAACTGCCGCATTGGTTCCGGCATGGTGGTCATGCCGGGGCGCATGATCGAATCCGATGTGGTGTTGATCGCCTCAGCGCAGCGGCGGGTGATTGAGCGCAGCGTGTCCTTTGAGGAGAGCGATCATCATTTTGTGCGCGGCGGGGAAGTGCATCACCGCCTGTACCCGCGCCCCGGCGAACTGACGGCCGAAGAAAGCGCCAGCGATGCCTGGTGAATCACTCGCGGCTGCCGTTGCCCCCGCGCCGTGACGGGATAAGCCCCATCACGCGCTCTTTGTGGACGGTGAGGAAATTATCTTTCGCTTCGATCTGCGCGATGAGCGACTCCAGCGATTCCACCAGCGTGGCCAGCGTTAGCTCGCGCTGGTGCTGGTAGGCGGCCATCGTCAGCGCATACACCGCCACCTCGCGCACGAAGGCCCCGGGCCGCCCCAGCAGGCGCGGCACGATCTCCGCATGGTCTGCGCGCCAGGCTTTGCCCAGGTATTTTTGCAGCATCGCCCGCGCATCGTCTTCATCCTGCAATTCCGGGATGATGAAAATGCGATCCAGCCGGCCGGGGCGCTTCATCACCCGGTTGTCGATCTGTTCCGGGTGGTTGGTGGTGGCGATGAGCAGCGTCCCCTGCGGGTTAAATGGCGTTTCGCTGCCATCCAGCACATTCAGCATTTGCGCTTTGGAATCGCCCTTCAGGTAGGCATCCAGTTCTTCCACCAGCACCAGCGTCGGCGTGTTGGAGCGCGAGGCAATATCCAGCGCCTGGTGAATCTTCCAGAATTCAGAGCCGGCGATGTTGGAACCGGAGACATAAATGACGAAGTGCCCCCGGGCCAGGGCCCGGCGGGCGAGGGCCCCGCACAGCATGGTTTTGCCGGTGCCGGGCACGCCGGCCAGCAGCAGCTTGCGGAACGGCTTCAGGTTCAGCTCGCGGTAGATGGCCACGCCCTGGTCAAAGAACGAATCGACATCGTTGATGATGCTGGTTTTTAGCCCGGCCGGCAGGTACACATCCTCCAGATCAATGCTGGTTTCAAAGGAGCGCGTCATGCCGCCCACGATGTACACCTGGTCACGGTAGGCGGCGGCGGTGTTCACGATGCGATTGCACTCGGCTTCAAACGTCAGCCAGGGCTGGGTGAAGGCGGCCGGCACACAGGCCAGCGTCAGGTCGTTATCGTGCTCATCCCAGGCGCTCACCAGCAGCGCCTCAAAACCGGGTGCGCCGTCTGCCTGCTCAAAACGGAACAGCATCGCCCCCAGGTAGCGGCCGGGCTTTTTGTCCTGGAACAGCGTCATCGCCGTGATGACATCGCAGTGCGTCTTCTGGTAGCCGGCGTACACCAGCCCCTCGCCCACCGGGAAGCGCTCCGGGACATAGGCCAGGGCGCTCAGGTTGCAGCAGGCGGATGACACCAGCGTAATCACCATTTCCTGCGGCTGCTGCGCCATATACGCGCGTTGCAGCCACTGGCCGATCTGTTCATGCACCCGGATAGCTGTCAACATGCTGCATCCTTCATCTGACAATCACTGGTGGTGGGGTGGCAGGTGTTAGTCTTCAAGCAGCAGGCCATTCTGGCGTTTTTTGGGTTTACGCACAGCGTGCAGCCCCAGTTCCGTTTTGCGGTGCGCGGTCAAAAAATCATCTTTGGCTTCGATCTGGTCTTCCAGCGCCCGCAGCGAGTCGCGCAGCAGTTTCAGCGGCAGATGATCGTAATTCTGGTAGGCGGCCAGCGTCAGCGCATAGAGGGCCGTTTCGCGGATGAAGGCCCCCGGCTTGCCCACCAGCGCCGGGATGATGCCCCGGTGTTCTTCCCGCCACGAGTCGCCCAGGTAATTTTGCAACATGCGCCCGGCATCGTCTTCGCTGTTCATCTCCGGGATGATGAAAATGCGATCCAGCCGGCCGGGGCGCTTCAGCACGCGCGTATCAATCGCCTCCGGGTGGTTGGTGGTGGCGATCAGCAGCGTGCCGAATTTGTTCTCCGGCGATTCGGTGCCATCCAGCACATTCAACATCTGCGCCCGCGAGTCTTCTTCCAGGTACGAATCCAGCTCTTCCACCAGCACGATGGTGGGGGCTTCGCTGCTGGCGGCCATATCCAGCGCTTCATGAATTTTCCAGAATTTGGCCCCGTAGCGGTTCGACCCGGACACATACACCACGAAGTAGCCCTGGGCCTGCCCCCATTTCGCAATGGCCGAACACAGCATGGTCTTGCCCGTGCCCGGTACCCCGGCGAACAGCAGCTTGCGGAAGGGCTTAATGTTCAGGCGGCGGTAAATGGCCACGCCTTTTTTAAAGAACGAGTCCACATCCTGGAGGATGTCGTCTTTCAGGCGGGCGGGCAGGTAAATATCGTCCCAGTTCACCGTTGCGTCAAAGGTGGCTTCGGCACCGCCCATCACGTACACGCGGCCGCGGAAAGGAATGGCGGAATTGGCGATGCGCGTGCATTCTTTTTCAAACTTCAGCCAGGCCGGCAGCGCCCGCGAGGGCACACAGGCGATGGCCAGCATGTTGGCATTCACATCTTCATCATCCACCCAGGCCGATACCAGCAGCACCTGGAAGCCGGCCGCGCCCCCGCCGTCCCCCGGCGCAAAGCGAAACAGCAGCGCCCCGGTGCGAAAGGTCGGCTGGTCTTCAAAGAAGGTGGTAAAGGATGAAATAATGGCGCAGGGCTGTTCGCTGTAGCCCGCATACGCCAGCCCATCGCCCACATCGAACCCGGCCCGCACATAGCGCAGCGCCGTTAAATGGCAGCACGCCGAGGGCGACAGCACCAGCACCTGCTGATCGGGCTGCTGCGGCCGGTAACTTTGTTCGATCCACTGGCAGATGCGCTCATGCACCGATTCTGCGCCCGACGGCATCGAGACCCCCTTGTACAGTGTTCAGTCTCCTATCTTACGCCAAAGGCCCCGGAATGTACAGCAGCACGCCGTTAGAACAACCGGACGACTGGCCGCCCCGTTTCGGTTAGCGTCTCTTAACGATTGGCCCGGCGGCGTATGCAGTTTGCCCGGTTCTGGTGTATAGTTACCGTAGTGTTTGCTAACAGGCTTCAACAACCACTTACCCCGAATAATCGTGAGGGTTCGCATGAGTAAAGGGCGCATTCTTGTCGTCGAGGACGACTTCGATATTTCCAACATGCTCCGAATTTATTTCGGCGGGCAGGGCTATGCGGTAGAAGTCGCGTCCAAAGGCAATGATGCTCTGGTAGCCACCCGTCGGCAGGTGCCCAGTTTGATCGTGCTGGATATTAACCTGCCGGATATGAGCGGCTATGATGTGTGCCGCCAGTTACGCACCGCCATTCGCACCCGCCACATCCCCATCATTTTCCTCACCCAGAAAGATGAACGCAGCGATAAAATTATCGGGCTGGAACTGGGCGCGGATGATTATGTCACCAAGCCGTTTGACATCGAAGAATTAAAGCTGCGGGTGCAAAATGCCATCAGCGCGGCCGATCGCATCTGGAAGGTAGACCCCATCTCCAACCTGCCCACCGGCAGCCTCATCGAAGAACAACTGCGGACCCTCATGCGCAGCCCGCGTGACTGGACGTACATCGACATCAAGATCAGCAATTTTGAGGGCTTCTCCGAGGTGTATGGCTGGACGGCCGCCGATGAGGTGATCCGCTTCAGTGCGCTGCTGCTGGGTGAAATGATCGAAAAACATGGCACCGCCGACGATTACCCCGGCCACCCCGGCCGCGATAACTTCGTCCTCATCACCTACAGCCCGGATGCCACCACCCTGGTTGACCGGCTGAAAGAAGTCTTTGCGGACAAGGTGAAGCAGCATTATTCCTTCATTGACCGGGAACGCGGCTACATGCTGATGCCCGATTCGGGCGGTGAAAAACAGGTCGATCTGATGACCATGGCGGTGGGGTCGGTCTCCACGCGCACCCATGCCATTTCCGACATCCGCGAGATTACCGAACTGGCCGCCGAAGACCGCCGCCGGGGCACCGGGGGGGATGGCAGCAGCCGGCCGGACAACAGCATTCTAACATCCTGGTAAACACACACCAGCTCGTTCATGCCGATGGTTAGCCAGCAGGGTTCAGGGATATGGGTAGCTTTGCGTTGGTCGTCCTTTTCATCGGGGCCTTAAGCCTGCTGGGGCTGTGGTTGTGGGTGCGCCAGCGCGAAAAAAGCCAGCATTCCGGCGAGAATTTTAACCTGCTGGAGAATGCCGACCCCGCCCGTGACGATGCCAGTACGGCGGTGCTGGTGGCGCTGCCACACGGCCAGATTGTCCATTTGAATGAACGGCTGCGCCGCTGGCTGGCGGTGGAAGATTTTCAGCGGCTGGACCTGGAGCGCATCGCCCGGCTCACGCAGCCGGCGGATAATTTCCTGGCGCTGTTCAGCGGCGAGCAGCGGGCCGCCTTCCAGCTTCGGGATCGCTGGGTGGAGGCGACATCGCACTATGTGCCCACCGGCAGCGATGTGCGTGTGATGGTAATTATGCGGGAGATGACCGCGCAGACCCCGGTCAGCGGCGGGCTGGATGTTTCCGGGGCCATGAGCATCATCAATGATATTGGCGACAATGTGCAGTCCACCATGGGCATGTCCCAGGCGCTGCAATTGATCCTGGAAGCCATTGCGCGGGCGCTGCCTTCGGATGCCGGCGAAATTTGCCTGTGGGATGAACGGGCCCGCTTCCTGGCGCGGCGCGGCTGGATCGGCGATGCTCGCTTTTTGCTGACCATTGCCGGCATGAGCGAGGGCTACCGGGTGGATGAAGGCGTGGCCGGGTGGGTGGCTGCCAACCGTAAACCGCTGCTGCTGACCGGGCAGCAGGACGGCCTCAACCTGCCAGCGCTCATCGGCGAAACCCTGTTCAACAGCACCGTGGCCATTCCGCTGCTGCTGAATACGCGCTTCATGGGCACGCTGACGCTGTTCAGCACAGAGGCCAATCATTACGATCAAAGCGCCATCGCCCTGCTTCAGTCCGTCAGCAAGACCGTGACCGGCTTCCTGAACAATACCGCCCTCTATGCACTTCAGGAGGAGCGCATCCGCGATATTGCCAGCTTGCAGCAGATTGCCGGGCAGCCCCGGGGCGATAAGGATGCGGCCCCGCTGTACGCGCTGCTGAATGAACGCATGGCCAAACTGCTGGACGCGGAAATGTGCGGCGTGTTCCTGTACGACAAAGACCGCAACGCCCTGCTGCCCCAGGTGCCGTTTTATGGCCTGCTGGATCAAATTGCCAGCCGCTTCATCATTGGCCTGTCGGCCCGCAGCCCGCAGCGCGATATCTGGGAGCATCAGCCATACTGGGTGTCGAACGATCTGCCGGATGAGCCGCTGGTGGAATCGCTGGGCTTTAAGACCATCGTCGCCACGGTGGGCATTCGCAACACAGCGCTGTTCCCGCTGCAAATCGGCGGTGAGCGCATCGGCTTTGTGGCCGTCAGCAACCGGCGCGGCGAAGGCGGTTTTAGCCCGGTGGAATTGCAAAGCTTGCAGGTGCTGGCCAGCCAGGCGGCCATCGTGGTGGAGAATATTCGCCTGTACCAGCGCGAGCGCCTGATTGATACGGAACTGGTGGGCCTGCAGGAGATGACGCACGCCATCGGGGCGCTGCGGCATGAGGGCGAATTTTACGCCGAAATTAATGAACGCATCGCCCGGCTGACGGGCACACAAATGGCCGGCGTGCTGCTGCACGATGCCAAAAATCAGGCGCTGGTGGCCCAGATGCCCTTCTACGGCATTGACACCGCGCTGGTGGAACACTACCGCATCGCCCTGCCGCCCGGCTCCGTCATGGATGAGCTGTGGACGGATGAGGAAGTGTGGTACAGCAACCGCGTGGAAACCGATACGCTGGTGTACGAGGCCGGGCTGGATGCGCTGGCGGCGGCGGTGGGCGTAAAACGCACGCTGTTCGCGGTCATGTCGGCCGGCGGGCGGCGCATTGGCGTACTGCAAATTTCCAATAAGCTGGATGGCACCGACTTTAACGATAAAGATGCCCGGCTGCTGCTCATCTTCGCCACCCAGGCCGCCGCCATCGTCGAAAATGCCCGCCTGTACCGCGAAGTGAAACTGCGGGCCGACCAGGCGGAAAGCCTGCGTAAAGTGGCCGAACTGGCCAGCGCCGTCATCACCACCGATGAGAGTTTTCAGGCGGTGCTGGCCGAAATTGCCCATTTCACCGCCAGCCCGGTGGTCTTCATCAACGTGATCGACCATGCCACCCACAGCCTCATCACCTATCCGCGCCGTGTGTATGGCTTTGCCCTCAGCGAGCCGGTGCTGCAAGACCTGAACGCGCCCGGCTATGAGGCCACGCCGGCCATCTCCGGCACGTCGTTCTACAGTAACCACGTCCTGGAGGATCCGCGCGTCCTCAGCGGCTACCGGGTGATCTCGCGCCGCTACGGCCTGCTCAGCAGCATGATCGTCCCCATCATGGTGGGGGAGCGCATCCTGGGAGAACTGGGGGTTTCCAACCGGCCGGATCGCCCGTACCAGTCCGAAGACCTGAGCGCCCTGGAGACGGTGGCCGCCCAGATCGCCGCGGCGCTGGAACGCCTGTTGATCTACGAAGCCACCGGCGAAAATCAGCGCCGGCTGATGGAAGAACTGGATGCCATTGCCCGCGTCAGCGGCGAAATTTCCAGCACCATGAACATGGAACAGGTGCTGGACGTGATCCGCGCGGAAGCGCTCAAAGCCACCTATGCCGACGACAGCACGCTGGTGCTGCTGCAACCGCCGGCGCAGTGGGCCGCGCCCGACCAGCCGCTGATGCAGCGGCGCATCGGCGGTGCGCCCTCCATGAGCGCCACGCTGGCCGCCATTGAACGCGAAGCCATCCGCCGCCAGCCCGACCCCATCCGCCTGAATTATGGCGACGATACGCCGGCCCCGCTGCCGGCGGCGGCCCGGTCGGCGGTGGCGGTGGCCATCGTCTACAATGAGCAGGTGGTGGGCGTGCTGCATGTGTACCACCGCGATGCCAATCACTTCCCGGAGCGCGTGGCCAGCTTCCTGCTGACGCTGAGCAACAAAGCCGCCCAGGGCTACCAGAACTCGCTGTATTTTAGCCAGGAAGCCGAACGCAATACCCGCCTGCGCCAGCGCGTGGAGCAGCTTAACCGCATCTTTGAGATGGGGCAAATGCTGCACACCACCACCGATATTGGCGCAGTGGTGGAGGCCATCGCCTACAGCGTGCAAACCAGCGTGGCCTACGATACCGTGCTGGTGCTGCTCCAGGATGAAGCCACCCGCACCCTGCACCGCATCGCCCATGCCGGGATGCCGCTGGATGTGTTCGAAAACACCCGCGCTTACACCCTGTCGCTGGACGCGCTGGCCGACCTGCTGAAGCCGGATTACGCCCTCAGCCCGGAGGTGTATTTCTTCCCCATCGAAAAAGCCCCGGACTGGTCTACCGGCGAGATGCAGGCCCTCTCCACCGCCTTCCCGGACAGCCGCAGCATGAACGGCAGCGGGCGCGATGCCTGGCGCGATGGTGATACGCTGCTCGTCCGCATGATCGGCCAGGGCGGCGACCTGCTCGGCGTGCTGGTGCTGGATCGCCCGCACAGCAACCTGCGGCCGGATCGCTACGCGACCGAAGTGCTGGAAATTTTCGCGCATCAGGCCGCCACCATGATCGAAAATACCCGCCTGTTTGCCGAAAGCCGCCGCAGCGCGGCCATGGAAGCGCGGCTGAATAACCTGCTCAATGCCATCACCAGCACGCTCGACCTGAGCGACATTGGCCGGTCGATTGCCACCGGCCTGCGCGACCTGGTATCGTTCTACCGGCTGACGATTGCCCTCACCCCCGGCGAAGACAAAACCGGCTACCCCTATTTGCGCGTCATCGTGGATGGGGCGCAGGTGGATGTGCTGGAAGAAGTGCGGCCCACGCTGGAACGGACGGCCCTGGGGCGCACGCTGGAGGAGGTGCAGGAATACCTGTACACCGCCGATGAGCCGGTGCGCTATGATGACCTGAAGGCGTGGCGGGCCGCCGGGGAAAAATCTTCCCTCATCCTGCCGCTGGTCGCCGGCGGCGAGCGCCTGGGCGTGCTGCATGTCGGCAGCAAAGAGCCGGCCGCCCTGGCACAGCCCGACGCGCACCAGATGCTGGTACGCATCAGCCGGCTGGTCTCCAGCACGCTCCAGAATGCCCGCCTCTTTAACCAGGCGGTCAACCTGCGCGAGCAAAATCGCTCGGTGGTGGAATCCATCCAGCAGGGGATCGTCGTGCTGGACAACAGCGGGCGCATCATCACCCTCAACGCCTACATGCGCGAAGCCTATGGCTGGGACGACAGCGCCCTGATGCAGGATTTGTTCGCCTATCGCCCGGATATGTCCGATTATATCAAGGATGACCTGCGCGAAGTGCTGGAACAGGGCACCCCGCGCGAGCGCTTTTCGCAAAATTCCAGCGCTGCCGATGGCAGCATGATCGTCCGCAATTTTTACATCTACCCGCTGCGCCATGCTGACCAGATTCGCGGCGCGGTGCTGCTGGTGGAAGATGTCACCGAGCGCATTCGGCTGGAACAGGCGATTGAAGCCCGCGCCAACCAGCTTGCCGCCCTCACCGATGTGTCCACGCGCATCACCGCCTCGCTGGAACGCGGCGAGGTCATTTCGCTGGCGCTGGATGAAATGGGCTGGATCATCCCCTACGATGTGATGGCCATCTGGCGGCGCAACGGCTCCTTTATGGTGCTGGAAGGCGCGTCCGGCCTGGATCTGGCCGGGGATGTGCGGGTGAAGATCACCGATGATGACCGCCTGCAACACCTGGTGGATTCGCAGCGTACCGTGAGCTACAGCAGCGGCGAAACCCCGCAGCACATCGTCCGCGGCCTGGGCGAAGCCGAATTTGCAAGCTGGATGGGCGTGCCGCTGGTGAACCAGGGGCATGTGGTGGGGATGCTGGTGCTGGCCAAATATGATGCTGGCTCCTATGAAAGCCGCCATGAGCAAAATGTGGCCTTCGCGTTTGCCAGCCAGGTGGCCATCGCCCTGGCCAATGCCGACCTGTTCGAGCAGACCTTTGAGCGCACCAACGAACTGGGCACCGTGCTGGAAGTGGCCCAGGCGACCTCGCTGGCGCGGGATGTGAATGAAGTCTTCCGCACCGTGACGGAACTCATGTTCAACGCCCTGGAGATGGAAACCTGCGCCATCATGCTGTGGGATGAAGTGGATAATGCGCTGACGGTGGAATTTGCCGTGAGCCGTTCCGGGACCCCGGTGCCCAGGGGCAAAACCTATAACCTGCGCGATTACCCCGTCCGCCAGCGGGCGCTGAAGCAGCGCCAGGTGATGGTCATTGGCGACCCCGACCTGAACAAGAATGCCAGCGCCGCCGGCGACCTGGCCGGCTTCATGAGCGAAATCCACGAACTGCGCGACCTGGGCTACGGGGCGCGGATGCTGGTGCCGCTGGTCGTGCGCGATGAGTCCATCGGTCTCATTCAACTGGAGCAAACCTCCGGCGATGAAGAATCGCTGACGCAGCAAAAAGTGCGGCTGGCCCAGGCCCTGGGGGCCCAGGTGGCCATCTCCATCGAAAACGCCCGCCTGTCCTCCGAAACCACCACCCGCCTGGAAGAATTGATGACCATCAATTCACTGTCTCAGGCCATCTCGTCCACGCTGAAGCTGGTGGACATGCTGCCCATCATCAAAGAGCAGGTGCCGCTGCTCACCGGCGCAGAAGAAATGTACCTGGCGCTGTATGACCCGGACACGCACGAGATCACTTTCCCGCTGGCAGTGCGCCAGGGCGAGGCTTTTTACCTCGCGCCGCGCCCCCTGGGGACGGATGAAGTGTCCTACATCATCAAGCGCAAGCACACCCTTAGCCTGGGGGCGGATTATTTTAGCCCGGCGGAACTGCGGCGCAGCATGGGCATCACCAGCGGCGAAGGCGATGCGCTGAGCTATATGGGCGTGCCCGTTAAATCCGGCGATCAGGTGCTGGGGGTGCTGGCCATCCGCAACCGGGAACGCAGCCGGGCCTTCAGCCTTAATGATGACCGCGTGCTGAGTACGGTTGGCTCGCAGCTTGGCGCGGCCATCCAGAATGCCCGCCTGTTCGAGCGCATCGAGCAGGCCGCCGCGCAACTGGAAAAGCAGGTGCACAGCCGCACCGAAGAACTGGAACTGGAGCGCGACCGGCTGGATACGCTGTACCAGATCACCGCCGAACTGGCCCGCACGCTGGATATGGAGCAGCTTCTGGATCGGGCGCTGGGCATGGTCAGCAAAGCGGTGGGGGCCCAGGACGGCGTGATTATGCTCAGCGACCCGGCCACCGACCGCCTGTTCTGCCGCGCCTGGCTTAACCCCGATCACCTGCGCTATGAAGCCGACAGCCAGACCCCCACCCACCCGGCCGAAGGCCTGGCCACCTGGCTCATCCAGCACAGCGAAATTACCGATCATGTGATCGTGGTCAATGACCTGCACGAACACAAATACTGGGACATCGCCACCGATGGCCAGACCGGCCTCCGCAGCGCCCTGGGGGTGATCCTGGAGAGCAACGAAGATCCGATGGGCGTGATGGTGCTGCTGGGCGCAACGCCGGGCATGTTCACCGAAAATCACCTCAAGCTGCTGGTGCCCGCCGCCAACCAGGTGGCCGCCGCCATCAACAGCGCTGACCTGTACCAGCTCATCCGCGACCAGGCGGAGCGCCTGGGCAAGCTGCTGCGCGGCGAGCAGGAAGAAGCCCAGAAACACAGCGCCATCGTGGAATCCATCGCCGATGGTGTGCTGCTGGCGGATTCGACCGGTACCATCGTGCTGTTCAATTCCGCCGCCGAGCGCATCCTGCAACTGCCGCGCGAACAGGCCATTGGCCAGCCGGTCATGCGCCTGGCCGGGCTGTATGGCGCTTCGGCCGTGCGCTGGATGCAGATGATCCAGGATTGGACGGAATCGTTGAGCATTTCCGCCGAAGAAATGCCGGAATCGTTCGTCTCCGAACAGATCGAACTGGGGGATAAAATCGTCAGCACGCAGCTTTCCCCGGTGTACATCGGCGATTCGTTCCTGGGCACGGTATCTGTCTTCCGCGATGTCACCAAAGATGTCGAATCGGATCGCGCCAAGAGCAAATTTATCGAGAACGTATCGCACGAATTCCGCACCCCGCTGACTCCCATCAAAGGCTATACTGACCTGCTGCTGATGGGCGCGGGCGGGTCGCTCTCGGAGATGCAGTCGTCCTTCCTCAACGTCATCAAAGACAATGTGGACCGGCTGACGGTGCTGGTGAACGATGTGTTGAACATCGCCAAAATTCAAAATCGTAACCTGCTGCTGAACATGCAGATGATCGACCTGAGCGAGATCATCCCGCCGGTGGTGGAGCAGCACGCCAGCCGCAGCGTGAACCAGGAGCGCCAGTTGCAGGTGACGACGTACATCGCCCCCGGCCTGCCGCGCCTGCGGGCCGACCGCGAAAGCCTGTTGAAGATCATCAGCAATGTGGTGGACAACGCCTTTAAATACACCCTGCCGGGTGGTAAGATAGACATCGCGGCGGCGGTGGAAGCCAATGGTCAATTCATCCTCATCACCGTGGCCGATACCGGCGTAGGCATTCCGCTGGACTTCCGGGACAAAGCGTGGCAGCGTTTTGAACGCTACCAGGAACATGCTTTGCAACTGGATATCGCCGGGACGGGCCTGGGGCTGCCGCTGGTGAAAGAACTGGTGGAACTGCATCATGGCGCGGCCTGGTTTGAATCGGAAGTGAACCAGGGAACCACCTTCTTCATCCGCTTACCTCTGGAGCAGCCCAATTATGTCACCGAAAGCATGAGCGCTGTTCAGGTTAGCCCGATGAACCACCTTCACAACGTCTACGTGGCAGGGGATTAACGATGGCACATATCCTTGTGGCAGAAGATGAGCGCGATATTCGGGAATTGATTTCCTTCACGCTCACGTTTGCCGGGCACAAAATTACCCAGGCCGCCAATGGTGAGCAGGCAGTGGAACTGGCGCAGAAGGTGCTGCCCGACCTGGTGATGACGGATGTCCGTATGCCCCGGATGACCGGTTACGAGGCCTGCCGCATGTTGAAATCGCTGGAGGCCACCCGGCATATCCCGGTGGTCATTCTTTCCGCCAAGGGACAGGATGAAGAGATCGAAACCGGGCGCGAAGCCGGAGCCATTGACTATATCCTGAAGCCATTTGCGCCGGATGAACTGACGCGCCGGGTGGGCGACATCCTGGCCAAACTGGGCGTTTCCTGACCACACGCGGAAAGATAAGGCAGCATGAGCGCCATTACCATTGATGGGGATCTGGTTCATTATGAACGCCTGGGCAAAGGCCGCCCGGTGATCCTGGTGCATGGCTGGCTGGGGTCATGGCGCTACTGGATTCCGCTGATGCAGCATTTACACCTCAAATACAGCGTCTATACGCTGGATTTGCAGGGCTTCGGCGATTCCGCCAAAAACCCCAACCGTTATACGGTGGCCCGCTATACCGATACGCTGGTGCAGTTCATGGATCAACTGGCCATCACCAAAGCGGCCATGATCGGCCATGCCCTGGGGGCCATGGTCATCACCGAACTGGCGCTGCGCCACCCGGAAAAAGTAGCCCGGATGCTGCTCAGCAGCGTGCCGCTGTTCGACCCCGGCGACCTGAAAGAGCGCGTGCCGGCCGGCACCCGCGTCATGCTCACGGCCAACACCCGCGCCGGCGATACCGTGCCTTCCGCCAGCAGCAGCGCCAGCACGCCCGCCCCCGCCGGCGATGCCACGCTGCCGCGCCGGCCCTCCGGGGCGCTGCTGCCGACCGACCATGAAATGCCCACCATCGCCCGCCCGGAGATCATCAACCGCGATAAACTGCGCGAGGCCTTTCAACAGCGCGATGCCGCCCCGCCGCCCCCGCCGCGTAACCCGCTGCTGGAGGTGTTCACCGGCAAAAATCCGCTGGCGCTGCTGGATCGCAGCGTGAAAAAGAGCGAGCCGGTCTATGATAAGCTCAAGGTGGATGTGGATAAGACCGATACCCGCGTGCTGGAAAGCAGCGCCGGCAGCTACGATGCCGGCCGAATGCTGGATAACCTGCGCCTGGTGTCTGTGCCGGTGTGCGTGGTGCATGGCACCGACGACCCGCTGCTGCCGGCCCCCGGTGAAGACCTGTGGAATTACCTCAGTGTGGATAAAGACGACAGCTTTGTGCTGCTGCCGCTGCCGGGCGTGCGCCACTTCCCCATGCTGGAACATGAGCCTTTCCTGCGGCTGACCACGGATTTTCTCTCGGCGGAAGACCTGAGCAAACTGGAAATCCGCGAGCGCTGGAAACGCCGCAGCCGCTGAACCCGCCGCTACCCGCCCGCCACCTGCCAGAGCGATCTTCATGCGAGCCTTAATTTTTGCCAATGGCGACCCCGGTGATGGCCTGATGGTGCGCCGCACCTTTGAACAGGCCGGCGATGCCCGCATCATCGCTGCCGATGGCGGGGCCCGGCTGGCCCGCTATTATGGCTACCCGGTGCATACCCTCATCGGTGATATGGATTCCATTGCCCCGCCGGAGCTGGCCGCGCTGGTGCAGCAGGGCACGCAGATTTTTCGCCACCCGCCGGAAAAAGACGCAACGGATTTAGAACTGGCGCTCAAATGGGCCGCCGGCCAGCCCATTGACTGGATTCGCATCATTGGCGGCCTGGGCGGCCGCTTTGACCAGATGATGGCCAATGTTTATTTGCTGGCGCTGCCGGAATTGCAGCATCTGGATGCCGGGCTGGCGGCGGGTAACCAGGTGATCTATTTGCTGCGCCCCGGCGTGCATACGCTGGCCGGCCGGGCCGGCGATACGGTCTCGCTGATCCCGGTGGGGGGGGCGGCGGCCGGCGTGACCACCCGCCACCTGCAATACCCGCTTCAGGAGGAAAGCCTGTTCTTTGGCCCGGCCCGCGGGGTGAGCAACGTCATGCTGGCGGATGTGGCCGGGGTGACGCTGGCGCAGGGGCTGCTGCTGGTGGTGCATACGGTGGGGCGGGCATGAGCGTTTTCACCGTCATCAAGTGTGACCATACCGGCCGCGAAGTGCTGCGATACACCGGCACGCGCCTGGCCGGGGGCCCGGAGTGGGTGTGTGTGCGGGCGCTGTTCCAGTTTGCCGATCGTGATCTGGGGTATGTGACGCTGCACCAGGGCGATATTTTTACCGAGTGGTTTTACACCGATCGCTGGTACAACGTCTTTCGCGTGGAAGATGGCCGCCACGGCCACCTGAAAGGCTGGTACTGCAACCTCACCCGGCCGGCCCGGCTGCTGCCGGCGGCCGTCACGGCCGATGACCTGGCGCTGGATGTGTTCGTCCGGCCGGATCGGTCGCTGCTGCTGCTGGATGAAGCGGAATACGCCGCGCTGCACCTGCCGCCGCACGAACAGCAGGCCGTGGCCGCCGCCCTCACGGACATTCGCACGCAGGCAGCGGCCGGCAGCGGCCCCTTTGCCCATCCGCTGCCGCCCGGCGCTCCCTGAGCCGGCTATTCATCCCGGCCGGGGCGGATGATGAGCACCGGCACATTCACCCCCTGCAAAATGCGCTCCGCGATGCTGCCGAAGATGAAGCGCATGAGGCCGCTGCGCCCGTGCGACGACAGCACCACCAGATCAACCCCTTCCTGGTTGATGTAATCGCAGATGAGCGCCGCCACCCCCGTCCCTTCGATGAACTGCACCCGGCATTCCATGCCCTCTGACCGCAGTTGACCGCGCAGGCCCATCAAATATTTTTTGATCTGTTCGCGCACTTCCTGCAACTGCGCTTCCTGCCCGGCCAGTGCCAGTTGATCGGTATATTCATAGGCCGGCGGGCGAAAAACATGCAGCAGGATGATCTCTGCGCCGGCGTTGTTGCGGGCAATCTCCACCGCGTGCGGAATCGCCCGTTCACTCCAGCCAGAGCCATCGATGGGTACCACTATTTTTTTGTAACGTCCACTATTTTCCACGATCAAAAAGCCTTTGCTAAATGCTCCCGCCCGGCCCGCGCCGCGGCCGGGCCCGCCTGACAGGGCGATTTTACCATATTGGCGGCCCGCCTGCCGCAGTCCACCTGTTGACAGCCGGCCCCAAAAACTCCTATAATGCTCATAGTAAATCTACAAAAAACTGTAAAAAACGGGAAAATCATGAGCACAGCCGAACAGACACCGCCGACAGCCGAAGCCGGGCTGCCTGTGGGGCGCAATGTCAAAATTGGGTTCTTCCACCTGGGGTCGGGCATGGCGGATATTCTGACCGGCTCGGTGTGGAATCGCGTGATGATCGCTGACCTGGGGGTGAGCGCGACGGTGGTGGGGCTGCTGACGGCGCTGAAATATTTTTTGTCGCCCCTGGGCATCCTGGCCGGGCGGCTGTCCGATCAACGGGTGATCGGCGGCTACCGGCGCTTATTCTGGATCTGGCTGGGGCGGCTGCTGATGGTGCTGAGCACCATCATGATCGGGCTGGCCACGACGCAACTGGCGCGTAACGATGGCGGGGTGCTGGTCTGGTCGGCCATCATGGTGGGTTTTACGCTGTTCAGCGTGGGCAGCGCCATTTCGGGCACCACGTTCCTGGCGCTCATTTATGATCGCGCCCCGGAACACCAGCGCGGCCGGGCGGTGGGCATCGTGTGGACGTTCCTGCTGATGGGCTTTCCCCTGGGGGGCATCCTGTTCGGCGTGCTGCTGCCGGCCAAACCGGCTGACCAGCAGGCGCTCACCGGGCTGAGCTTTGCGCCGGAGATGCTGCAAAATCTGTTCCTGTTTGCGGCGGCGCTGTTCGGCTTTTTGTGGTTCAGCGCCCTGCTGGGCGAAGAACGCCGCAGCCACGA
>JALOOI010000255.1 GCA_025454495.1 Anaerolineae bacterium
ATGGCGAGGCCCGGCAGCAGCACGGCCGCGTTCAGCCGGCGCACTTCCTGCACCAGCGGGGACGGCAGCGGGAACACGGCGAACAGCAGCAGGCTGCCGGCAAACGCCACCAGATAGGTGATGGCCAGCACCAGCGGCGGGTTGGCCGTGACCGGGATGTTCTTCTGAAAGATGTGATACAGCGTGCTGCCCACCACCGCCAGCGCGATGGCCCCGTAAAAGATGTTCATGCGTGTGCGTCCCGGTGTCATTTAGCCCCGCCTGATCCTGATCAGGCCCCGGCCGGCGGCTAAGCCAGCCCGGCCATAAAGTCCAGCACCTGCGCCACATAGGCCGCCGGTTGTTCCAGATGCACATTATGCCCCGCGCCCGGCACGATCACGCGGCGGGCGGCCGGCAGCGCCTGCGCCATCTGCTGCGCCAGATCGCGGTAACGGGCATCGTGTTCGCCGGCCAGCAGCAGGGCCGGCACCTCCAGCGCTGTCAACTGCGCCCACAGCGGCGGCATGACCCCGGTGCCCATGCCGCGCAGGCTGTTGGCCAGCCCCACCGGATGATTTTTCAGCCGCAGCGCCCGCTGCCGCTGTGCCATCGCCGCCGGCAGCGCCGCCTGACTGGCCCACAGCGGCAGACGCTCCCATTCGTCCACGAAGGCGGCCACGCCATAACGCTCGATGCGCTCCGCCAGCGCCTGATCGTCATTGCGCCGCGCCAGCCGTTCATCCGCCGTCTTCAGCCCTGGTGTGCCGCTTTCCAGCACCAGCCCGCGCAGCAGCGGCGGGTACGAGAGCGCGAAATACAGCGCCGTGCGGGCCCCCAGGGAATAGCCGGCCAGGGTAAACCGGCTGAGCGCGAGTTCCGCCAGCACGGCATACAGGTCTTCCGCCACGGTGTACAGCTCACAATCCGTGGGCGACGGGATGAAAGACTGGCCGTGCCCCGGCAGATCAATGGCATACACGCGGCAGCGCTGCGTGAGCGCCTCCCACACGGGAAACCAGCTCTGGCTGCTGCCGGAAAAGCCATGCAGCAGCACCAGCGGCGGGCCCGCGCCGGCGATTTCCACGTGGTAATAAATGCCCTCATCCAGCACGATGCGCGGCATGGGTCAGTCCTCCAGCAGGGCCGCCGCCGCCCGCCGATCCACCTTGCCGGAGGCGGTCAGCGGCAGCGCCGCCACCAGTTTCAGGCGGCGGGGCACTTTGTAGCCGGCCAGATGCTCGCGGCACAGGGCCAGCAGCGCCTCGCCGGTGGCCCGCGCGCCGGGGTGCAGCGCCACCAGCGCGGCCACCACCTGCCCCCATTCGGCATCCGGCACGCCCACCACGCACACGGCCGCCACCGCCGGGTGCCGGGCCAGCACGCGCTCCACTTCGGCCGGGTACACATTTTCGCCGCCCGTCAGGATGAGGTCGCTGCGGCGCTGCAAGATGTAGAGATGGCCCTCGGCATCCACATAGCCCAGGTCGCCGGTGTACAGTTCGCCGCCGCGCAGCGCCCGCGCCGTCGCTTCGGGATCGTTATAGTAGCCCTGCATCAGCGTGGGGCCGCTGAGGACGATTTCGCCGGGGGTATCGGGCGGCAGGGTTTGCCCGGCTTCATCGGCGATGCGTACCCGGTTGAACAGCAGCGGGCGGCCCACGAAGGCCGCCGGCAGGTCAGCGCGAGTCGGGGCGCTGATGGCGTTCACCGGGGCGGTGGCCACCTGGGAGGCGGCTTCGGTGAGGCCGTAGGTGGTGGCCACCGGGATACCTTCCACCTGGCAGCGGGCCAGCAGTTCCGGCGGGGCCGCCGCCCCTCCCAGCAGCACGGCCCGCAGCGCGGCATTCCACGGGCCGCTGTGGTGGGCCAGCAGCCGGTGCAGCATGGTGGGCACCAGCGACACCAGCGTAATCGGCTGGCGGGCCAGCGCCTGCTGCACCCGTTCCACCTCAAAACGCGGGTGTAAATCGACACAAATGCCGTACAAACTGGCGCGATACAGGATGCTGAGGCCGCCCACATGGTACAGCGGCAGCACACACAGCCAGCGGTCATCCGGCAGGGTGCCCAGGTGGAAGGCGGCGGCGGCGGCGCTGTAGAAAAAATTGCCATTCGTCAGCACGGCACCCTTTGGCGTGCCGCTGGTGCCGGACGTGAACAAAATGGCGGCCGGATCATCCAGAAAAATATCGCCGCTGAGGAAGGTATCGCGCAGGGTGCTGGTGGGCATCAGCAGCGTATCGGTAAAAGAGAGGGTGGTATGGCGGTCGCTCTCCAGCGCTTCGGCGCGGTCATCGTCATCATGCAGCAGCACGCGGCAGCCCACCTGCTGCAACTGCGCCTGCAATTCGCCCACCGTCAGCCGGGTATTGAGCGGCAGCAGCACGGCCCGCAGCCGGGCGACGGCGTGCACCAGCCCCACAAATTCCAGGCCGCTGGACGACAGCACGGCCACCGTATCGCCGGCCCGCACCTCCAGCAAATGCAGCGCGGCGGCATATTCGGCCGCCAGCGCATTGAGGGCGGCATACGTCCACTGGTTGCCCTGCACCACCAGGGCGATCTGATCCGGGCTTGCGGCGGCGCGGGCCGCCAGCCAGTCCTGCATGGGGTTGTCCTCTCCCCGGCCCGCGGCCGGCGGCCGGTGTGTGGTCAGGCTTCGGGCGGGGCCGGGGCGGGGGGCGGGCCGGCCGGGTGGTCGCGCTCGTGCAGCCACTTATCTCGATTCTGGCTGCGGGCGATTTTGCCGCTGGAGGTCTTAATGAGCCAGCCGGCCGTGACCAGCGTCAGATAATGCAGGCTCACCTCGCTCTGGCTGGCCACGGCCAGCCGGGCCGCCTGCTGCAACTGCCGGCGTGCGTCGTCGTCGGTGCTGTCCACTTCGGCGACAGCGGCGATCAATTCCGTGCCTTCTTTGTCGTCCGGCACGCCAAAGACCACCGCCCGCCCCGGATGAATGCCGCTGACGGTGTTCAGGATGGCCTCAATATCCTGCGGGTACACATTTTTACCGGCATGGATGATGAGGTCTTTGCTGCGGCCGATGACGAACACGTCGCCGCCGGCCAGGTAGCCGCGGTCGCCGGTGGCGTACCAGCCCTCCGCATCCAGCGCTTTCAGGTCATCGCGCCGGTAGTAGCCTTTCAGCAGGCTGTCGCTGCGGATGACGATCTCGCCGACCTGGCGTTCCGGCAGGGTGGCCCCGGCGGCATCCACAATTTTCACCTGCACGCCGGCGATGGGGGCCCCGCAGGAGACCAGCGTCACCTGCGCCAGCGGCGAAACCACTTCCTGCGTCTGGCGTTTGCCATCGTACAGGCTGCTGTGGGCCGGCTGCGCTTTCTGTTCCTGTTCCAGGCTGTGGCGCAGCACCACATCCAGCCGCGGCGCAGCCCCGATGCGCGTCTGGGTGACGGCAAAGGTGTTTTCGGCCATGGCATAGCTGACGGCCAGCATCTCCTCGCTGACCCCGTTGGCCGCGAAGCGCTCCAGAAACAGGCGGTGGCTGTCGTGGCGCACGGGTTCCGAACAGTTGATGAAGGCCCGCATCCCCGCCAGGGACAGGCCTTCGCTGTCACGGGCGCGAATGCGCCGGGCCAGGTGGTTATAGGCAAAATTGGGCAGCCAGCACAGCGTGCCCCGGTGCTGCTGGATGGCCCGCAGCAGCAGCGCCGGGTGCGTCACCCAGTCAAACGGCGACATCAGCACCAGCGGCACGCCCTGCACCAGCGGCAGCAAAAAGCCGGCGATGAGGCCCATATCATGGTACAGCGGCAGCCAGCTTACCACCACGTCATCGCGGCTGAGCGCGATGGACTCGCTGTAGCTGGCCAGGTGGTTCAACACCGCTTCATGGGTGAGCGCCACGCCTTTTTGCAGGCCGGTGGTGCCGCTGGAATGCTGCAAAAAAGCGGTATCGTTGGGCGCGGGGGGATAAGGGTAAAAGGTGTTATCCGCCCATTCCAGCGTTTGCATCAGGCTTTGCAGGCTCAGCACGGTGCAGCTCACCCGTGGCGCAAGCTGCGGCGCGAAGGCATCGCCGGTGAAGATGGCTTTCACCCCGCTCACGCGCACCAGTTCCGCCAGGTTGTGCATGTAAATGTCGGGGTCCAGCTTTTCGGTGAGCGCCGGGAACATGGACGGGATGGCCCCGGTGAGCATGGCTCCCCAGAAGGCATACAGGCTGTCCACGCTGCCGGTATCGGCGATCATCACCAGGTCACGCGGGCGCAGGCCGCCGGTCTGGAAGGCGGCGGCGTACAGCATCACCCGCCCGTGCAATTCCTCCCGGCTGATGACGACATCGGGCTGGCCGGTGGCGACGTAAATCACCGCGGGCTGGTCGGTGGCCGGCGCACGCAGGAACGCGGCATCCAGCAGGGTACGATATTGAATGCGGGTGGCAGGAATCAGCATAGACAGGCACGATCAATCATGAACAGGGCACAGCACCGGGCCCGGCGGCCCGCGGCTGCCGGCCGATGAATTAAGCTGGTCAACGTACTAACTGTATCATCCCCGCAGCACCCGCGCCACCATCTGGTTGAGCGTATCCATGCTGGCCACGGTGAGATCGGGGTCGGGGATATACACATTGAAGGTTTGTTCCACATACACGGCCAGTTCCGCCAGGCTGGTGGAATCCATCAGGCCGCCGCTGATGATGCCTTCGGTATCGGTGAGTGCATAGCTTTCATCACGCACAAATTCCCGCACGATGTACTGGCGCAGTTGCTGGCGCACCTGCTGTTCGTCCATGCCTTATCCCTCCCGGATGCAGTTCATTATAACGATGATTATAGCGGGTACGGCGCATAAAAGAAGTGTTGAGGGTGACGCACCCCCGGCAGAAGAGGCAACACGGAGGCGCAGAGGCACGGAGGAACAATATCAAAGGGCCATCCGCACGGGCACGATGCATCATGCCCTGCCACGGGCGGCCCGCCCTGCTCCCCTGCGCCCCCAGGGAGCAGGGGCCGGGGGATGCGGGCGCAGGATATTGCCCTCACCCTGTTTCCCTCTCCCACCGGCGAGGGACGCGAAAAACGCCGGCCCGCCCGGCTCCCCGTCGCCCCCAGGGAGCAGGGGCCGGGGGATGCGGGCGCACCCGGCCCGCATTTAGAGTTGTTAGAAAGCCCATTCTCCCGTAATATTAAAGCACAGCGACCTCACGACAGACAGGGATGTAAACCCGCATGAGCAGCGTGGACGGCAGGGAAATACGGGGCTACCGCATTATCGAAGAAGTGGGCAAAGGCGCGTTTGGCGCGGTGTATCGCGCTCAGCAGATCGTCATCGGGCGCGAGGTGGCCATTAAAATTATCCTGCCCGAATATGCCAACCGGCCGGATTTTATCCGCAGTTTTGAAGCCGAGGCGCAGCTTGTGGCCCGGCTGGAGCATATCCACATCGTCCCCCTGTTCGACTACTGGCGTGACCCGGACGGCGCGTACCTGGTCATGCGCCTGCTGCCGGACAGCCTGCGCGATGAGGTCGAACGCAGCGGCGGCGGCCTGACGCTGGAGCGCGTGGCCACCATTCTGGAGCAAATCGCCGCCGCGCTCATGGTCGCCCACCGTAACGGTGTCGTCCACCGCGACCTGAAGCCGGCCAATATCCTGCTCGACCGCGACGGCAACTGCTTCCTGGCAGATTTCGGCATCGCCAAAGTGCTCACCACCGAGAGCGACAATGCCGATGAAGGCGTTTCCGGCACGCCGGCCTACATCTCGCCGGAGCAAATCACCGG
>JALOOI010000256.1 GCA_025454495.1 Anaerolineae bacterium
CGGCCCCTTCTCCCGGAGGGCGAAGGGGAGCAGGCGGTGTTTTGCGTGTCCCTCGCCCGATGGGAGAGGGATACAGGGTGAGGGCAATATCCTGTGCCGCTGCGTTCAAGTGCCTCTGCCGGATCAACCGTAACCGTAACCGCGACCGCGATCAGGCCTTAGCGCGGTGCGCCCACAAAGCGCAGCGCCGCGGCATAGCGCGGGGCACTGTTCACATTTTGCGTCAGGTATTCCAGCAGCCCCGGCGACCCGCCCCCGGCCGGGGTGGCAATATCCACGCCCGCCACCATCAGCCCGCCGCCGGCGGCCCGCCAGGCGTTAAAATAGTCGGTGTAGATGTCGCCCATGCGCGGGTTGCGATTGGCCGCGATGAACAGCCCGCGCAGCGCTTCGGCCGTGGCGGTGTCGCCCGTTACGGCCAGCCGCTGACCGCCGGCATACGTGATCGGCTCCACGCCGTACTGCTGCGCCAGCGCCACCTGCTGTTCCATCATCACCAGCGCACAGCCGCCCGGCTGCACATTCGCCGCCTGCCGATCCAGCCACGCATCGACGCTCAGCGCCGCGATCTCCTCGGCCGTCGCCGGACTGCCGGGATCAGCACAGCTTAAATAGGGCGCAATCGCCAGCGCATCCACCCCGGCGGCCGTCTCCTGCCAGCTTAAAATGGCTTCCGCCATCGCCGGGTCGCTGCCCGCGGCCGCCACCACCCGCACCAGCCGTTCCGGCCCGCCGAAGACTTCCTCCCAGATGGCGAAGACCTCCCGCGAGCGCTGTGCATAATAGCGCAGCCCGCCCAGGGCGGCATCGCCTGCGCCCAGGTTGAGGATGCTGCCGCGCTGCTGCATAAACGTCGCCTGGCTGTAGGCGGTATCCCACACTTCCGCCGAGTATTCCACGTACACCGGCAGTTCCGCCGCCAGCGTGTCGCGGACGAGGGTGGCGAACCGGCGCACATAATCATCATCTGCCAGATGCGGCATATTGAACCACGGAGCCGCCTGCTGCACATTGGCCAGCGCGATCATGGTTTCCAGCGGCACGCCGCGCCGGGTGTAGGTGGCATCGCTCACCTGTGCCCGGTCGTCCCATACCCGCACCGACGAATTATCGGTTTGCATCCAGTCCGTAAAGCGCAGCACCGCAAACGGGCGAATGCGCTCCTGAAACAGCAGGTTAAACGGCTGCAATTCATAAATGAACGCCGCCCCCGGCAGCAGCAGGCGCAGGTTGCGCAGCGGGTTCGCCGGCTGCGTGGCGTGCACCTGCACCTGCACCACCCCCTGCGAGGGCCGCAGATCCACGATGAGGGTGCCGGGTTCGCTGCTGATGAGCGTGGCATTGCTGCCGCCAAACTCGATGCGTCCTTCGCCGTCATACACCAGCGTATACAGCCCGTCCAGCCCGCGGGCGGTGGCCGGCTCGGCGGTGAACAGCCGCGCTTCGGCATACTGCCCCGGCTCCAGGCTGGCCACCCAGCCTTCCGGGGTGAGCGCCGGCGTGCCCGCGGCCACCGGCGGGTCGCCGGCCTGCCACAGCGCCCAGGGCCCGGCCGTGTGGAACACATCCGCGAAGGGGTGCTGCGTGGTGCCCGTGCTAATGCTGCTCAGTGTGATCCCCAGGCGCGGCGGGGCCGGGCTATCCTGCGCGTACAGCGGCACGCTCAGCAGGCACAGCAGCAGCCAGGCGGCCGCTTTCCATCTCCATCGAAGCACAGTGTTCTCCCCCTGGCTAACCGTCACCGTCACTCTAACCGTAATCGTCACCGTCACCGTCACCGCGCTGGATATACGCCGGCGCAGCCGCCCCGGTGTTGAGCAGCACATCGACAATGCTCACCGCGTGTTCAAACGGCGGGTAAAGCTGCGGGTACTCCGGGTAGCCGCTGTAATCCATATACGTCAGGCGCAGGTTATGCTGCGCGAACAGCGCTTCGTCCATGTAGGCGCGGGCACCGGGCCCGGAGATATATTCCTCCGCGCCGCACTGCTGGCACAGGCTGATGAGCCGGTCGGTTTTGCCGCTGACCGATTGATAATCGGTAGACCAGGTGATGGGCGTGCGGATGTGCAGCAGGTCACACACGCCGCGCAGCAGCCGGTAATTGATGCGGCTGAGATAGGTTTCGTCCGCCACCTGGCGATACAGGTCTTCCAGCAGCGGGAAGCTGTCACGGAAGGCGGGCGCTTTGCTGTAGTGGTGCCGCAGCGTCTTCAGGTGGTCATCCACCCAGGCGCGGTCAGTGACCAGCGTTTCATCAATGCGCTGGTGAAATTTGCCTTTCACCTGCACCGGGATCGTCAGCCACAGCAGCCCGCCGGCGGTCTTAATTTTGTTGCGATTACGCCAGTCGCGCCGGGTGTACTGCGCTTCATCGAACAGCATAAACTCATCCACCTGGCGGATGATGTCAAAATAGCCTTTCCAGGGGATGTAATTGGATTGGATGATGGCAACCTTTTTGCCCATACACTGCTGGCTTCCGGGTGGTTCTGTTCAGCCATGCATTTTACCACAGATGCCAGGACGCGCGGCCCGGTGCCGGCACCAGAACATTGAACACAGCGGCCCGCTGCCCGCACCCTGCACCCCGTCGCCCCCGGGGAGAAGGGGCCGGGGGATGAGGGCAAAAGATATTGCCCTCACCCTGTTTCCCTCTCCCACCGGCGCGGGACGGGCCAAACGCCGCCCTGTCCTGCACCCCTTCGCCTTCGGGAGAAGGGGCCGGGGGATGAGGGCAAAGGATATTGCCCGCACCCTGTTTCCCTCTCCCACCGGCGCGGGACGCGGAAAACGCCGGCCGGCCCTGCTCCCCTTCGCCCCATGGGAGAAGGGGCCGGGGGATGAGGGCAAAGGATATTGCCCTCACCCTGTTTCCCTCTCCCCCAGGCGAGGGACGCGAAAAACGTCGCCTGCTCCCCTTCGCCCCCGGGGAGAAGGGGCCGGGGGATGAGGGCAAAAGATCAGCCCTCACCCTGTTTCCCTCTCCCCCAGGCGAGGGACGCGAAAAACGCCGGCCCGCCCTGCTCCCCTTCGCCCCCCTGGGAGAAGGGGCCGGGGGATGAGGGCAAAGCATTCAACGCAGAGGCGCAGAGGTACGGAGAAAGAACGGCCACCGCCGGCGGTGTTATTCGCCGGGCTGGCGGGTGAGGCGGGTGCGCAGTTCCACCAGCAGCGTTTGCAGGTCTTTTAATTCGTCCATCAGGGCATAGCTGTAATCGCGGATGTAGCCGACGACTTCCGTCACCACCTCATCCAGGTCGCCGAAGCCGCCCATCAGCAGCAGTTCGCTGTAGCCCACCATGATCGTGACCGGGCTGAGCGCATCGTGGTTCAGGTAGCTGGCAATGGCCTGGATGGTGCCCGGCTGGCACTCCATAAATTCGGTGATGAAGCCCACCGCCCGGCGATAAATCGTTGCAATATGCTCCCGTTGATCGGCACTCAGGCGCTCCTGATGCTGCAACAATAAATCACACAGGTCAATAATTTGTGTGGTGTATTCCACCACATTATCCATGATCGGGCCAGCTTTCCTTACAGCATGTTACCTGTTTGTATCATACGCTACATTTACCGTCCGCCGGTGTTCAGAAATGTGCGATAGTTGAAACCATTTCTGAACCGACGGGCGGCCCTCAGCGGCGCACCGCCGTATAGTAAAAAGTGTGGGTGCAGGCCGGGTCATCGTCGAAGATGGTGGCTATGGTCATTTGCCAGGTATCCGCGCCGGTGAAAGTGAGCGCCAGGCTGACGTTCGCCGTGCCGGCATAATTGCGCCCACTGTAAGTATAGCGATTTTCGCCCGCCGGTGTCATTAAATAGGGTTCCGGCTCCTGGCCGCGCCAGTAAAAGCTGCCATCCGGGTTGGGGATGACGGCGGCCGGGTGCGAGCAGATGGCCAGCGGCGGCTTATTGCACTGGCCCGTCAGCACATCGGGGCCGCTCTCCGCCTGGTAGATGGTGGTTTCGGCGGGCAACAGGCTGCTGCCGCTGCCCGGCGGGGCGGCGGTGATGGCCGGCGCGGCCACCCGTTCCACCGCCTGGCACTGGCCGGCGCTCAGCACCTGGTCACGGGGAATCCAGCGGTTATTTTCCAGCTTCCACCAGTCCTGGCCATCGCTGGCGGTGGCAAAGCCGGTGACGGCATAATGGGACTGCGCTTCCAGCGCGGCCAGCGGGCGATAATCTGCGCCGGGGCCGCTGTAAGCCGACAGACCCGGGCCTGGCGGTGCGGCCGTTTGCGGCGCGGCGGGCAGCCCCACGATGCAGGCCAGCGCGGCCGGCTCCATCAGTTGCAGCGGGGCGGCCCCCACGGCGGCAAAGGGATACTGCCCGGCGATCTGCGGGGTGCCGCCGACCAGCAGCGTGGCCGCGTCCACGTCAGTTTGCAGCCAGCCGCCCGCGCCCGCCCCCACCGTCTGGCCGGCGGGGCCGGCCTGCACCTGCCCGGCCAGCACGAACAGCCGCAAACCGGCGGCCGCATTGGCCTGCACCAGCAGCGACGCGCCCTCCAGCCGCAGCGGCAGGCCGTTCACCTGTAATTCCGCGCGGATTTCCGGCGGGGTGTGCAGCAGCAGCCCGGACGAATCCAGCCCGCACACGGTGGCATCATCCGCCGCCGATTGCAGCACAAACGCCTGCATGGGCGCGGTGTAGGCACTGGCCAGCGGGGCCAGCGCGGTGATGTCGCCACTGAGCTGCACCAGCTCCCGGCTGACCCACGCCGCGCCGGCGGCCGTCCGCACGCGCAGCCACGCCCCCTCCGGGCTGCGGCCATCCGCAGTGAGGCTGGCCCCCGGCGACAGCACCCCGGCCAGCGGGTACTGCGTGCCCGCCCCCTGGCGCAGATTGACATCATACGTCACCTGGCTGGTCACAGTCAGCACCGGCAGATCGGCACTGAGGACGGGCACGGCATCGGTGAGGGTGGCCGCGCCAAACAGCACCATCTGCACGGCCGCGCCGTTCAGGCCGGCGGCCACGTTCAGCAGCGCCAGGCCGCGGGTGCCGGCAGCGACATCCGCCGCGCCGGTGGTCAGCGTCTCCACCGTATCCAGCGCCAGCGTATCGCCGGGGTTAAACTCCGCGCGGCCGCCGGCCAGCCCCACCTGCACCGGGCCGCTGCCCACACACAGCGTATCCAGCCCGCGGCCGGTACAGCGGGCCGCGGCCGCCGTCACCTGATCGGCCGTCAGGGCGGCACAGGCCGCCGCCTCCTGCGCCACCGCCAGCCCGGTGGTGCCGGCCAGCAGCAGTAAACTTATCCAGCGCGTCCACTTGTGCATTGTGTGCTATCCTTACCGCGCCGCACCGGCGGCACCGTCGTTCACGGGTTGTCGGGTGATGCCCCTCTTTTATACTTGAAACCGCGTGGAATGACAAAAGGGCTTTTGGTCGGCGGTCATTTTTTCTCTGCGCCTCTGTGTTAAATTCTTTTGCCCTCATCCCCCGGCCCCTGCCACGGGGGGCGAAGGGGAGCCTCTTTTGCCCTCATCCCCCGGCCCCTTCTCCCATGGGGCGAAGGGGTGCAGGGACGGGCCGGCGTTTTTCGCGTCCCTCGCCCGGTGGGAGAGGGAAACAGGGTGAGGGCAATATCCTGCGCCCTCATCCCCCGGCCCCTTCTCCCAAAGGCGAAGGGGTGCCGGGGGAGGGCAGCGGGCCCCTACACCGATTGCGACAGCACGGCCAGCACGGTGGGCACAAGCTGCTTTTTGCGGCTCATCAGGCC
>JALOOI010000060.1 GCA_025454495.1 Anaerolineae bacterium
TCCGTGTCGATGCTGCCCAGGGCCAGCCCAAAATTGGCGCGGTAGCGCTCCAGGAAGCCGGCCGGCGTTTCGCCGATGGTCATGGGGTAGCGCTCCGCCAGCAGCAGTTCCGGCGGGTACAGCGTCAGGCTCACCGCCGGGTCGCCCAGGAAGCCATACAGGCGGCCGGTATCATCCTGGCCGAAGAACCAGGTATCCGGGTGCGTGAGGCTGAGGGTGCCATCGCTGCTGGCGAAGGCCACCGGGCGGGCCGGGGACACGGGGGCGGTGGCGGCCGGGGCGGCCGGGGTTGTCACGGTGGCGGTGGCGGCCGCCGGATCCAGCGAAGCCACCACGCGCTCCAGGTCTTTCTGGAGGATGGCCGCATTTACGCCCGGGCCGGGCAGCACATCCAGCAGCAGCAGCGGGCCATCCGCCAGGGCAAAGCCCAGCAGCAGGCCGGACGTGCCATCAGCGGCGGTATACTCAAAACGGGCGGCCGGGCGGCGGCCGGAGAGGAAAATATCGAAGCGGCCGGGGGCATACCCCGCCGCCTCCAGGTAGGCTGTCACCAGCCGCGCCGGGTCATCCACCTGGTAAACGTCCAGGGCGGGGCCGGCCAGCAGGCGGGCAGTAAAATCGGGCCCGGTGAGGGTGAGCCGATCCGCGTCGGCGGCCACCTGCCACTGGCGCGGATAATCAAAGCGCAGGCCGTCGGCGGCATAGCTGGCGAAGGGCGCGGGGGGGCTGGCCTGCGGGCGATACTCCAGCGTGGTGAGCAAAATTTCCAGCGCCCGCTGCGGAATGCGGCCATCGCCGGCGGTGGTTACGTCCAGCAGCAGCGGCGCAGAATCGCCCCGGGCCACGGCCAGCACAAAGCCGGCCGGGGCTTCGCCGCCGGTGTAATCCTGGCGGGCGGCCGGCTGGCCGCCGCTGACGAAGATGCTCAGCGGGCCCGGCGTGCGCTGCCGGGCGGCCACGAAGGCCAGCGCCAGCCGCGCCGGGTCGGTCTGGTCGGCCAGGCCCGCCTGGGCCAGCGCGGCCGGGGTATACAGCACGGCGGTAAAGGTCGCGTCTTGCAGGCTGATGATGCCCGCGTCCTGATCCGTCACCGACCACGTGGCCGGAGCCTGAAACGTCACCACGCCATCGGCGGAGATGAACGGGCGGGTTTCCTGGGCCGTGAGGGGCCGCAGCCCGGCCAGGCACACCAGCAGTAACAGCAGGCACAGGCGGGCACAGCGCCTCACCGAAGACAGCACAGGCACAAACAACCTCCCATCAGGCAGCGGGTTTCTGGCGGCATTATAGCCACAGACCCCGCCCGCCTGCAACGCGCCCGCCCCGCGCCTGCCCCACGCTTCGCCGCTTATTCAAAGGGCAGCAGCCGCATGATGGCCCCGCCAAATTCGCCCACGGTGCCGTAATACAGCCCGCCGTCCGGCCCGACGACAATATCCAGCCGGCAGCCCCGCGCATCCAGATCAATGGTATACACATTGACGATCTGCGTGCGCGTTTCATCCAGCACCGCGCGGCGCAGATCGCCATACACCCAGTCGCAGAAGAACAAATTCCCCTGCCAGGCCGGGAACGCCGCGCCATCATAGACCACAATGCCCGTGGGGGCGATGACATCGCGGAAGGACAGCAGCGGCACGCCGTAAGGGTGCGGCAGCCCGGTGATGGGTTCGGTGCCCACGCAGGTATAATTTTCCTGCCAGCCATAATTGTAGCCGGCCTGCACCAGGTTAATCTCATCATCGCAGCTTGGCCCCACTTCCGCCGCGAACAGATGGCCGCTGTAGGGGTCAAAGGTGAAATCGAAGGCGTTCCGCAGCCCGTAGGCGAACACGCTGCTCTCCGGCCCGAAAGGATTGCCGGGGGCCGGGGCCAGCCCGTCAGCGGTCACGGCAAAACGATGAATTTTGGCCTGCGGCACGTCCAGATTCTGGCCGCTGGCGGGGTCGCCATTGTCGCCGGTGGAAAAATACAGGTAGCCGTCGCGGTCAAAGTGCATATTGCCGCCATTGTGCAAAAGCTGCCCGGTGGTGATGGGCACGCTCAGCAGCACTTCCGGCTCCACGCCGGTATGGCCCTCCAGGCGAAAGCGTACCAGGTCATTGGCAGGAAAATCGCGCACGGTGCCGGGGCGCGTATGGGCCACGTACATCAGTCCCGTCGTGGCAAACGTGGGATCCAGCGCGATGCCGAACATGCCGCGCTCCTGGAGCGCATCCACCGGCAGCGTCAGCACCGG
This sequence comes from Anaerolineae bacterium, assembly GCA_025454495.1. Lineage (GTDB taxonomy): Bacteria > Chloroflexota > Anaerolineae > Aggregatilineales > Phototrophicaceae > JALHOR01. The sequence goes on from JALOOI010000060.1 coordinate 2,240, forward strand.
GTCGATCACCCGCGTGCCATCCGGCAGAATCACGCGGACGTTGCCGGTGGTTTTTTCGGTGTAAAAGAGGCGGCCATCCGGGGCGAAGACCATGCCCACCGGGAAATTGGCCGGGCGATATTCTTCCACCGTATACAGGATGTTGGTGGGAATATCGCTAAAGACCTGGCGTTGCTGCGCGGCGGCCGGCTGCCCCAGCAGCAGGATACCGAGCCACAGAAAACAGCTCCAGCGCGTCACAGTACCTTCCTCCCTGCCTCAAACTCGTGTGGGTGCCAGCATAGCCGAAGCCGGGCCCGCTGCACAGACCGGGTTCCGGGCTGGCAAAGCGCCCGCCAGCCGGTATGATTGCGCCAGACACAGGCGATACTGCGGGGTGTTATGGGGTATGCATCACGACATCCGGCCGGCCCGCCGGCCTGGTTCGTCTTCCTGATCGGCGTGGCGCTGGTCTTCGGGGTGTATTATTTGTGGTCGGGCGTGCGGGATTTTCTGGAAGAAGGCGCACGGCTAAGCCCCACGCAGCAGGCCCTGCGTGACCAGACAGCGACGGTGGAACAGCGCACCAGCCTGCAACTGGCCGCGCCCACCCGCCGCCCCACGCTTACGCCCATCCCGGAATGCCAGACGTACCTGGTGGATACGGACACGGTGAACGTGCGCGAGCAGCCGGGGACGGAATTTGCCTCGCTGGCGCGGCTGCCGCGCAATACCGAAGTCTGCGTGATCGGGTTGCAGCCGGGCACGGACTGGTTCCTGATCGACCAGGATACCAGCACGCGCCGCATTGAACCGGGCTACATTCGGGCGGATTTGCTGCGTTCCACGCGGCCAACGGCCGTGCCCACCGGCACGCCGCTGCCGCCGCCATCCATTACACCGCTGCCTTCGGCCACGCCCACACCGTCATGGACACCGGGCGGCCGCTTCGACCCGACGGTGACACCCGTCCCGGCCACGCCCACGCCGTCCCGCACGCCCACGCCGGCCAGCATCAACGCCTGACCTGAGCGTGACCTGACCTGACCTGAAGGCGGCTAATTCGACCAGGCACCGGGGTACACCGGGTCGGGGCTGGCGGTAAGCTGGTACGTCAGCCGCCCGGTGATGTCGTACACGAACAGGTTATAGACCCCCTGCACCCGGTTCGAGGCGAAGGCGATGAACTGCCCGGTCGGGTCGAACACGGGATGAATATCATCGCCGTCCACGGTCATAATGGGCAGGCTGCCGGCGGATTGATTGCCCACAATTTGCAGCAGGTACAAATCAGACTCAGCGGGGCGATCCGGCGGGGCGACGCTGTAGGCCAGGCTGGCCCCGTTGGGGGCAAAGGCCGGGTGCGCTTCGATGCTGGCGCTGCCATCGGTGGTGAGCGGCGTTTGCGGGAAACCGGCATTCGGCTGCGTCACGTCGATCAGCACCAGGTCGGTGCCGGTGGCATCTTCGCGCACGGCCACCACCTGCGCCCCGGAGGGCGCAACCACCGCCGACCGATAATTGGCGGCATCGGTGGTCAGCAGCACGGCATTGTTCGTCACCAGGTCAATGAGGTACACCGCGCCGGTGTCCTGCGGCGTGCGGCCGATGACGGCCAGGCGGTTGCCATCCGCCGAGAGGCGCGGCACGGCCGCCAGCCCGGCGCGGGGGATGAGCGTGTTGATGATCTGTTCCGGCTGCGTGGCATCGGTCAGGCTGATGCGGCTGAGCAGCCAGCCATCCGGGTTAAATTGCATATACACCACCCGCTGCCCGGCACTGTCCACCGACGGATACTGCACCAGGTCGCTGTTCACGCGCTCAAAGCTGCCGCCACCGCTCAGCGGATACACGCGAAATTCCAGAAAATCGCGGCTGCGGACGTTGCGCCCGCCCCAGGCGTAAATGCGGCCCGGCAGGTTGGCCGGGGGCGGCGGCAGTACCGCCTGGAAGACGACTTCGGTGGGGGTGGGCGTGGGCGGGATGGGCGTGGGCAGTTCAAAGGCGCGGGTGCTGGTGGCGGTGGGGGTGGGCGAAACCAGCGCCTGGAAAGTGGCCGTGGCGGCCGCGGCGACGGCCGCCTGCGTTTCCACCACCTGCGTATTGCTGGCATTGAAGGTGTCCTGGGTGGCGGTTTGCCCGGCCACCAGCGCCGCCAGCGCTGCGGCTTCGGCGGCCCGCTGCCCGTTGATGCTGCCCACCAGCAGCAGCACCATGCCCAGGATCACCACCGTGAACACCCCCAGCCCGATGATGGTCAGGCGCAGTTCGCGCCGGCTGATGCCCGGCACAAATTCGTCGCTGTCGGCTGCGTCCGCGCTGCCCGCTTCATCGTCCACGCCGCCGGCGCTGCCCGCCGCGGGCGTTTGCAGCGCCGGGTTATCGGGGTCAAGCTGCGCGATGGTAGACAGGGCGATGCGGCGGTCTTCGGGGTCAGTCAGCACTTTCAGCAGCGCCACCCACGCCGGCACATTCTCCGGGTCCAGTTCCACCACCTGTTTTAACAGGTCAGCGGCTTTGGCCGGGTTCGTGTCGGCGGCCAGCAGCGCATCCTGAAACAATTGTTGGGCGTTGTTGCTCATAAGCCAGCTTCCTTTACAGGCAGGGTGATCGCAATCGGTGAATAACCAGCACCCGGCTCAGGGCTGCCGCACACGCGCTTCCGGGCGGAACAGGGCCCGCTGCGCGTCGCGGTTGTCCTGCGTCAGGCGCGTTAGCACCCGGCCGGTGATGTCAAAGGCATAGACCTGAAACCGGTCATTTTCCCGGTTCGAGATGAAAACCACCAGGCGGCCATCCGGCGACCAGGCCGGGGCGCGGTTATCGGCAGCATTGAGGGGCAGCAGGCGCTGAATGCGCGTGCCGGCGACATTGGTCAGGTACAGGTCAGGCGTGCTGGATTGATCGTTGACGAAGACGATCTGTGTGCCGTCCGGCGACCAGGCCGGGGCGTAGCTGCTGCCGTCCTGCTGCGTGAGCCGCGTCACCGTGTAGCCGCTGTCGTGGTTTTCGTCCGCCTCGAAAGCGCCGGGCCCGGCGGCATAATCCAGCCGGTACAGTTCCGGCAGCCCCGGCGTATCGCGGTCAGAGGAGAAAACGATGGTGCTGGCATCCGGCGACCAGGCCGGATCACGGTCGGCGGTGGTGTTAAAGGTAAGCTGCGTGGTAATGCCCGTCACCGGGTCAATCAACCACAGTTCATCATCGCCATCATAATCGGACACGAACAGAATTTCGCGGCCGCGGGGATGAAAAACCGGGGTGCGGGCGCTGTGCGTCCGCAGGGTGGTAATCTGCTGTGCGGCGGCGGGGTCAGCCAGCGGGGCGATGAAAATTTCACCGGCGGCCGTGGCCGGCGTGCCGGCGCTCTCATCCGCCGGGTACACCACCTCGCGCACAAAGGCGATCTGGTCGCCGGTCGCATCGAAGGCCGGGTCGCTCACGCCTTCAGCCAGCATCTGCTCTGCGCTGCCATCACCCGCCGCGCGATACAGCACCGGCTGCGGCTGGCCGGCCTCGCGGGCGGCGACCAGCAGCGTAAAATCGCGCAGCGGGATGGGCGTGGGCGTAAAGGTGAGCGTGGGCAGCGCGGTGGCGGTGGCGGTGGGCGTGAAGGTGGGCGGCAGCAGCGTCACGCGGCCCGGGTCACGGGTGACGATCACCCCGGCAAACGTTGGCACCAGGGTGGTGGTGGGCGTGGCAAAGCTGACGACGGGCGCAAAGGTGCGCGGCAGCGGTGTCACCTGGGGGATGGGCGGCGTAAACAGCAGCGGCAGGCCAATCATGAGCGCCAGCACCCCGCCGATGACCCCCAGGCTCAGCAGCAGGCGATTGGGGCGGGCGGGCGGTGGCACCGGGGGGGCCGCCGCCGGGCGGGGGGCGGCCGGCCCCAGGGCCAGCAGCGCTTCGCGGGCGCGGGCATTGCCGGGGTTCATTTGCAGCACCTTCTCCAGGCAAATGCGCCGCTCGCGCTCGGTGGGCACCGCCGAAGCCAGCCAGATCCAGGCCAGCTCATTCTCGGCATCGCGGGCGATGACGGCCTCCAGTAGCTGGCGGGCCGCGGCCCGGTCGCCGCGCCGGGCGGCGGCAATCCCCTGTTGCAAAAGTTGTTGAAGGCTGTTTGTCTCCGCCACGCGGCCTGCTCCATGCCTGTTCGTCAGGGTGAATGGCTCCCCTGTTACTTTACCACAACACCGGCCGCTGTGCCGGGTTGTGTTGGCGTTTTTTAACGCGATTGCCTCTCTCATCGCCGGGCATTCCCGGTTAAAATAGCCGGCATCAACCGGCACTGAACCCTGACCATAACCCTGACCTGACCCATGCCCACACCCTTTACCCACCTGGAAATCGCTGTGCGCCTGCTGCATGATCCGGCGCTGAACGCGCCGGCTCACCGCCTGATCGACGGGGAGTATGCGGCCTTTTTACTGGGCAGCATCTGCGCGGACGCGCGGCCCTCGCCCCGCGCTGACCGGGAAGTGACGCATTTTTACCGTTATGACCGGCCCATGGTGGAACACCCCTGGCGGGTGATGCTGGCACAGCACCCGGCGCTGGCCCGCCCGGCCACCCCGGCCGCGCAGGCTTTCATCGCCGGCTATGTGGCCCACCTGGCCACCGATGAATACTGGTCGCGCTATATGCTGGCCCCCCATTTTGCCGGCGGCACCTGGGGGCACAGCCTGCAATGGCGCTTCTTCGTGCTGCATCTGCTGCTCATCTTCATGGATGAGCGCGACCTGAAAACGCTGACGGCCGCCCTGGCCCACACGCTGCAACAGGCCGCGCCGCAGCACTGGCTGCCGTTCATGTCCGATGCGGTGCTGTGCGACTGGCGCGACCTCATCGCGCAGCAGATCACCGGCGACAGCCTGACGCTGGAAATTTTCGGCGGGCGCATCTTCACCCCGCCGGCCCAACTGCGCCAGATGCTGGACAGCCCGGAGGTCATGCATGAGCACCTGTGGGCGCACATCACCCCGGCCCTGCTGCACACCGTGGAAGCGGATATGTACGCCTTCAGCCGCGAGCAACTGCTGTGCTACCTGGCCGACCTGCCCGCCTGAGCCAGGTCATTTGTGAGAAAATTCTCTAAATCGCTTATAAAATCCATGAGAAGCGCCCGCCCCTTATTGAATCGTGTAACAGAACCTGCTATGATACGTATGAACAGGCACATCAGTTCGCCGGTGTAAACGCTCAATTTCGCCGGCGATCCCCCCGCTCACAATTTCCTCTGATGCTGTTTCCTGCCGGAGACCTGCTTTTTCGCCCATCCGCACCAGGGATGATCGTTAGCTATTTTTTACGTTTTATCCCGATACTGCACGATACAGTGAGTCGGTTTAGCGCTTCTCTAACGTAAGGAGAGATGAGAGTGGTCGCAGCAGAGGAGTTTAACGGACGCGATTTATCCTTCGAGGAACTGTTGAGCGAATATGACTACGCCGAACCGCGGCGCGGGCAAATTCTGCCGGCAGTGGTGCTGGAAACCCGCCGGGATGAAGTGATCCTGGATGTGGGGCTAAAACGGGATGCGCTGGTAACGCGCAAAGACCTCAGCCGCCTGCCGGAAGAGGTGCTGGCCGGGCTGCAACCGGGCAAGGAAGTGTATGCCTGTGTGCTGCAACCGTATAATGACGACGGCGATCTCATTGTGTCCATCAACAAAGCGCTGGAGATGGAAGACTGGCTGCGGGCCCAGCGGCTGATGGAACAGGACGAAATTACCGAAGCCACCGTGCTGGACATCAACCGGGGCGGGATGCTGGTGCAGTTCGGCCGCCTCATCGGCTTTGTGCCCAATTCGCACATTGAAAGCATTCCGCAGAACACCAACCCCGCCCGCCTGCGCGATACCAAAGAGGATATGGTGGGGCGGCGGCTGCAACTGAAGGTGATCCAGGTGGAAACCGGCCGCAACCGGCTCATTTTATCGGAACGGGCGGCCCGCCGCGCCGCGCGGTTTGAGCGCCTGTCCGAACTGAAAGCCGGCCAGGTGGTCAGCGGGCGCGTGGTGAACCTGACGGATTTTGGGGCCTTTGTGGATATTGGCGGCGTGGATGGCATGATCCACATCTCCAACATCGATCATCGCCATGTGAACCACCCCGGCGATGTGCTGCAAATTGGCCAGGAAATTCAGGTGCGGGTGGACAGTGTGGACGTGGAACGCGAGCGCATCGCACTGAACCGTAAAGCCATCCTGCCGGATCCGTGGTCGGTGTTCACCGGGCGCTTTAAAAATGGCGACCTGGTGGACGGTGTGGTGACGAATGTGGTGGATTATGGGATTTTCGTGGCTGCGCCGGGCGGGGCGCAGGGGCTGGTGCATACCAGCCGCATGAGCCGCCTGGGGATTTCCACCCCGCGCGATATGTTCAAAGAAGGCGATGCCGTGCTGGTGCGCGTCATCAACATTGAACTGGAACGCAAGCACATCGAACTGAGCGTGGACGATGTGACGCTGGCAGAACAGGAAAGCTGGCTGTTCCGCCGGCGCGAGGCAGAGCGCCTGGCAGACGAGATTAACCCGGAAGATGTGCCGCCGGCTTCGGACAATTAAGGCGGCCGGTGCCGCCCCATCGCACCCTTCAGCGCGGCAGATGTTTCTGCCGCGCTGTGTTTTTGGCCACTTTTTTACATCCCGCCGCAACACTGCCCGCCGTTTTGCGTAATGGATGGTAGAGATTGCCTCCATAACGCGCAGGGTACAGCAGATGATGAACGCCAAAATGAAACATGAAGACATCGGTGAACTGGCCGGCCTGGGCGAGCGCTTCGTCGCCCGTTTGATTGATGGCCTGATCCTGGGCTGCCTCACCGGGATTTTGTTCGGCCTGTTCCGCGGCCCCGGCGGCGGTGCCGGCCTGCTGATCGGCTTTGTGTACGAATGGTACTTCCTGACGCAGCGCGACGGGCAAACCCCCGGCAAGCTGGTGATGGGCCTGCGGGTGGTGCGGACGAATGCCGCGCCGCTGAATACGGTGGATGCCGGTATTCGCTACCTGGGCTACTACATCGGCAGCGCTTTCTTTAGCCTGGGGCTGCTGTGGGCCCTGTTCGACGACAAACGCCGCTGCTGGCATGATTTCTTCGCCGGGACGCTGGTGGTGCGGGCGTAAGGCCGCCCTGCCCCTTCCCGTTATCGTTATCACAATCCGCAGTTGTGCCGGGGTGACAGGTCGCGTCAGCCCGGCATTGTTTTTCCGGGCCGGCCGCGCTACCCTGCGGGAAAACGGGCAGCAGCAGGCGGTACAGCAGCGTGGCAGACGTTCTCAATACCATTCTCCAGGTCATCAGCCCCATTTTTCTCATCATCGGCGCGGCCGCCCTCATTGGCCGGCGCTTCCACCCGGATGAAAGCGCGATTTCCGTCCTCATGGTGTACCTGTTTACGCCGGCGCTGGTGTTTCGCGGGTTTGCCACCATGGAGCTTTCGGGCGCGGAGCTGGGCGGCATCGCCGGGGTGGCCCTGGGGGTGTCGCTGGTGATGGCCGTGCTGGGGGTGCTGCTGACGCGCTGGCTGAAGTGGGAACGCGCCCTCAGCGGCTCGTTCATCGCCAGCATCATCATGATTAACGCCGCCAATTACGGCATTCCGCTGAATACCTTTGCCTTCGGCGCGGCCGGGGCCGAGCGGGCGGTGGCCTATTATGCGCTGGCGCTCATTCCGGGGAATATCCTGGGCATCTACTTCACCTCGCGCGGGTCTTTCACCGCCCGCCAGGCCCTCCTGAATGTGCTGACGGTGCCCATCACCTATGCTGCGCTGGCCGGGCTGGCGGTCAATTACCGCCTGGTGACGCTGCCGGAGCCGGTCATGCGGGCCATCACCGATATTGCTGCCAGCGCGGCCATCCCGCTGATGCTGGCCATGCTCGGTTTTCGGCTGGCCCATGCCACCGTGCGCGGCAGCCTGCAACCCATCCTGCTGGCCACGCTCATCCGCCTGGTGCTGGCCCCGTTGATCGCGCTGCCGCTGGCGCTGCTGTTCGGCTTAAGCGGGGTGACGCTCAAGGTGGCCATCGTCCAGAGCAGTATGCCCACCGCCGTCCTGGTGAATGTGCTGGCCGCGCAGTTTGGCAGCGATACCGAATTCGCCTCCACCGTGACTGTCGTCAGCACCCTGGCCAGCATCCTCACCCTCAGCGTCCTCATCACCCTGCTCACGCAGGCCGTGCCGGTGTGAAGCCCGCCCCGCCATCTTGACAAAATCGTGACTCCGGGTTATCGTATCTTAAACGTTTAAGTTACCTGCCGGGGAATGCCCATGCCGCCTATCAGCGCTTTTATTTTCGATCTGGATGGTGTTATCACCGATACGGCCGAATATCATTACCTGGCGTGGCAACGCCTGGCGGATGAGGAAGGGCTGCCCTTCAGCCGGGAAGACAATGAACATTTGCGCGGGGTATCGCGCCGGGACAGCCTGCTGCGCCTGCTGAAGGGGCGCACGCTGCCGGAAGACACGTTCGAGGCGTGGATGAAGCGCAAGAATGATTACTATCTGGGCCACCTGGAGCAGCTTACCCCGGCCGACCGCCTGCCCGGCGTGACGCGCTTCCTGGAAGAAGCCGCCGCGGCCGGCTTAAAACTGGGGATCGGCTCGGCCAGCAAAAATGCCCACCAGGTGATCGCCCGTCTGGGGCTGGCCGCCACTTTCGCGGTCATCGGTGATGGCTATGCGGTGGCGCACAGCAAGCCCGCGCCCGATTTGTTCATCTGGGTGGCCGGGGGGTTGCAGGTGCCGGTGGAAGAAGCGGTGGTGTTTGAAGATGCCGCCGCCGGGGTGGATGCCGCCCGCGCCGCCGGCTGCCGCACCGTGGGGCTGGGCCGCGCCGGCATTGACCATGCCGACCTGGTGCTGCCCGACCTGGCCACTATCCCCGTTGCGGCTGTGCTGGCGCATTTTGCTGCCCGCACGACGACTCACGGATGACCAGTTCCGGCGTGACCAGGTGCGTCATTTGCGCCGGTTTTTCGCCCCTTATGAGCGTATCAAGCTGCTGCACCAGGTGGCCGCAGATCACTTCAAACGGCTGGCGCATGGTGGTGAGGGCCGGCTGCATAAAGCGCACAAAAGGCGCATCATCAAAGCCCACGATGGACATGGTCGCGCCCACGCGGAAGCCATACTGTTCGGCCGTGCGGGCCGCCGCCAGCGCCACATAATCGCTCACCGCCAGGATGGCCGTGGGGTGTTCGTGGCGCGGCAGCCGCGCCCAGGCTTCAAACGCCCGGTCGATGGAATTATGGGCATAATCATTGTGGATGATGTAATCTTCGCGCAGGGGCCGCCCCGCCCGGTGCAGCGCCGCCGCATACCCCGCCAGGCGATCATTCCCCGTGAGCGAGTGCCGCGGCCAGCCCAGAAACGCGATGCGCTCATGGCCGCTGTGCAGCAGGTACTCCGTGGCCACCACCATGCCCGCCTGCCCGTCGGTATCCACCCAGTGAAATTCCCACTCCGGGTTGGCCCGCCCAAAGCTGACGAACGGAAACTGCTGCTGGATGAGATGGGCAATCCGCCGGTCATCCTGCTGTGTTTCCGCCACGATGAAGCCATCCACCCGGCCGGACTGGATGAGTTCTTCGTACACACTCACCGGGTCATCTTCCGCATGGGTGAAAGTGAGCAGATGATAGCCGGCCGCCTCCGCCGCGTGCGCCAGGTAGTAAATGAACTGATCCATCACCAGCAGATGATTGCCCGGCTGCCGGTGCCAGGCATAACCGATGAGGCTGGTACGGCTGGATTGCAGGTTGCGGGCGGTGATATTGGCTTTATAGCCCAGGCTGCGGGCGACTTCCAGCACATGCTGGCGCGTTTGTGCGCCCACCATGCCGCTGCGATTGTTCAGCACATACGAAACGGTCGCAATCGACACCCCCGCCTGGCGGGCCACATCCTTGATCGTCGGCATCATCATCCTTCCCGATGTCTCAGACACATCATACCATGCCCTGCGGCCGGATGGGATGTTAAGATTAGACGAATATGAGCGCCATGGACTGTGGCAGCGTGCTAAAGCGGCTGGTCTTCCACCGGGCGCACATGGGCCGGGTTGTGGTAGCCGGCCGCCGCCAGCCGGTCGAGGACGGCCGTCGTCAGCAGGATGCCCACGCTGCTGCCCGCCAGCAAAAACCACAGCGGGAACAGGATGGTGCTCACCACGCAAATGATGAAAATGCCCACCCACACCCCCAGGGTGAACAACGGGTTTTGCAGCAGCATCAGCGCGGCATTGCGCAGCCCGCCGCCGAGCGTGGGCTGTGCCATTTCTTCCACCAGCACCCGGTCATACAGCACCACGCTCAGCCACAGGAAGATGGCCACCCACCAGATGAGGTTAAGCGCCACCCCCGGCAGCCCGGCCAGCGTGCGATACGCCTCCAGGTTGGTCAGGTTGACCACGATCACCAGCAGCGACAGCAGGCCCAGCAGCGCATCCCGCCCGGGGCGGGCCCGGAAGCCCACCCAGAAATCATTCAGGCTGGCCTGGGGCTGCGTTTGGGCCACAAAACACAGATGAAACAAACCGGACATCGCCGCCGGCGCGGTGATGATGGGCAGGGTGAGCACCAGCCAGGCCACATTGACCCACACATACAGGTAGCCCCGCAGATGCAAATGCCGTAACGCCTTCCAGTACACGCGCACAATCGCCATACACCGCCGGGCCGGCCGGGTGTGTGCCCGGCCGGCGGCCGGCCTATCCTTTCAACCCGCTGTAGCTGATGCCTTCCACGAAATAGCGCTGGAAGAAGAAGAAAATGATGGCCATGGGGATCGTCGTCACCACGGAGCCGGCCAGCACCAGATCGTACTGAATATCCTGGCCCGCGCCGCGCAGCACCGTTAACCCCAGGGGCAGGTTGTACATATCCGTGTTGCCCCCCAGGATGATGAGCGCGTCCATGAAGTTGTTCCAGTTGCCCTGAAAGCTGAAGATGGTGAGCGCCGTCAGCGCCGGCGTGGCCATGGGCAGCACGATGCGGAAGAAGATGGTAAAGCGGTTCGCGCCGTCCACCTGGGCCGCTTCTTCGATCTCTTTGGGGATGGATTCAAAGAACTGCTTCATCAACAAAATGCCGAACGCATCCGCCGCCAGGGTGATGATGTAACCCTGATAGGTGTTCAGCAGGCCCATCTCTTTCAGCATCAAAAAGCGCGGGATGAGCAGCACCACACCGGGGATCATCAACACGCCCAGGATGACGAAGAAGACCAGGCGATTGCCAGGGAAGCTGAGCCGGGCCAGCGCATAGCCGGCCATCGAATCCAGCACCAGGCGTACCAGCGTCACCACCAGCGACAGCCCGGCCGTGTTCAGCGCCCAGCGCGGCAGTTGATCGTTGAGGATGCCGCGATAGCCATCAATGGAGGGCGTGAACAGCACACCATCCACCTGCTCATCCGGGCTGATGAACTCGCCTTCGGCATCGCGGCAGGTGACGGTGGCCAGGCGCGGGATGAAGGCCAGCGGGCGGTTTTCCACCGCCGCATCACACTTGAACGAATTGGCCACCGTCAGCACAAAGGGCACAATTTGCACGGCGGCGAACAGCACCAGGAAAGCCAGCGCCACCACCGTGAGGATGGTGCGCAGGGTGCGGATGGTGCCGCTTTCGGTACGCTGTGGAGCAAGCGTTGCAGTCGTCATCGCACAACCTCCTAAGTCTCTGCCTGGTCGCCGCCGACGAAGCGCCGTTGAATGAGCGTGGCAACGAAGATGATGATGAACAGGACGATGGCAATGGCCGAGGCTTCTGCCAGGCTGGGGCTGGTGCCTTCAAAGGCAGTAGCATACACCAGGTAGGCGACGGAAGTGGTGGTACGCGCGGTCTGGTCATTTTGCAGCACGTAAATCTGGTCAAAGACCTGGAACGTGCCGATCAACCCCAGGGTGACGACGAAAAACGTCGTCGGGCGCAGCAGCGGCAGGGTGATGTGGCGGAAGGCCTGCAGGCCCGTCGCGCCGTCCACTTCGGCCGCTTCATACACGCTGGAGGGGATATTTTGCAGCGCCGAGAGATAAATGACCATCAGCGTCCCGGTCGTCGTCCAGATGGCCAGGCACATGATGGTAAACATGGCCACGCTGGGCCCGCTGATCCACTCCCAGATTTCCAGCCCCAGGATTTCCGTCTCGGCCCAGGGGCCCACCGTGCGGCCATTCACCCCGAAGACGTTCAGCAGCAGGTGAACGAGTCCGTCATTGTTCGTCGTCCACGACACCGGCTCAAACGATGGAAAGACCGCCTTCAGCAGCAGGTTGATGGGCCCGCCGCCGGAGAACAAAAACAGGAAGATGAACGACACCACAATGGAGGAGGTGATGGAGGGGAAATAAAAGGCCGTGCGGAAGAAGGCTTTGCCTTTCAACCAGCGTTGATTGACGATGACCGCCAGCACCAGCGCCAGCGCCGTCTGGATGGGCACCACCCCGGCCACATAGTACAGCGTATTGCGTACCGAGCGATAAAAATCATCCACCCGCCGCCCATCAATGATCCAGCGCTGATAATTTTCAAAGCCCACCATTTCGTAGGCATCGGGTTGATCCAGCGGGCGCGTGCCCGACCAGTCAGTAAAGCTGAAGTAAAACGCCACCAGCAGCGGCAGGATTAAGAAGGTAAACAACACCACCACAGCCGGCAGGACAAAACTTAACCCGGCGAGGGTATCCTGCATTTTTTGAGCCTGCTGAGTGGTTGCGCGTGGTGCCCCGGCGGGGGTTGCAGTGCCGGATGTACTTGCAGGAGCAGCCATAGAACCAGCCTCTTAAACCATAAGATTATTAGGGAGGCGCGACAGGGAGGGGTAAACCCCTCCCTGACTGAGAGCAGCACCGGCGCGGCCGGGGCCGCGCGGCAATTTACTGCATGTCCGCCAGAATTTCGCGGGCCACGTCGGCGGCTTCGGTCATCACGTCGGCCGGGTCTTCTTCCAGCGTCATCGCCAGGGTGGTGCCATCGTTCACGGCGGCATCAAAATCGGCGAAGCCCAGCGGGAAGATGGGCGCGACGGCATAGGCCGCCCCGGCCACATACGCGGCATATTCTTCACCGACGGTGGTCAGCCACAGTTCGCTGAACTGAGCGCGGGCGGGCATCACGCCGAAGCCGGCTTCGGCCACACCCTTCGCACCGAAATCGCCGGTGCCGGTGAGGAAGTTGACCATGTTCCAGGCCGCTTCGGCCAGGTCGCCTTCAGCGCGGGCGCTGACGGCCCAGCATTCGGTGAAGGTGAGGGTGCCACGGGTGCCGGCCGGCGACAGCGGCAGTTCGGCCACGCCCCAGTTGATGTCCGGGAAGGTGTCGTTCAGGTAGCCGATGGCCCAGTTGCCTTCGATGGTCATGGCGGCGGCACCCTTACCAAAGGCTTCGCCGTTCCAGCCGGAGTCCAGGTCGCCGGGCATTTTGCCGCTGCCATTGGCGATGAAGCTCTGGTAGAAGGTGAGCGCTTCGATGCCGGCGGGGCTGTCAAAGGCGACTTCACCGGCTTCGTCAAACAGGGTCGCGCCGTTGCCATAGAAGAAGGCCATCCAGCGGAATTTGTCCGCGGCGGCGCTGAAGCCCACGACATCGCCGGTGGTGAGGGCGGTGGCGGCGGCGCTCATATCTTCCCACGTCCAGTCCGCGGAGGGGTATTCCAGCCCGGCGGCATCGAACAGATCGATGTTGTACAGCAGCCCCAGGGTGGAGAAATCTTTGGGAGCACAGTACAGTTCACCGTCGGCGGTGAAGGCAGCCCGCAGGCCGGGGTAAATGTCGTCCGGGGTTTCGATGGCTTCCGTGCCCACGGCCAGCAGGCCATCTGCCTGCCACTGCGGGAAGTCGAACTGGCCCACGGTGAAGACTTCGGGATAATCGCCGCTGGCGAAAGCGCCGCGAATCTGGGTGCCATAATCCGGCGAGACCAGCAGTTCCACCGTCACATCGGGGTAGGCTTCGCGGAAGGCCGCAATCTGCGCTTCTTTGAATTCATTTTCCACCGGGGAAGAAGCCCCCGTCCACACGCGCAGCACCGTCCCCTGCGCCGTCGTTGCGCTCACTGCCAGCAGCAGCAGCGCCATGACCAGCATCATCGCCGTCAAACGAAAGTTGACCTTCATGACAAAAACCTCCACATAGATAAACGATCTCTTCACCACAGCATGGATTTTGTGCCGCAGCACCCCCGCCATGCCGGTCGGGGTCGCCAGACGGGGGTCAGTGCCGGGCGGTGAACCGCCGCGTTTCGCCCCGATAAACGACATTGAAAGAGACGCTGCGCCAGTGCGCGGGCAGGCGCGGCGCGAGGGCCGGGCCCGCTTCCGTGAGGTGCAGGCCGCAAAAGCCGAAGACCACCGCCTGCCACAGGCCGCCGCTGGCGGCCCCGTGAATGCCATCCACCACATTCCCCTTGTTGTCTTCCAGGTCAATGGCAGCCGCATGGGTGAACAGGTAGTAGGCTTCATCATCCAGCCCCAGGCGGGCGGCCACCCAGGTATGCATGGCCGGGCTGAGCGAGGAACCGTGGTCGCAGCGCGGGTAGTAGGTGTCCCAGTTATTCAGCAGCACCTGGCGCGGGCCCACCGCCTCGCCCAGCAGGGCCATCAGCATCACCACATCGGCCTGTTTAATCACCTGGGATTGCAGGGCCCGTTCGTGCCCCAGGAAGCCCCAGATGCCGCCCACGCGCGGTTCATAATGGCGCACCGGGATATATTCCAGGTCAAAGAAGCCATCGAACTGCACATGAATCTGGCGCGTGTCGTCAAAGGGGAGGTACATACGGGCGATGATGTCCTGCCACCGGGCCAGGCGGGCGGGGGTTAGCCCCAGCGATTCGTGCAGGCGCTGCGCGGTGTGCGGCGCGTGCTGTTGCAGCCAGTCCAGCAGGTGCAGCGCCTGCTCCAGGTGCCACACCACCATCCGGTTGACGAACACACTGTTGCTGATATTTTCGTGATATTCATCCGGCCCGATCTGGTTGTGCAGCTCATAGCGGCCGTGGCGTTCTTCGACGCGGCTGCCCCAGAAGACGGCCGTATCCAGCACGATCTCGGCACCATAATTCAGCAGGAAGGCATCATCGCCCGTCCAGCGCCAGTATTGCAGCACGGCGTAGGCAATATCGGTGGAGATGTGCTGTTCGTTATCGCCCGTCCAGATGCGAATGCGCTGGTTATCGGGCGGCAGGGGGTCGCTCCACTGTGGCGTGGTTTCCAGCCCGGTATCGGTGCTTTCCCAGGGGAACATTGCGCCTTCATAGCCGTTATCGCGGGCTTTCTGGCGGGCACCGGGCAGGCGCTTATAGCGATACATCAGCATATTGCGGGCAATCGGCGGCATCGTCAGCGTGAAGGGCGGCAGCATGAACAGTTCGGTATCCCAGAACACATGCCCCTTGTAGCCCACGCCGGAGAGCGTCTTCGCGCCGATGCTCACATCATCATCGTGGCGCGGCGCGGCAATGACCACATGATAGGTGGTGAAGCGCACGCCATGCTGCGCGGCTTCGTCGCCTTCAATCTCAATATCCAGCGCGTCCCAGGTGTGCCGCCAGGCGGCGACGTGGGCGGCGTAGAGCGCGTCATACCCCAGGGCGGCGGCGGCGCTGGCCTTCGTGGCGGCGGCGGACGGCGCATCGGCGGTATCGCGGCTGGTGTAAATGGCGGTGATTTTGTCGCAGGTGAAGCTGCCATCTTTCGCCAGCGCCACCCGCAGGCGGGCCGCCGGGCGGACAGGATCGGCATGGGGGGTGACGGGCTGCGGCGCATTGACCACCGCGGCCATGCCCACCGCATAGCCGGATTGGCCGGTGACGGCGCTGAGGGCGATCTGCTCCGTGGTGGCCGAGGTGGCCAGTTTGTGCCAGTGGCGCACGCCGTTATTGCTCACATCGCCGTTGAGGGCCGCTTCCAGTTCAATCACCGGTGCGCCGTCAATGGCGGTGATGAGCACGCGCTGCGCCATCACATGTTGATCGTCCAGGCTGGCGAAACGCTCAAAGGTGACGCGCACGGTGGCCCCGGTGGCGGCGCGGAACAGCACCACCCGCCGCAGCAGGCCGGTATCCATGTGCAGTTTGCGCTCATACCCCAGGATCAGGCCCTGCGGCGGCTTCAGAGTGCTGCTGGATTTCGTCACCATCTGGAACGGGGTGCCGTCCACCGTCAGGCGGATGTCCGTCCAGTCCGGCGCATTCACCAGTTCCGGCACAGACATCTCCGGCGCGTGGTCAAACACGCCATGAATCATCGTCGCCGGCGAGTCGCCGTCGTAGCGCTCCTCCAGGCTGCCGCGTGTCCCCAGATAGCCGTTGCCGATGGTGAAGATGGTTTCGTAGTAGCGCAGCTTTTCCGGGTGAAAGGGATATTCTTTAACAGTCCACAGACGATCAGGCATTGGAATAAAACTTTCCGAGATTCTTAAACGTTTAAGATCATTATCCGTCAATTTTCGCCGTTGTCAAGATGCGTGATATGCAACAGCCCAAATCTGATAACGTTTTCGCGGGCCCGCCGGTTTATGGCTGGCGGGCGCAGCTATTCCATGTTAGAATAGCACTATTCCATTCTGGAGTAGCTGTATGATGCATTCGGTCTCTCCCGATGAAACGCTGCTCGGTCTGCTGGCAGCACAACCACAGCACGGTTATCAACTGCTGGAAACCTTTCACAATCCCGATCACCTGGGGAACGTGTGGCGTATGAGTACGAGCCAGCTTTACGCCGTCCTCAAACGGCTGGAGGCGCGGGGCTGGATTTACGGGCAGCCGCTGGAATCGGTCAATGCACCGCCGCGCACGCACTACCGGCTGACCCCGGCGGGAGAGGCGCGGCTGGAGGCATGGCTGCACGCCGTCAATCCCTCGCCCAGCATTCGGCGGGTGCGGGTGGAATTCCTCAGCCGGCTGTATATAGCCCGCCGGCTGGGGGTGCCGCTGCGGCCCATCATCGAGACGCAGCAGCGCATGTGCCAGGAGGAACTGGCCCGGCTGCAACGGCGGCAGGCGGCCGCGCTACCCGGCATCGGCCACCTGGCGTATACCCTGGTGCTGGCGCAGCTCGAAGCCGTCCTGCTGTGGCTGGAGCGCTGTGAAGCCTGTCTTTCGTCTTAGCTCTGGAGGCTCACCCATGGTTATCTCTCGTGCTCGCGTCCTGCCCGTTCTGCTGCTGCTGCTGGCCGTCTGTACCGTCCGGGCCCAGGTAGCGCGGACCCTGTCGGTGTTCGCCGCGGCCTCGCTGGCCGAGGCGTTTGAAGCCATCGCCGCGGATTTTGCCGCGCAAAACCCCGGTGTCACGGTGCAGTTCAATTTTGCCGGCTCAGCCGACCTGGCCGCGCAACTGGCCGAAGGCGCACCGGCCGATGTTTTCGCCAGCGCCAACACGCGCCAGATGCAGGTGGCCCGGGC
>JALOOI010000257.1 GCA_025454495.1 Anaerolineae bacterium
GCCAGTGGAAATTCTTCGATAAGAAAGCCAACGAGAACAAAAAACGCTATCATCAACTGCAAATGATTATCGGGGTAGGCTCGGGGGCCGTGCCGGTGCTGGTCGGCATTAATTCGGCCGACCCGGTGTGGCAGCAGGTATTGTACTGGGTGACGGTCACCATCAGTCTGGCGGTGGCGATCTCCGCGGCCGTCGAAAATATCTACAAATATGGCGATAACTGGCGTTCCTACCGCCAGGCCGCCGAAGAATTGCAGCAGGAAAAATTCCTGTACGATGTGAAAGCCGGGCGCTATGCCGGCAATGCGGCCGGCTTTGCCCGCTTCGCCGAGCGCACGGAAGAAATCATCGCCAAGCAGAATGGCCAGTTCATGCAGACGGTGGAGCGCCAGCAATCTCAGGCCGCCGAACAGAACGCCGAACTGCTGAGCAAATATCAAACAGAAGGCCAGAACCGCCTGACCGATTTTTCCAGCGGCGGCACCTATTCGTCCAGCGGCGGCGTTTTCGTCAGCGGCGGTTCGGTGATGCCCGGCGGGGCCGCGCCGGATGTGCCCGGCATGACCCCCACCCTGCCCGTCAGCGCGCCAGCGCCGGTGCTGGATACCAGCAGCGCTGGCTAAACGCCTGGTTGCATCAGCCAAAAGACCCGCCGTGGGCGGGTCTTTGCGTTAGCGGTCTGGTGACGGCCTCACGTCAGGAGGCGGGCTGCCACATCGTTTCTTCCACTTCAGCGATGACGTGTTCCAGAATATCCAGCCCTTCTTCCAGCAGCGAGCGCGTGAGCACCAGCGGCGGCGCAAAACGCACCCCGCCCGTGCCACAGCCCAGCAGCAGCAGGCCGTTCAGGTAGCAGCGGTTCACCACTTCATCGCGGAAATCGGGCAGCGGTTCGCCGCTGGCGCTGGCAAAATCAATGCCGATCATGAAGCCTTTGCCATCCACCCGGCGCACCGAGGGATGATCCTGCATGAAGCGATGCAGCCGATCCATGGTCAGCCGCCCCAGTTCATCCGCCCGCGGCATCAAATTTTCCTCTTCGATGATGTCCAGGGTGGCCAGCGCGGCCGCGCACGCCAGCGGGTTGCCGCCGAAGGTGCTGGCATGGGTGCCCGGCGACCACAGCCGCATGACATTGTTATGCGCCACCATCGCGCCGATGGGCACGCCGGAGCCAAGCCCTTTCGCCAGGCACACAATATCCGCCGAAACGCCCCAGTGTTCCAGCGCCGTCCACTGGCCCGTGCGCCCCACCCCGGATTGAATTTCATCCGCGATGAGCAAAATGCCATATTTATCGCACATCTGGCGCAGCCGCGGGAAAAAATCATCCCGCGGGACGAGATAGCCGCCTTCGCCCTGGATCGGCTCCACCACCACGGCGGCCACTTCCTGCGGCGGCACCTTCTTAAAGACAAACTTCTCAATGAAGCCGACGGCATCCGACCAGCACTGGGAGCAGCAGCTTTCGCCATCGTGGCAATCGCCGCATTCGTTGCGGGCCGGGTACGGCACATGAGTCACGCCGCCCGGAATATACGGGTAGCCACCGCGCTGTTTCGACTTGCTGGCCGTCAGCGACAGCGACCCCATGGTACGGCCGTGAAAACCACCGTAAAACGCAATCAGATGCGACCGATGTTCGCGGTAACGTGCCAGCTTGAGGGCAGATTCAATGGCTTCGGTGCCAGAATTGGCAAAGTACACCCGCTTGTCTTCCGGCCGGGCCCGGTGAATGGGGATAATCTGCTGCAATTTTTCCGCCAGCTTAATCGGCTCCGGGCAGAAAAAATCGGTCGCGCCGATGTGGATATAACGGGTCGCCTGCTCCTGGATGGCCTGCACCACCCGCGGATGGCTGTAGCCGGTAGACAGCACGGCAATCCCGGCGGCAAAATCCACGTAGCGATTGCCATCCACATCCCATACTTCGGCCCCCTGGCCATGGCTGATGGCGAAACCATAGGAGCGGGTATACGATGGCGACAGAGTACGGGTATCGCGCTGCGCCAGTTCGCGGGATTTCTCCCCCCGGAACACAAATTCATGATGGGACATACTGGTTGTAACCCTTTGTGCTGTTTGCCTGAGACTGTTCCGCACATCGTCGTTCAATGAGGACAATGCCAGTATAGCGGTGCCCTCCGGTGCGGTCAAGGAAGCGGTTAGCCGCCATTCAGGCAGCACTCACCCACCCGCGTTATACTGAAGCTTTGCAGTGTTACTCAGGCGATTTTGCCAGCACCGGGAGAAAACCATCATGAGCGCCGATGTGCAGTCTTTTAAAAACGTCATGTCCCGCTGGCCCAGCGGCGTGAGCGTCATCACCACCGTGCATGAGGGCGAATGGCACGGCTTTACTGCCAATTCTTTCGCCAGCGTCAGCATTGAGCCGATGCTCATCTCCATGAGCATGGCCAAAACGCTGCATACGGGCACGCTCATCCTCACCAGCCGCATCTTCACCGTCAACATTCTGCGTCAGGAACAGGCGCATCTGGGGCAGCGCTTCGCCGGGATGATCCCGGAATACAAAGAACGGCGCTTTGAGGGTCTCAACATCACCCTGACCGAGACCGGCTGCCCGCTGCTGCCGGATACGCTGGGCTGGATGAGCTGCCGGGTGTACCAGGCAATTGATGTGGGGGCCAGCACCCTCATCCTGGGCGAAGTCATCGATTGTTATGCCGCCGAAGCCGGCGAGCCGCTGCTGTACTACCGGCGGCAGTGGGGGCAGTTTAGCCCCTTCAGCGCATAAGCCTGGCAGCGGGCGGGGCCGCCGGCACTCCGCCCGCCCGGCGCTCAGTTACACCAGGTCGCGGGCGGCATAGGCGGCCCCCACAATGCCGGCATCGTTCCGCAGCAGCGCCGGCACCAGTTCGGCCCGCACATCAATATAGGGGAAAAATTTGTCATATTTCTTGCTCACCCCGCCCCCCACAATGAACAGATTCGGGGAAAATAAAAATTCCACATATTGAAAATATTCATTCACCAGCGCCCCCCAGCGCTTCCAGGAGAGCGCTTTTTCCTCGCGGATGCGGGCCGAAGCGCGATGTTCGGCATCTTTGCCGCGAATCTGCAAATGCCCCAGTTCCGCATTGGGCAGCAGATGGCCGTTCAAAAAGATGGCGCTGCCAATGCCCGTCCCCAGGGTAATCATAATCACCGTGCCGCCCTGATGCCGCCCCGCGCCAAAATGCATCTCGGCGATGCCGGCCGCATCGGCATCATTAATCACCAGCACCGGGCAGTTGGTTTTACGCTGCACCAGCCGGTGCGCATCCAGCCCGATCCAGCCGGTATCGACATTGGCCGCCGTCCACGTCAGGCCGTCCCGCACCACACCAGGAAAGGTGCAGCCGATGGGCCCCGTCCATTCAAAATGCTTCGCCAGTTCCGCCACCGCATCTGTCACCAGTTCCGGCGTAGACGGCGAAGGAGTTTCAATCCGGTAGCGCTCGGCGGTCAGTTCACCCGTTTCCACATTCACCGGCGCACCCTTAATGCCAGAGCCGCCAATATCAATGCCCAGAATCTGCATAAGTCATCCTTGAATATGAGCTTCACCAAACCTGACGGCCCGTTTATAACGCATCTTCCCGGCGGCGGCAAATGCCGTATAATGAAGGGGTAATGAACCACTGTGACAGGCCATAAACCATGAACAATCTTAAAACGCTCTCAAAATACCTGGCGCTGGTGCTGCGCCATGAACCAGAAGCGGCCGGACTGCGGCTGGATGAACAGGGCTTCACCGATGTTACGGCCCTGTGGGCCGCCGTGCAGCAGCGGTTTGGGGCACAGCGCTACACCCTGGCAGACCTGGAAACCGTGGTCGCGGGGGATGCAGACGGCAAAAAGCGTTACGAAATTCAGCAGGGGCGCATCCGGGCGCTGTACGGGCACAATCGCGCGGTGCCGGTGGTGTATGCTGCGCCGGTGCCGCCGCCGGCCCGACTGTATCATGGCACCAGCCGCGCGGCCCTGCCGGCCATTCAGCAGCACGGCCTGCTGGCGCTGGAACGGCAGTTCGTGCATCTCACCACCCGCGTTGACCGGGCGCAGCGGGTGGCCCGGCGGCACGCGGACAGCACCGTGCTGCTGGTAATCCGGGCGGATGAAGCACACGCGGCCGGCTGCGTCTTTTACCACGCCGAAACGGAGCATTACCTGGTGGCCGCCCTGCCCCCGGAATTTATCGACTTTCCCGCGCTGTGAGCCGCCTTGCAGCACGGGCAGTTTCTACGTAGAATAAACACATCAGAGCTGCCCCTTACAGCGGGAGGATATTGTGTCTGTGTATAAAATTATTGTGACAGGCCCTTTTAACTCTGGTAAAACCGAATTTGTCAAAGCCGCTTCCGATATTCCGGTGATCCTGACGGAGAAAAATATCACCACGGAAGACCGGGGTATTAAAGCGCAAACCACCGTCGCCATGGATTTCGGCCGGGTGACGCTGGACGGCGAAACCATTCATCTGTTCGGTACCCCCGGCCAGACGCGCTTTAGCTTTATGTGGGAAATCCTGGCCAGCGAGATGAATGGCTTCATCGTGCTGGTGGACAGTACCGATAAACCGTCGTTTCCAGAAGCCTCCGAACTGATTCGCCAGTTCTCCAGCTTCGTCAATGTGCCACATCTGGTCGTCGCTAACAAGCAGGATTTGCCCGGCGCGGCCACCACAGCCGAAATCCGCACCGGCACCCGCGTGGAAGCCGCCGGCGCGGAAATCCTGGTCTGCTCCGCCATTGAACGGGAGAGCGTCTTAAGCGTGCTGCGCCGAATGCTCGCCCTCATCAAAAAATAACCGCCGATCATGCCGGGGCCCGCCGGGCAGATACCCGGTGCCGGCTGGCCCCGGCCAACCCGCCCGCCGCCGGTGACGGTCTGCGCCGGGGCGCTGCAACTTTGCCGCCGGTACCGCGTATAAGCAACAGATGTTATCCGCGACCTTCATGCCCAGGAGATGCTATGTCTGACCAGAAATTTGACCCGCGCAAAGAACTTGCCAGCCTGCGCGATACCGTGGGCAAAGTCATCGAAAAAGGCAGCCAGACGGCCGGCAAAATCATCGAACAGGGCATTCAAACGGTGCAGGCGGCGGCGGGCGGCGGCAGCGCCATTCGGCTGGATGCCTATGAACTGGAAAATGAAGTGATTATCCGCACCGCCCCCATTGATGGGCTGCTGCCGGAGAGCATCGAAGTGAGCATGGAAGGCACCACGCTGCTCATCACCGGCGAAACCCGTGAAGAAAGCCTGTCCCCCAGGGTCAATTATCTGGTGCGGGAACGTAAATTTGGCGTATTCCAGCGCTCGCTGACCATCACTATCCCGCTGAAGGCGCAGCAGGCCAAAGCCAAACTGGCCAAAAATGGCACGCTCACCATCACCATCCCGATTGATGTAGACAATTACACCAGCATCAATGTGGACGACGACGGCGATGAATGAATGGCCGGCCGGGGCCGCGCCATGTGCCGGGGTTTTTTGTTCCGTGGGGGATGAGCAGCCATAACCCGGCTGGCGCGGCGGCCAGTCCGGGTCAGGTCAACGATGCCGGTGATGCCAGGGTAACGGTCAGGCGCTGGCCAGGTGGGTCGCGCGGAGATGCTGGCAGGCATTTTTAAAATCGGTCGCCAGGGCCT
>JALOOI010000258.1 GCA_025454495.1 Anaerolineae bacterium
GCGAAGGCCGTCCCGGCCATCTGCCGGATGAACCCGCCGGCGGCCGTGCCCGTATATTCCTGAATCCAGCCTTCCAGCCCGGCGGCGGTGCGCATACGCCACAGGCGCAGCGTCGCCCCGTCGCTGGTGGACGTAATGAGGCACACGGGGCCGGCCAGCACGGTGACAGTATCGCCGGTATTGAGCTGGCCGATGGTGACTGTCGGCGTGGTGCGGTCGCGGGTGATGGCCAGCGGGGCATTGTTGTAGTAGGGCAGCACCCGGCCGGGCTGCCCCACGGCCAGCCCGCCATCGGTCGGGAAAGGCGCGGCGTAACAGGCGCTGCCGTTCACCTCGCGCACGTCTTCGCGGACATCAGCCTGCACCGGCAGGGTGATGCTGCGCATATCCAGCGTGCTGCCGCTGTTGAGGTCTACCAGGCGCACGCGAAAGGTGACGCTGGTGCCGCCAGGGGGGATGAGCGCCACGATTCCCTGACCGCTGGAAGGCACGAGGGCCACCTGACGCGGCAGTTCGGCATTACGCACGGTGCCATTGCTCAGCACCTGCTCAAAGACCAGGTTGGTACCGGGCGGCCGATCCAGCAGTTCCCAGGCGACCGGCACCTGCTCGCTGCCGCCGGCCAGCCGGGCCGCACTGACCCCGGCCGCCGGGGTGGTGAATGACCGGAAATAGGTGGCCGGCGCGGCAGCAGTCTCCACCGGCAGCATCAGCTCGCGGCGATCATAAATGCGCCCGTACAGCACATCCACCAGGCTCAGGCGCAGGCGAATTTCCCCGCTGCTGGTGTCGCCGGTATTCAGGCGCGGGGCCACCACCCCCTGATCGGACGAATTGACCCAGGGATTGCTGCGCGGCAGTTCCACATTGACCGCCCGGTTATCCGGCATGATCTGTTCAAAGACCAGGGTGGCGGTGGTGGGGCGATGTATGACCGACCAGGCGACCGGCAGCCGCAGCGTGCCCGCGCTTAAATCCGCCGCTTTCAGCCGGCCGGTGAAGGAGGTGGTAAAACTGCTGATGGTGGGCATGGCCCCGCCGCCGCTCCTGCCCGCGCCGTTATTGCCAGTGGGCAGCACCAGTTCCCGTACAGCGTAATTGGTGCCGGTGATGATGTGCGCCAGCCGCACCCGCAGCCGGATTTCGGTGGCGCTGGCCGCGGGTAAGATGGGCGCGGCGATGCCATCCCCGCTGGAATTGACCCAGGGAATGACGCGCGGCAGTTCGACATTGATCACACTGTTATCCGGCAGCACCTGCTCAAAGATGAGGTTGGCCAGCAGGGGCCGATTAACCACGTTCCAGCGCACGGGAACACGGGCCGTGCGCCCGGCCAGGGCCGCACGATCCACAGCGGTCATGTTGGACGAGAAATCGGTGATGGCCGGCTGCGCGTTCTGGGCGCGGGCCAGGCTGCCCGGCAGCAGCAAAACAACGATAAGCAACATACAGCAATGACGCAGCATCCTGTTCCCCCTGAGTTGTATGGTGGCGCTACTGGCTGGTGATACCCCGCGGAACCGTAACCGGGCACCGGGGTATGTTTTATCTCTGGCAGTATAGACAGCCGCCGCCGGTAAAAAGTTCCCGTGCCGGGGGTGGCGCGGGCAATAAAAAATCGGCGGAGCATGTTCCGCCGATAGAATAGACTGGGGGACCTGGACTCGAACCAAGAACGACAGGGCCAGAACCTGTTGTTTTGCCGATTAAACTATCCCCCAACAGGTGACGCACATAGTAGCATGAGGGGCCCGGGCCGACCCGCGCCGGCCCGGGCGGGGCCGCGAAATTAGCTCACCACCGGCAGCGCCAGCCGCAGCCGCCGCAGGGTTTCGTCCCGGCCCAGGATTTCCATGGTTTCAAAGGTGGGCGTGGAGATGGCCTGGGCACTGACGGCCACCCGCAGTGTGCCAAACAGGGCGCTGTTGCTCACCGCCAGCGTTTCGGCCAGCGCTTTGAACGCCTCATGCAGGCTGGCATGGTCAAAGGCGCTGCCCGTTTCGATCAGCCGGATGGATTCTTCCAGCAGCCGGCGCGTGGTGGCAGCATCCAGCTTCTTCTGAATGAGGATGTCGGCGGCCGGCGCGGCAAAAGCGGCCGGGTCGCGGAACAGGAAGCCCGCCAGGTCTACGACATCGTTCAGCACTTTCAGCCGCGTTTGTACCACCGGCACCACCTGCATCAACGTAGCGTCGTTCACCGCCAGCCCGGCCGCGGCCAGCAGCGGGCGCAGGCGCTGCGCCAGGTCGGTTGCGCTCAGCCGGCGGATATGCTCACCGTTCAGCCAGTCCAGCTTTTCGGTGGGGAAGGTGCTGTTGGCCGGGTTGATGCGCCCCAGGTCAAAGCGTTCAATGGCTTCGGCGATGGCGAACACCTCGCGGTTATCGCCAAAGTTCCAGCCGATGTTGGCCAGGAAATTATCCAGCGCTTCGGGCAGGTAGCCGGCCTGCATATAATCGTGGACGAAGACCGGGATAACATGGCCGTGTTTGTCTCTGGGCGGGTTGCGCTTGCTCAGCTTGCCTTTGCCGTTGGGGTTGAGGATCACCGGCAAATGGGCGAACTGCGGCATCTGCCAGCCGAAAGCCTGCCAGATTTGCACATGCAGCGGGAACGAAGGCAGCCATTCCACCGCCCGCATCACATGCGTAATCTCCATCAGGTGGTCATCCACCACCACCGCCAGATGATAGGTGGGGAAGCCGTCAGATTTGAGCAGCACCATATCCTGAATGGTGTGATTCTCAAAGGCGACATCGCCCCGGATGAGATCATGGACGATGGTTTGCCCCTCCAGCGGCATCTTAAAGCGCACGACGTATTTTTCGCCCCGCGCTTCTTTTTCGGCGATCTGTTCCGGGGTGAGGGAACGGCAAAAACGATCATACCCCGGCGGCTCTTTGCGGGCTGCTTTCTCCCGATTCACCTGTTCCAGGCGTTCCGGCGTGCAAAAGCATTTGTACGCCTTCCCCTGGTCGATCAGCCAGTTAGCCCACCGGTGGTAATGTGCCAGCCGTTCGGACTGGACATAAGGGCCCAGCGCCCCGCCCACTTCCGGGCCTTCATCCCAGCTTAAGCCACACCAGCGCAGCGCTTCGATGAGCGTCTGGAGGGCGGTGGGGTCAAAGCGTTTCTGGTCGGTATCTTCAATCCGCAGGATGAACTGCCCGCCGTGCTGCCGGGCGAACATCCAGTTAAACAGGGCGGTACGCAGCCCGCCAATGTGCAGCGAACCCGTCGGGCTGGGGGCAAAACGGGTACGAATCGGTCTGGAACTCACACAATACTCCTTCAGGCTGATCCATTACGGGCCGCCGGCGGCTGTGCCCCGGCAGCTTCCATCCTGTGTGCCTGGCGACCGGTGGCCGGTCTGGCAGGCGGCAGTCCATTAATTTTTGATGCGCCGGCGGCGCACGATGACGCTTTGCACCAGCCCCACGCCGATCATGGTAAACAGCAGCGAGGTACCCCCGGAACTGACGAAGGGCAATACCAGCCCGGTCACCGGCATCACATTCAAATTCATGCCGATGGAAACCACGGTTTGAAAGAAGATCATCCCCGCCACGCCATAGCAGATCATGCTGCCCAGAGGATCGATGGCCAGGCGTGCGCCGCGCAAAATGCGCGACAGCACCACGCCGATCAACGCCATCACACTCAGCCCGCCGATCATGCCGAATTCATGCGCGATCACGCTGAAGATAAAATCGGTATGGCGCACGCGCAAGAAGCGCCCGGTATTCTGCGAGCCGGCGGCATAGCCTTTGCCCAGCAGCCCGCCCGACCCAATGCTCACCAGCGCCTGATCGATGTTGTACTGGGCATCGGGGTCGGCGGCCGGGTCTAAAAAGGTGGTGATGCGCGAAAGCTGGTAGGCGCGTAACTGGGTGAACAGCAGCGGCAGCGTGAGCAGCACAATGCCGATCAACATGAGGATGTGCCGCAGCCGCAGCCCCGCCCCCCAGATGATGGCCCCCCAGATGACGACGAAAACAATGGTCGTCCCCAGGTTGGGCTGAAGAAAGATGAGGACGGTGGGCCCGGCCAGGTGAATGAGCGAGGCGATGACGGTGGGGAATTTATCCAGGTCTTTGTAGCGCGTGGCCAAAAAATTGGCCAGGGTGATGATGATGATAATTTTGCCGATTTCCGACGGCTGAATGCGAATGCCGATGTTCAGCCAGCGCTGTGCCCCGGCATCGCCTTCCACCCCCAGCAGCAGCACCAGCAGCAGCAGGATCATCATCACCAGGTACAGCCAGGTGGATAGCCCCGCCAGCAGCCGGTAATCCAGCGCGGCCAGCGCCAGCAGCGCCACAAAGCCCACCGCCGCAAAACGAATCTGGTCAGGCACGCGATTCACCAGATCAGGATCGACGGCATCGCGGGTGGCACTGGCGATCATCAAAATGCCGAACACCACCAGCAGCGAAACGGCCCCCAGGAGGATAAAATCGAACCGCTGCCAGAAACTACCAGGTTCACGCATAGCCACCACGATCTCTGCTGCCGGTCAGTCGCCCGATTATAGTCGCCAGCAGCGCCAGGGACAGGGTGGATATGCTGGCTCAGGCATCGGCAGCGGTGGCACCGGAGTCCGGGGGCGGGGTGTCGGCGGCCGGCCCGTCAGCCTGGGCCGCGTCGGCGCTGGCCGCGGGCGGGCGGGTGCCGTCGTCTGCCGGCCGGTCAGCCTCCGGCCGCAGGTCATCATCTTCGGTATAGCTGTCGTCTTTCAGGCTGGTATCCAGCAGCAGGCTTTTGCCTTTGCCGAAGGGAATTTCGGCGATCAGGCGGCTGCTGCTGCGGTCGGGCTGTTCCACGGTGATGGCCACACTGTCATGATCGACCGCGACGTAGCGGGCGATGACGGCGAGCAGTTCTTCTTTCAATTCACGCAGGCGTTCCGGCGGCAGGTTAATCCGATCATGCACCAGCACCACCTGAAGCCGGTTCTTGGCCACGCTGCTGCTGCCATCTCTGGTGGTGCGTCTGAGCAAGCGATCCCATAAACTCATAGCCTGTCCCCTGCGTCTGCGATGGGCGAAAAGTGGCGCTTAGCTGCCGCCGAAAAAGCGTGCCAGGCGCTGGAAGAACCCGGTATGCTCCTCCAGCTTCATCAACGGAACATTTTCGCCGGTTAAGCGCCGGGCAATATTGTTGAAAGCGATACCGGCCCGCGATTGATCGTTGAGTGTGACCGGCACGCCGCTGTTAGAAGCCGGGATCACCAGTTCATCTTCGGGCACAATGCCGATGATGGCGATGCCCAGAATATCGGTGACATCGTGAGCGGAGAGCATTTCGCCCTTCTTCACCATATTCATCTTTAAGCGGTTGAGGATGATCTCGCCCGGCCCCTTGTTCTCCGCTTCCAGCAGGCCGATCACCCGGTCAGCGTCGCGCACAGCGGAAACTTCCGGGTTGGTGACGATCAACACCCGGTCCGCCGGGGCGACCGCATTGCGAAAACCGCGTTCAATGCCCGCCGGCGAATCGATGACGATAAAATCGAATTCGTCGCGCAGTTTGTTGCAAATCTGGATCATATCCGCCGGGCTGACGGCCGTCTTGTCGCGGGTTTGCGCGGCCGGGATCAGGTATAAATCGGGGAACTGCTTGTGCTTAATCATCGCCTGGCGCAGTTTGCTGCGCCCTTCCACCACATCCACCAGATCATACACAATACGATTTTCCAGCCCCATGATGACATCGAGATTCCGCAGCCCAATATCGGCATCAATGAGGACGACTTTTTTGCCAAGTTTGGCCAGCGCGATCCCCAGGTTGGCAGTGGTGGTGGATTTACCCACCCCGCCTTTACCGGAGGTAATGGTTACAACCGTTGCCCCCATACCCGTGAAGTCCTTTTCTGTTTATCCCCAGGCTTCAACCACGATTTGCTCATCGCGTACACTGGCGATCTCCGGGTGTACGCTGCGTTTTTTGTCCGGCGGCGAGGTGGTGATAAAATCGGCGATGCGTAGCTGCCCCGGCGACATATCCAGCGCACACACCACCGCGCTTTTATCGCCCTCGGCCCCGGCATGAACCATGCCGCGCAGCCGCCCCCACACAATGACATCGCCCACGGCGACAATTTTGGCCCCCGGATTGACATCGCCATACACCACCACATGCCCCCGGCTGTGCACAATGCGCCCGGAGCGCAGCGTCCGCCGGATCATCACCCCGCCGGTGCCCTGTTCCTCCGGGCTGATGGGCATCACATCATCCAGGTCAGGATCGGCCGTTTTGCGGCCGGAACGGGTGCGAATGTCCAGCGCCGTGGCCGAAGCCAGGGTGGTGCTGCTGTCGCTGACGACCATGGCCAGCGTCATGGTGCGCCGTTCCAGCAGGGCCCGCAGGGAACTTAGCTCATAGCGCGGCACCGGGCGCTCGCCTGCGTCAATGGTCACGCGGGCCCCGGCGAAAAAGGCCGCTTTTTCATCCAGCCGGGCCGCCAGGTCGGTGGTGATGCGCTCCCATTTCTCCTGCGGGTTTAAGGTGATGAGCAGCCCCTCCGCGATTCCTTTGATGCTGATGATGTCATCGGGCATATTGAGTTACCTGCTGCTGCTAACATGGTCCAGGCGCACTGTAATGATTAACTATAGCCGATTTTTAAAATTCTGCTGACGTTTATTATAACGATTTGTCAGCATTTGCCATCTAAATGGCTCCGGCGGGCAAATTGAGCAGCAGGCTCACTGGCAGCAGCAGGAAGGCCAGCGGTACAGCGTACCGGGCCAGCCAGTCGCGGGCGGGGAAACTTTTCTTCAGCCATTCGCCCAGGGTGAACATGGCATAGGTCATCCAGATGATCTGGATCATCAGCAGCGGCAGCAGCAGCGTCTGGCGATTCGTGCCGCTGTACACCAGCCCGAAGAAGATATAGGCCCCGTAGGCCAGCATGGTGATGATGCCCAGGGGCGGGTACCAGCGTGCCAGCCGCGCCAGCCCCACCACGCTCAGCAGCAGGCTGAGGATGCCAAACTGGGCGATGATGAAGCCTCCCAGTTCGATCCAGCGCGGGGCGTTGCGCCATGCCAGCAGATTGATGAGGTGCCCCTGCGTGGCCAGATAATCGACCGCGAGGCCGCGCAGCCCCAGGCCCACGATGAGCGCCAGCAGCGCCAGATACCAGGCCGGCACCGGGGCCCGGCTGAGCCACAGCCCCAGGCACACGGCCGGCGCGAGCAGCGTGAGCAGCGGGTCATTCAAAATGCCGATGCCCAGCAGCAGCAAAAT
>JALOOI010000061.1 GCA_025454495.1 Anaerolineae bacterium
GATGTGCTGCTGTATCTGCTGCAACTGGCCAGCATCAGCCAGGTGGACCTGGGGCAGGCGGTGCTGGATAAGCTGGCCCACAACCAGGAGCGCACCTGGGATGAAGATTGATGGGCGCGGCCACCAGTCCGACCCCTTCTCCCTCTCTCCCTCTGCTGTCAGGGATATCGCATCAAAATCGAGAGCAAGTGACGAACCCTTCTGATCCTTCTGCGCCCTCATCTCTCTGTTTTTCTCCCTGACGGGTTGCGCCCCGGACGAGAGGAGAAATCCCGGTACACCCGGAGGTGATGCATCTTTGCAGGGGCACGAGGACTCGCGCCCTGCCGTGGGAGAACAGGGGAACGAGGGTGAAACAGCCGTCAAGCGTGCATGTGATGCAATAGCCTCCACCCCCTGAGGCCGCCTTCCCTTGCAAACGCCCGGCGGCCGCCTGATAATGGCTCGCCGTGATTGATAACGCCCCCGGAGTATTGCCATGCGAATGAGCCAGTTGTTCAGCCAGACCCTGCGCGAGGCCCCGGCCGAGGCCGAGGTAGACAGCCACCGGCTGCTGCTGCGGGCCGGCTATGTGCGCCCCCTGGGCGCGGGGATTTTTAGCTATTTGCCGCTTGCCCGCCGCAGCATGACCCGCATCGAAACCATCATCCGGGAGGAAATGGATCGCATTGGCGGGCAGGAGATCACCATGCCGGTGGTGCATCCGGCCGCCCTGTGGCAGGAAACCGGCCGCTGGTATGCCATTGGCGATGAACTGACGCGCTTTCAGGATCGGGCTGACCGCGATATGGTGCTGGCCATGACGCATGAAGAAGTGGTGGCGGATTTAGCCCGCAAAGAGATCAATTCCTACCGTCAGCTTCCGCTGCTGGTCTACCAGATTCAGACCAAATGGCGCGATGAACCGCGTTCCCGCGCCGGGCTGATCCGCGTGCGCGAATTTACCATGAAAGACAGCTACAGCCTGGACCTGGACGAAGCCGGGCTGGATGTGCAGTACCGGGCGCATTATCAGGCTTATTTCAACATTTACCACCGCTGCGGCCTGCCGGTGCTGGCGGTGGCTTCGGATACGGGCATGATGGGCGGCAGCCTGGCGCATGAATATATGTATCTCACGCCCATCGGCGAAGATACGCTGCTGGTGTGCGAAGCCACCGGCTACGCTGCCAACCGCGAAGTGGCCCGCTTCGCCAAGCCGGCCGCCGCGCCCGAAGCCCCGCTGCCGATGGAAAAAATCGCCACGCCCGGCACCACCACCATTGATACCCTGGCCGCCCTGCTGAATATCCCGAAGGCCCGGACGGCCAAAGCCGTGTTCATGGTGGCCACGCTGCTGGAAGACCAGCAGACGGTGGAGCGCTTCGTCTTTGCCGTCATCCGCGGCGATATGGAGGTGAATGAGCGCAAGCTGGCCAATGCCGTTCAAGCGCGGGAACTGCGCCCGGCCACGGAGGACGAAATTCGCGCCATCGGGGCGGTGCCCGGTTATGGCTCGCCGGTGGGGGTGAAAAACTGCCTCATCGTGGTGGATGATGCGATTCCAGCTTCGCCCAACCTGGTGGCCGGGGCCAATGAAGATGGCTACCATTATCGTAACGTCAACAGCGGGCGCGATTATACGCCGCACGTGGTGGCGGATATTGCCGCGGCCCGCGACGGCGACCCCACGCCGGACGGCCGCGGCACGCTGCGCGAGGTGCGCGGGGTGGAAGTGGGCAATATCTTTAAACTGGGCACGCGCTACACCGTGGCGCTCAATGCCACCTACCTGGACAAAGACGGCCAGGCCAAACCCATCATCATGGGGTCTTATGGCATTGGCGTGGGCCGGCTGCTGGCCTGCCTGGCCGAGCATTATCACGACGACAAAGGGCTGCTGCTGCCCATCAGCATTGCACCCTACCAGGTGCATCTGGTGCTGCTGCCTGGCGAAGGAATGGCGGAAGTCGCTGACAGGGTGTACCAGGCGCTGACGGCCGCCGGGGTTGAAGTGCTGTACGATGACCGCGATGAACGCGCCGGGGTCAAGTTCAACGATGCCGACCTGATCGGTGTACCGCTGCGGCTGA
This sequence comes from Anaerolineae bacterium, assembly GCA_025454495.1. GTDB lineage: Bacteria > Chloroflexota > Anaerolineae > Aggregatilineales > Phototrophicaceae > JALHOR01. The sequence continues at coordinate 2,073 of JALOOI010000061.1, forward strand.
CGCTCAGCCCCCGGGCGCTGCAAAATGGCGGGGCGGAATTTAAACGCCGCCGCGACAAAGACAGCCGCATCGTGGCGCTGGACGACATCCTGCCCACCATGCAGGCCGAAATCGCCGCCCTGTACGCCGAAATTCGCGCCGGGGTTGTCGCAGTTCCCTATCGCTAACCGGCCGGGGCGCGGCCGCCGGCTGCGCCCCACCCCCGGGCCCGGGCCTCAGCCCTGCCCGATCTGCCGCAGGCGCTCCAGTTCCAGCGCCATCACCTTTTCCGCCTGCACTTTCACGCAGATGGTGATGTCCGGCCGCCCCTGCCAGGGGATTTCACTATCAGAGCGGCCCTGGGCCACCCAGGTCTTGCCCCGCGCCAGCCCCTGCGTCTCCACGCGGATGGGGTGCCGCACGGTGGTATACCATTCCGGCCGCAGCAGGTAGCTGATGGCGCTGGAATCGTGGATGAACATGCCGCGCTCGCCGAAGCGCTCCTCATAAAACTGGAGGTAAAACGGCAGAATGCGGGCCAGGTGCTGCGCCTCCGGCGCGGGGTTCGCGCCAATGGTGGCCGCCACGTCTGCCGGCATCCAGGTACTTTCCGTCACATCCAGCCCCACCATCGTCACCGGGCAGGCCGCGCCAAAAACAATATCGGCCGCTTCCGGGTCATTCCAGATGTTGGCTTCTGCGCCGGGGTTCACATTGCCGGGGGCGAAAGCGCTGCCGCCCATCAGCACGATCTCAAGGATATGGGCCTCAATGCCGGGGTACAGCAGCAGCAGCAGCGCGATATTGGTCAGCGGGCCCAGCGCCACCAGGGTGATTTCGCCCTGCACCTGCAAAATTTGCTGGGCCAGGAAGTGCGCGGCCGGCGGCACCACCGGCTTCCCGGCCGGCGGCGGCAGAGGCACATTCCCCTGGCCATCTGCGCCATGCACAAAATCCGCCGGGCCATTGTAGGGCATGGCCAGCGGGCGGGCCGCCCCGGCCGCCACCGGGATGTCCGTCCGCCCGGCGATCTCCAGCAGCGACAGCGCGTTGCGGGTGCAAATATCGGTGGCCGCGTTGCCAAAAATGCTCGTCAAACCGACGACTTCCAGTTCCGGCGAATGGAGCGCGTAAAAGATCGCCATCGCGTCGTCAATACCAGGATCAGTATCAATGATGATTTTGCGTGCCATAGCTGCCCTTTCCGTGTGCAGGTGAATCGCTGCCGTGTACTATAGCCCGCCGGCCCCGGCACCGGCGAGTCCTCCCTGGCGCGGCGGCCTGTTAATAATGACCGAAGAAAAGGCCATGTAAATTTAACACAGACCTGATAAAGTAAGGGGCGGGCGGCAAGAAAACGTTTTCAGCAAACATTTATCTCTGCCGACACTCTGAATCTGTCTAAAGGATTGTGATTTAATGTACAATACGGACAGTGGGAATTGTATACTTTCTACGGTTGATCCATATACTGCTCAATGTTAGACTCTCTGTTGCAAAGCGAACAAATATTTGCACGGCTGGCAGCGCCGGAAACTTTGCTTCCTGCCCCGCCCCGGCATCACCGGGTGAACCCGCAGGCTCAGCCCTGCGTGGCGACTCTTATTTAGGAATAGATATGGCCGCTTATTTAATTGTCGATGTCGATGACCTGCTGCGACGCTTTCAGGAACGCGGCATGTCGGTCGATTTACAGGAACTGGCGGTAGGTCTGCGCGGCGGGGCCGCCCTGGCGGCCGGTCTGGTCAGCGTGGATAAGCTGAAAGCGATTGCGGTGGCCAACTGGTCGCTGTACAGCAATCGCCCCGGCATTCTCGACCCGCAGTACATCTTCAAGGCCGCCGGCTATGAAGTGTTCGAGATCACCCATCGCGCCAGCCTGGCGGATGTGCTCATCATCCATTACTTCTCCTACGATCCTGACCCCATCGATGAGCTGATTCTGGCCACCACCAGCCGCGACCTGCTGCCGCTGATCCGGCGGATTAAGGTCACGCGCAGCGCCCGCATTCGCATGTGGGGGTCAGAAGATGTGCTCAAAGGCACCGAATTCGCCGATGAAATTATCTTTCAGCCGCTGGAGACGCTGCTGGGCATCCAGAGCAAGAATGTGGCGGTGTACATCGACTTTGAGAATATCGCCATCAGCCTCAATGAACAGGGGTTCATCGTCAACCTGGATCATTTGATTGAGCGCTTTGTGGCCCAGGCGAAGGCACACGGGCAACTGGTGAAGATGGCCGCCTATGCCCCCTGGGGGCAGCGCGGCACGCTGCCGCCGCTGCTGGATCGCGCCGGGCGCGAGATTGCCGATGATGCCCCCACCCGCCTGATGATGGCCAACATTGACCCGGTGTTCAACCTGCCGGGCAAAAACAGCGCCGATATTCGCATCGCCCGCGATGTCATCACCGATTCGGGCCGTACTGAATCCGGCGATGTGTTCATCCTGGCCAGCGGCGACCGCGATTTTAACGATGTCATCAATACGCTGGTGCAGCGCGGCAAGCCGGTCATCATCTGGAGTGTGCGCGGCAGCACCAGCCGCCAGATCGAACAGCACCCGGCCGTGACGCTGGAATACATCGAAGATTTCACCAGCCTGCAAACGCATCAATCGCTGAGCACGGCCCCGGTGATGGAAACGCCCGGCGAAGCCTTTAACCCGTCGCTGTGGTCCAGCGTCATCATCCAGTTTGACTGGCTGACGACCCGCACCGGCACCCGCGAACTCAGCCCGGCGCGGCTGCTGGATCGGCTGACGGAAGTGGGCGCGGTGGTGGTGCGCGAGCGCGGCGAAGATTTGCTGGCGCAGGCCCAGGCCCTGGGCGTGCTGCGCCCGGCCGCCGGCGGGATGCTGCTGCTGAACGTGGCGCACCCGCTGGTGGACAAAACGCGCATCGTGCGCGATGCCATCGCCCGGCGCGTGGCCAACACGCTGAAGGTGCGCGGCTGGATGTACGTCAATTATGGCTTTCTGCTGAACGGGCTGGAGATGGAACGCGACATCAGCCGCCCCGGCATGAACCTGGACGATCAATGGCGCTCCCACTGGATTGATGCTCTGGTGCGCGAACAGATTCTCCAGCGCGAACTGGTGCCGCATCGCCATAACCCGGATGACCTGGTGCCGGTGATCCGCCTGCCGGATGATTACATCGAACCGGGCAGCCCCCCCGGCCTGGCGACGACCGACGCGCAACCCGCGCCCGTACCGGGAGCGCTCTCAGGCCCGGGCCTGGCGGAAGTGGCGCAGGATACGCAGTCGCAGGAAATGTGCGTGCGGATCATCGTCAGCGTGGAGCAGTTCACCAGCTTCCGCAGCTTTGCCTGGTGCCCGCTGGGCAGCCTGCACCGGCGGCTGCGCCCCTTTGACAGCGGCATGGCCTTCCAGCGGGCGGTGGAATACCTGGAAGCGATGCAGGCGGTGGTGGTGAGCGAATACCCCAACCCGCAGAGCAACTTTAACACCAAAGGCATCTCGCTCAACACGCGCCAGGCCTATGTGCAGGAAATGCTGCACCTGCGCGATGACTTCATCCGCGTGCTGCTGCGCCTGTATGAACGTAACAGCGTCATCAGCCCGCAGCGCATCCAGGAAGAATCGCCTGAGGAAGCCTGGAATATCCCGCTGTGGATTTCCATCATGGAGACGGAAAACGTCCTCAACCTGCTGCCGGGGCGGGCCGGGCAGTACAGCCTGTTCCGCACCCATCACACGGTGAAACTGGTCGCCGGGGATGCCAGCTAAGGCCGGCCGCCCTGCCGGGGGCCGTTCACCACTGGCACCGCGCCGGCTTTTCTGCTAAGATAGCCGCGTTTAACCATGAGACCGCTGGACTGCCTTCCAGACCAGCCGGTGACAGCCGCACAGGCGGCAGGGTGCAGGATGCCTCTCGACAAAGATACCAAGACCATCATCATCAAGGACTTCGCCCGCTTTGAGGGCGATACCGGGTCGCCGGAAGTGCAAATTGCACTCCTCACGCGCCGCATCAATCAGTTGACTGACCACCTGCGGACGCACAAACATGATGCTCACTCGCGCCGGGGGCTGCTGAAGCTGGTGGGGGAACGCCGCCGCCATCTGAAGTACATCAGCCGCAAGAACCCGGAAACCTATCGCGCTCTGCTGGAGCGTCTGGGGCTGCGCCGCTAAGGCGTGGCATCGCTGCATCAGGCTCAGCAGGCACAGTGGATGCGCCCTTCCCACGATGACATCACCGCACAAAGCCCCCTGCTGCCGCTGCCTGACCTGCCCGTGCGCCCGTTGGGACAGTGTCTGGAGCACCAGCCTGGCTGTCTGCCGATAGCCGGATTGGTGCACCAGCCCCTGACTGACGGGCGTACTCGTTTATCCCAATAGAGAGAAAACACTATGACCAACGAAGCCAACGGCGTGCGCCGTTACAGCACCACCATCGGTGGCAAAGAGATCATCCTGGAAACTGGCAAACTGGCCCAGCAGGCCGGCGGCGCGGTGACGGTGCGCATGGGCGATACCATGCTCATCTGCGCGGCCACCATGAGCAGCCGTGTGCGCGAAGGGCAGGATTTCTTCCCGCTGTCGGTGGATTATGAAGAACGCCTGTATGCCGCCGGGCGCATTCCCGGCAGCTTTATGCGCCGCGAAGGCCGCCCGTCCGATAAATCCATCCTGGTCTCCCGGGTGATCGACCGGACGCTGCGCCCGCTGTTCAACAAAGACATGCTCAATGAAGTGCAGGTGATCCTCACCTCGCTCTCGCACGACTCCGAAAATCAGGTGGATATGCCGGGCATCCTGGCCGCCAGCGCCGCCATCCTCATCAGCGATATTCCGTGGGATGGGCCGGTGGCCGGCGTGCGCGTGGGGCTGATCGACGGTGAACTGGTGGTGAACCCCTCCTCCACGCAGATGGAACAGAGCCTGCTGGATCTGCGTTTGTCCGGCACGGCGGATGCCATCAATATGGTGGAATGCAAAGCCCACGAAGTTGATGAAGAGACCATGCTGAAGGCGCTCAAACTGGGGCACGAAGCCATCCAGGCGTTGATCGCCCTGCAACAGCAGGTGCGGGCGGACGCGGGCAAAGCCAAAGGCGAGCCGATCCTGATGGCCTACGATGAAGCGCTGGCGGCCGAAGTGCGGGCGCGGGTGCTGGCCGAGGTGAAACAGATCGTGGCGCAGATGACCGCCCGCGATGACCGCAACGAAGCCATGGAAGCGCTGCGCGAAACCGTGCGCGCGGAATACGAAGCCAGAAATGCTGACCGGCCCGATGACCAGAAGATCAACCTGAAGCTGGTGAAGGAAGCCATCAACGATGCCATGCGCGACGAAGTGCGCCGCCGCATCGTGGAGGACAAAATTCGCCCGGATGGCCGCGATCATACCACCATTCGCCCGCTCTCGGCCGAAGTGGGGCTTATTCCGCGGGTGCACGGGTCGGGGTTGTTCCAGCGCGGGCAAACCCAGGTGCTGACGGTGGCCACGCTGGGCACCCCGCGGGACGCGCAAATGCTGGACGGGCTGGACGACATGGAAGACACGCGCCGTTACATGCATCACTACAACTTCCCGCCCTATTCCACCGGCGAAACCGGCCCCATGCGCGGGCCCAAACGCCGCGAGATCGGCCATGGGGCGCTGGCCGAAGCCGCGCTGGAGCCGATGATCCCCGGTGAAGATGTTTTCCCCTACACCGTGCGCCTGGTGAGCGAAGTCCTCAGCTCCAACGGCAGCACCTCCATGGCCAGCGTGTGCGGCAGCACCCTGGCGTTGATGGATGCCGGGGTGCCCATCAAGCAGCCGGTGGCCGGCATTGCCATGGGGCTGATTAAAGAAGGCGACCAGGTGGCCGTGCTGACCGATATTCAGGGGCTGGAAGATCACCTGGGGGATATGGACTTCAAAGTGGCCGGCACGCGCAACGGCATCACCGCGCTGCAAATGGACATCAAGATCAAAGGGGTGACGGACGATGTCATGCGCCAGGCGCTGGCCCAGGCCCGCGCCGCCCGCCTGCAAATTCTGGATCTCATCCTGGCGACCATCCCGCAGCCGCGCCCGGAACTGAACGAAAACGCCCCGCGCATGATTACCCTCAAGATCGAAGTGGACAAGATTGGCGCGGTGATTGGGCCCGGCGGCAAAGTCATCCGCAGCATTCAGGACACCACCGGGGTCAAGATCGACATTCAGGACGATGGCACGGTGTTCATCGCCGGGCCGGATGCCACCTCGGTCTACCTGGCCCAGGACAAAGTGCGGGCGCTGGTGGAAGATGCCGAGATCGGCCAGGTGTACACCGGCAAGATCACCCGGCTGGAAAATTACGGCGTGTTCGTGGAATTCATCCCCGGCAAGGAAGGCCTGGTGCATGTGTCGCAACTGGCCGATTATAAGATCATGAAGGTCGAAGCCGAGTTCCACATTGGCGATGAAATCATGGTCATGGTGACGGACATTGACCCGACCGGGCGCGTGCGCCTGAGCCGCCAGGCCGTGCTGGAAGGCTGGACGGTGGAAGAAGCCCGCGAGCGTGATCGCGCCGGGGGTAATCGCGGTGGCGGCGACCGTGGTGGCGACCGTGGTGGCGACCGTGGTGGCGACCGGCGCGGTGGTGGTGATCGGCGTGGCGGCGGTGGCGGTGGCTTCGGCGGTAATCGCGGTGGCGGCGACCGGCGCGGCGGCGGTGGCGGTGGCTTCGGCGGTAATCGTGGTGGTGGCGACCGCAGCGGTGGCGGTGGCGGCGGTGGTGGCGGTGGCGACCGCAGCGGTGGTGGTGGTGGCGGCGGCGACCGCCGCGACTAAAACCGGCATCTTCTGGCCATTTCATAACGCGCTGCGGGCGACCCCTGCGGCGCGTTTTTGCAACCTCAGGAGGCTCGACTGTGGATAAACGCCCGAAAGATAAAAAAAGTGACCGTGAAGCGGCCGACCTGGTCCCCACGGAACGGCTGCTTGAATCTGACAATTATGAAGTGTGGATCAGTTATGAGCCGGACGGCGAAAAAGTGTACCATGTGGAACTGGAAGCGGTGACGCTGCACTTCTTCCGCGAAGAATGGTATGAGTTCGTCGGCCTCATCACCCATGCTGCCGAAGAAGATGCCGGCAGCGCGGCTAAGCCGCCCAAATAATGCCGTCCCGCCACGATTTCATCCTGGCGCTGGCGAAGCACCTGCCGCCTTCCGCCGCCGAGCTGCGGCTGCTGGACGTGGGCGGCGAAACCGGCGCGGTGCTGGCGGCCCGCCGCCCTGATCTGCACATTACGCCGGCTTCGCTGTCGCCGGCGGACTGGCTCTTTACGCCGGCCAGCGTCGATGCCGTCACCGCGTGGGATACCGCCCCGGCGGCGGCGCTGCTGGCGGCGGTGCTGCGCGTGCTGCGCCCCGGCGGCCGCTTCATCCTGGTGAACCCGGCCGGCGCGGTGGACGTGGCGCAGGTGCAGGCGCTGGAGCAGGCCGGCTACACCCGCATCCTGGTAGAGCCGGCCACAGCCGGCCACGGGGTGCTGCTGCGCGGCGAAAAACCCCACCCCACCGCCGATACGCTGGCGCGCGTCCACAGTGCCGCCACCCGCGATGCGGATGGGCAGACGCTGGCGCAGTATCGCGGGCGCTATTTGCACCTGCTCATTGCACAGACCCCCAACCTGCCCCCCTGGCGCATGGATCCGCAGGCGGTCATTCGCTGGCAGGCGGCCGCCACCGGCGACCCGGCGACGCTGCTGGCCTTCAGCAGCCTGCCGAAGGCCGTCCATTTTATGCAGACGGCGGTGCTGCGCGGGAGCCTGCACGGGGTGAACCGCATCGCCAAATTCAGTGTGGCGCAGGTGGCGGCCCGGGGCGGCCCGGTGTGGATTAACCCGGAGCCGGATATACTGAGCACGGTAAGCTGGCAGGCGCTGGACCCGGCCACCGCGGAAGCCAGCGATGAGTGAACGCGGGGCACTGTCCCTGGCGGCGCTGGACTGGCTGGCCGGCCCGGCCGGGGCCGCCGTGCTGGACGAACTGGCCGGGGACGATCTGTCCGAAATGCACACGCTGGCCCTGCTGACGCGCTTACGCAAACAGGTTGCGCCGGAGCTGGCCGGCGCAGCGCTGGCCATGGCCCGGCTGCGCCAGAAAGCCGTGCCCAAATTCGGCGAGCTGGCACCGCGGCTCTTTTTTACCCCCGAAGCGCTGGAACAGGCCAGTGATCCGCACATCCGCCGCTACCGCGCCGCCGGCAGCCACGGGCAAACCGCGCTGGATGTGTGCTGCGGCATCGGCAGCGATGCCCTGGCGCTGGCGCAGGCCGGCGCGGCCGTCACCGGGCTGGAGCTTGACCCGCTGCGCGTGGCCATCGCCCGCTATAACGCCGCCGCCTGCGGGCTGACCATCCCGGTTGAGCAGGTTGATGTCACGCACGGCATTCCGTCCGGCGCAGACCTCATTTTTTACGACCCGGCGCGGCGCGATGCCAGCGGCCAGCGCCTGCTGCATGTGGACAGGTATCAGCCGCCGCTGGCGCTCATCCGTGGCTGGCGGGCCGGGCGCATCCTGGTGAAGCTGGCCCCCGGCGTAGACCTGGCGCAACTGCGCCCGTATGGCGGCACGGTAGAATTTATCTCCGTCAACGGCGACCTGAAAGAGGCCGTGCTGCGCTGCGACAGCGCGACCATGGGCACCCCTGCGCCCCTCACCACCCGCGCCACGCTCATCACGCCGGATGGGGTGCAGCACTGGCAGCGCGACCGGCTGCCGCAGGTGGCCACGGCCGCCCCGCGGGCCTGGCTGCTGGAGCCAGATGCCGCCCTGCTGCGGGCCGGGCTGGTGCAGGATGCCGCCGCCGCCTGGGATGCCACGCTGCTGGATGAGAGCATCGCCTACCTCACCACCGATGCGCCGCCGGCGACCCCCTGGGCCCGCGCCTGGCGCATCCTGGGCTGGCTGCCCTTCCACCTGAAAAAATTACGCCATACGCTGCGGGCGCAGCAGGTGGGGCACATCACCGTCAAAAAGCGCGGCTCGCCCATCACCCCGGAAGCCCTCATCGCACAGCTTGGCCTGACCACGGGCCCCGAATCGCGCACGCTGGTACTCACCCGCCTGCGCGGCCAGCCCATCGTCCTCATCTGTGCGGATTATCAACCGGCGTAAAAACCGGGCCCGGCGCGCCTTTTCCCGGCCCTCGTCCGCCGATAGCCCGGGCCGGGCAGCCATTTTGTTGTACTGCCGCCCCGGCAGGACTATAATTAGCGGTCACAGTGATTGTTGAGTTCGTTAGCCTGGAGCAGCAGCCATGTCTTTCCCCGCCGGTCGCACCGAATACCTGACCTGGACAGATGTCGATAAATTGATCGACCTGCTGATCCCGCAGTTAAAATCGGTCGGCCCGTTTGATGCCATGGTGATGATTACCCGCGGCGGGGTGATCCCGGGCGGGATGCTGGCCGAAGCGCTGGATATTCGCCATATGCTGACGGCGGCGGTGGATTTTCCCGCCACGGAAGGCTCCGGGCTGATGGCCTGGCCCACCTTTTTACAATTCCCGGATGACGCGCTGCTGCGCGGGCGCACGGCGCTGATCGTGGATGATGTGTGGGGCAGCGGGCGCACCAGCACCACCGTCAAAGAACGTATCTTCGGCGCGGGGGCCATCGGCTATACCTGCGTGCTGCACTTTAACCCCTATCGCTCGCTGTTCACCAGAGCCAAGCCCGATTATTATGGCGCAGCCACCGATACCTACATCGTTTACCCCTGGGAAATTGACCGCGGGATGCGCAACATCGGCATGATGGAGCCAGAACCCGACCCCGGCTTTAACTGAACAGCGCGGCTAACAAAAGCGTTATAAAGCGGTCTGCGTATTCACACAGCACTCTACCTGCCCGGCGGCCACCGGACGGCCTATACTGACCATAAGCCCTTGATGTGCAGAATGGCGGGGTATGTCGCATCGGTATTTGCTTCTGGGTCTTTTAAGCCGGCAGCCCATGACAGGCTACGGCATTCACAAACAGCTCTCCAGCACGCCCGGCACCGGCATCAGCAGCAGCTATGGCACGCTGTACCCCACGCTGCATAAAATGCAGCAGGAAGGGGTGATCGACATGGAGGAAATTCCACAGTCGCGCCGGCCGGCCAAAAAGCTGTACCGCATCGCCCCGGCAGGGGAACAGGAGCTGCGCCACTGGCTGCACCAGGGCCCGGCCACCGACCGGCAGGCGTTTATGCTGCGGCTGTACCTGGCGCAGTACCTGCCAGAAGTGGACGTGCTGCGCCTGCTGCGCGGTCGCCGCCGCGCCGCCGAAGCCACCCTCGGCGCGCTGTGCCAGTCGGCGGCCGGGGCCGCGCCACAGAACTGGCACCAGGCCTACAACATCGCCCTGCACGAAGCGGAATGCGCCTGGCTGCGGCAGATGGAAGCCCGGTTGCAGGCGCGTTTGCAGCCCCTCCCCGGCTAACAGCACCCGCCCCGGCGCACCCATTGCACTGTAGCGCCAGAAATGGCGATTTGTGTTATACTGTGCCTAGTGGTAAAAGGCGGCCTGCGCCAGAAAGAGCCTGCCGGCTCGATCTATGAGGAGAGTGCTCTTCTCGATGTATCGTATTGCACAGGCTGTCTCAGGTACGCATGTATTCACCAGGGCACGGCAGCGCCGGCTGTAAGCTGTTGTGCGTCAGGCCATCCGGTGGATGGGCTTCCAGCGCGGAGATTTGAGAAACATGTCAGAAGGAAAAGATAAGCGTCAGGAAGAGGATTTTGAGTCGCTGCTCCATTCGTCGCTGGGGTATACCTACACACCGCCCCGTCGCGGCGAAATCCGCACGGCCACCATTCTTCAAATCGAAGAACGGGAAATCATCGTTGACCTGGGCGCAAAGCAGGATGGTATTGTGCCGTACACCGATATTGAGCGCATGGATCGTGAATTCCGTGATAAGCTCGCCGTCGGGGAGGATGTGCCGGTTTACGTCGTAAATCCGCGCGATATGAATGATAATTTGATCGTTTCCATCAACATGGGGCTGCAACGCTACGACTGGGAAAAAGCCCGTGAACTGCTGGAAAGCGAGAAACCGGTCGAAGTCACTGTGACCGGCTATAACAAAGGCGGCGTGCTGGTGCGCTGGAACCGGCTGGAAGGCTTCATCCCCAGTTCGCACCTGACCACCGTGAATATGTCGGCCGAACGGCGCGACACGCTGAATGCGCTGATGAACGAAAAACTGACCGTGAAGGTGATCGAGGTCGATCAGGATCGCCGCCGCCTCATCTTCAGCGAGCGCGAAGCACAGCGCGAATGGCGGCAGCAGCAAAAAGCGCGGCTGCTGTCGGCGCTTAAAGAGGGCGATATTGTGAATGGCACCGTAACCGGCCTGCGCGATTTTGGGGCTTTCGTCAACATCGGCGGCGCGGATGGCCTCATCCACGTCAGCGAGCTGGCCTGGCACCGGGTGGATCATCCGCGGGATGTGCTGCGGGTGGGCGATGAAATTCAGGTGTATATCCTGAATCTGGATCGCAATACCAACCGCATCGCGCTCAGCCGCAAGCGCCTGCTGTCCGACCCGTGGGACGACGCGCAAATTCGTTATCACGAAGGGCAGCTTGTGGATGGCACCGTGACCAACGTGGTCGATTTTGGGGCTTTCGTGGCGCTGGATGACGGGCTGGAAGGCCTGCTGCACCTGAGCGAAATGGGCGACGGTGCGCTGAAAGAACCCTACTCCTACGTGCAAAAGGGTGATCGCCTGTCGTTACGCATCAGCCACCTGGAGCCAGAAAAACGGCGCGTGGGCTTTACACAGCGCTGGGGCACCACCGATGACGGCGCACCGGAAGCCGCCCCCGCCCCGGCCGAAGTGGCCCCCGCCCCGGCCGAAGCGGCCCCGGACGCAGCCGCCCCCGCCCCGGACGCAGAATAACCCCCCGCCGGCTCCGTCGCTGTGCCCGCCCAACCCCGGACGGGCACAGCTTCATCAGCGGCTCAGGTTGACAAAGCGCCCCCCCCTCAGTATAATCGCCACGATTCTGGGAGACAGACCGCTTCGCCTCTTCACCCGCCCTCACCGACGGGCTGCCAGCATGGCAGGGTTTTCCACTCGCATACCGCGCCGCCGTCGTCCGCTCAACAGTCATCGGACGGATGAAGCCGCAGTGTGTCGCCTTTCAGCATCCCACATCGTTCGTACAGGAGTTTTTTATTTATGCAGACAGAAGTTTCGCGCGATAACCTCGCCGGAGACATGGATTTTGCTGCCCTGCTGGAAATTTCGCTGGCAGAAAATCAACTCGAACGGGGTGAAATCAAGACCGGCTCAATCCTGGCGGTGGATTACCACGGCCTGATTGTGGACATTGGCTGGAAGCACGATGGCATTGTGTCGCGCCAGGACGTGGAACGCATGGGCATGAACATGTCCGATTTCCATGTGGGCGACGATATTGATGTGACCGTCATCCGGCTGGAGGATATGGACGGCAATCTGGTGCTTTCGGCCTCGCAGGCGCGGCAGAATGAGGACTGGAAACTGGCAGAAAAACTCCAGGAGAGCGACGAGCCCTGGCAGGGCGTGGTCGCAGCGGCCAACAAGGGCGGGCTGATCGTGCCCTTTGGCAATTTGCGCGGTTTCATCCCGGCCAGCCATGTGGTGGATTTGCCCCGTGGCATGAACGAAGATGAGCGCGTGCGCTACCTGGATAACATGGTGGGCAAAGACATCGCCATTAAGGTGATCGAAGTCAACCGCAAACGCCGCCGCCTGGTCTTTAGCCAGCGCAATGCCGAGCGCGAAACCCGCAACGCCCGTAAAGAAATCCTGCTGGCCGAACTGAAAGAAGGCGACGTGCGCGAAGGGGTCGTGAGCGGCCTGTGCGACTTTGGCGCTTTCGTGGACCTGGGCGGCGCAGATGGCCTCATCCACATTTCGGAACTGGCCTGGCACCGCGTGCGCCATCCCGGCGAAGTGGTGACGGTGGGCGACAAAGTGAAAACCTACATCCTGCACCTGGATGATAACGGCAAGCGCATCGGCCTCAGCCTGAAGCGCCTGCAACCCAATCCCTGGGCCATGGTCAATGAAATGTACCACATCGGCCAGCTCGTGGAGGGCACCGTCTCCCGCGTGGAGCCGTTTGGGGCGTTCGTCAGCCTGGAACCGGGCATCGAAGCGCTGCTGCACGTCAGCCAGATTTCTGACGATAAAGCGGCCGACCCGCGCCGCGAGCTGAACGAAGGCCAGCGCGTGCTGACCCGCGTCATCAGCATTGAATCGGACAAGCAGCGCCTGGGGCTGAGCCTGAAAGAAGTGACGGCCGCCGAACGTGATACCTGGGAAGCCGGCAAAGCCACCGCGCAGGACTGACCGTAGTCAGCCGCGGTGTTCTCCGGTATAATAAGTGTAATAGTCGATAAGACAGGCGACAGAAGGTATCCTACAAGCTATGGCATCTGTAAAGCTAAAGCCCGGTGAATCGCAGGAGCAGTTGCTGCGCCGCTTCCGTAAGCGCGTCACCAATGCTGGCATTCTGAGCACGGTGCGCCGTAAGCGGTGGCACATTTCCAAGAGCGAATTACGCCGCATCGAAAAGAAGAAGGCCATTCGCCGTTCCCGTCGTCGTCAGCGCAAAGCGGCGGCACGCGGCGGTCTGTAATCAGACCGCAGTCGTTTTCCACCTGTATCCCAAAACAACCGCTGGTGCCACGGTATCCAGCGGTCTGTTTGTTTTTTGATGTTCGTCAGGAGTGCTATGTCCAAGAAAAAGAGCAACGATAAATACCGGCGCAAGAGTGACCCCACGCCCGCCCTGCCGGATGATGCCGGCTCCAAACCCAAAGAAGACAGCCTGGAACTGGAAGGCGTGGTGATGGAAGCCCTGCCCAACACCCAGTTCATCGTGGAGCTGGACAGCGGCCACCGCGTGCTGGCCTATTTGTCCGGCAAGATGCGTAAGTTTTACATCCGCATCCTGCTGGGCGACCGGGTGAAAGTGGAGATGACCCCCTACGACATGAGCAAAGGGCGCATCACCTACCGTCACCGCGACCCGCGCTCCCAGGAATAACCCGTCGTCCCCCGGTCAGCGGTGCGGCTTTTCGCCCCGGTGAACGGCCATCGTCCCAAACATAAACGTCCTGAACGTGACGTTCTGATACCCTGCCTGCTGCATGAGTGCAGCCAGTTCTTCCGGGGTTTTAAAGGCCTGGGTGGATTCTGGCAGATAGGTGTAGGCATCGGCGGCGGCCGGGCCCCCGATGAGGCGGCCCAGCAGCGGGATGATGACATTGAGATGCAGCAGGATGAAGGGGCGCAGCAGGTTACGGCGCGGGGGCGTGGTATCCAGGATGACGATGCGCCCGCCCGGCTTTAACACGCGCATTTGCTCCGCCAGCGTGCGCGGAATATCAATCACATTACGCACCAGATAGCCGGACACGACAGCATCAAAGCTGCTGCTGGCGAAAGGCAGTTCCAGCGCGTCTGCCGCCGACCACGCCACGCGCCCGCCCTCCGGCAGCGCCTGCCCCACCCGCATCATCCCCACCGAAAAATCTGCCGCCACCACCTGCGCCGAAGGCACCGTCCGTTTGGCTTCAAAGGCAATATCCCCCGTGCCGGCCGCCAGGTCCAGCAGGCTGCCCCCCGGCGTAAGCTGCGCCTGCTGAATGACGAAGCGCCGCCAGGCCATATCCTGCCCGAAGGTCATCACCCGATTCATCAAATTGTAGCGCCCGGCGATGCGGTCAAACATCGTTTGCACGTATTGCGAGCGTTCCTTACCGCTGAGATGTGCCATGCTGTTCCCTGACGTTTAGAAGATTTTGAACATGATGAAGGATAGCATACTGCACCCGGTTAAGCAGCGGGTGAATGCCGCCCTGGAACACAAACGCGCCCCGCAGGGCGCGTCTGTGGCTGTCATCCAGGCGGATGCCGCGTTTAGTTCAGGCGGCCTGCCAGGTCATTCAGGCCGCTTTTCACGCTGCCATCAATCACCTTATCGGCCGATTTGACGATCAACCCGCCCAGGATGGACGGATCGACACTGAAGGCAATTTCGGACGCGCCAATTTCGCTGCGGGCTTTCGCCTGCTCGGCATCGCTGAGGGGCATGGCGCTGACGATTTCCACGCGCCCGGCCATGGACTTCGCGGCGGCGGGCACTTTGCTGAAGAAATCGGAGACCAGGCCGGTCTGCTTCTTCGCGTCCACATTTTCCTGCAAAATGCGCCCGGCCAGCGCCACCGAGATATTCAGCACCTGGTCACGCAGGCCGGCCAGCTCCGCATTGCGGGCGGCAGCGGCTTCCGTGCGGATTTTGTCCGCCTCGGTCTGCGCGGTTGTGCGGGCTTCGCCCTGAATGCTTTTGGCCAGTTCTTCGCCACGGGCACGGGCTTCGCTGATTTCTTTCGCGGCCTGGGCACGGGCTTCCGCCATGATCTTTTCGGCTTCTACTTCGGCATTCTGGCGGGCTTTGGCCGCCGCGGCCGCATCTTCCAGCCCCTTCTGAATCCGCGCCGAGCGGGCATCCAGGAAGTTCACGGCCGGCCGCCACAGCAGGAACGTCAGCAGGGCCGCCACGAGCAGGAAGTTAAACGTCTGGGTGAACAGCAGCCCGCTGTTGATGCCCAGGGGGGTGAGCAGGCCGGCTTCTTCGGCAGCTTCCCCTTCGGCACCGGCAGCAGCTTCGCCTTCGGTATTCTGCTGTTCTTCCGAAGCCGGGGCTTCGGCGGTGGCATCCTGAGCGCGAATGACGGGCAGCGCCATCGCCAGGAGCAGCGCCCCCAGCAAACCGGCGACCAGCAGCCGCTTAAGGAATGTGTTTTTCTGCATGGTTACGCTCCTGTCCGAAAAAAAATTACAGCACGAACAGGATAATGAGCGCGACCACCAGAGCATAAATGGCAACGGCTTCCGCAAACACGATCCCCAGGATCATGTTCGTCTGGATGGCACCGGCAGCGTCCGGGTTACGACCAATCCCCTGCATGGCACCCTGTACCATGAGACCGATGCCCACCCCGGGGCCAAATGCGCCCACCATTGCCAGCCCTGCGCCGACGGCTTTCAGCCCTACGTCGAGTCCGAGACCTTCCATTGTGTGTTTGCTCCTTGTTGGTATGGTTCGTCGTGTATTCAGATAAGACGTTTAGTGGGCTTCGTGCCCGTGTTCATCATCGTGCGCGTGGCTGACCATGGCCTGTGCGCAGAAAATCAGCGTCAGGATGGCAAACACGCCGGCCTGCGCCCCGCCGACGATGATCTCCAGCAGCAGGATGACACCGGGTGCAATCGTCCCAAAGAGGAACAGGAACACCGCGAACAGAATGCTGCCGGCGAAGATCGCGCCGAAAAGACGGAACGAGAGACTGACGATTTTACCCAGTTCCGACACAATTTCGAACAGCCCGGCGACGAAATCGATCGCGCCCAGGGGGCGTTTGGCGATGCCGCCGATGGCCGCCACATTGACAAACTTCTGGAAGTAGTTCAACCCCAGTTCGGAAATGCCGAAGTATTGAATGAGCAGGAAGGCGAAGATCGCCATGCCCAGGGTCACGTTGAGGTCGGTCGCCAGACCACGCACGAAAGGCGCAACGGTGTAAAGCTGGTTGTGCATGGTGGTGGCATTTTCACCGAGCAGTTCTTCACGCACGAGCACCGTTTGGCCGGCGGCCAGCGGCGTATCGACCGTGAGCGCTTCGCCTTCGTGGGCTTCTTCGGCGGTCAGGCCGCTGTTCAGCGCCAGCACATCATCCGCCGTCACTTTGAATTCTTTCCAGCCTTCATAGTGATAATGCGGCGTGTAGCTGCTGAGGATGCCTTCGGTGGCGTTCACCTCATTGATGACTTCGCTCACCGGGCTGGCGGTACGTTCTGCCGCCTGGGCGGCAAAATCTGCCGCGATGCTGGCCAGCGTGTCGCCTTCTTCGGTGACGTGCGTCAGGCGATTGTCAAAGAACGGGTCCAGGTTCTTGATGGCGTATTCGGCATAGTGTTCTTCACCCAGGCCGGCTTCGCACTGTTTGTAACCCTTTTCCGTGCCGGGCGTACCCACGTTCAGCGGCTGGTCAACGCGCAGCACAAAGGCCGGGCGGCCCAGGATATTGGTCTCCTGGATGGGATGGCCGTTAAACGCTACCGGCTGGTAAACCGCGCAGTGCAGCACGCCCACGCTTTCCACACCGGGGATCAGCTTGCTCCAGTTGGCGGCCAGCAGGTACAGGAAAATGCTCGCCACGATGGGAAAGAGCAAATTCTTCACCTTCGGCTTATTGCCGGCCTGCTGTTTGGCCAGGCCCCACAGGCCATCGACGATGACCTCCACAAAGCCCTGGAAACGGCCGGGCACATCTCGCGTCCAGCCGTTGGAAAGCTGGCGGGCCCGCAGCGCAATCAGCAGG
>JALOOI010000259.1 GCA_025454495.1 Anaerolineae bacterium
GCCCTCACCCCCGGCCCCTCTCCCTGACGGGCTGCGCCCTGGGCGAGGGGAGACGACCCCGATATGCCCCGGCCCACGGTGACGGTGACGGCGGAAAGGATGCAACACAGAGGCACAGAGGCACAGAGATGCCCTCCCCCACCCTGATATGCCCCGGCCTACGGCCGAGAAAATCTTTGTCCGCGGCCCCGTCCCTGACCGGGCGAATGCCCGGTTAGCCTGCTGCCCGTATCTCGTCTACCGTATCATGACTATGCGAAAAATAACCGCACTCATCATGCATCTCTCATCCGGCCTTCACGCAAAGCGGGCCGCCTGCGGGTAGGATAAGGCTATCCTTCGCCACCATGTTAAGACATTTTGTTACAGGATTGCCCATGTCTATCCAGCGTTCTCTGTTCTTTCGTCTGTTGATCGTGTTGTGCCTGGGCGTGCTGGCCGCTGTGACGGCCGCCGCGCCGCTGATCCCGTCTGAGCCGCCCGCCGCCACCGAAAGCCCGCTGGAACTGAACCTCACGGGTAAAGCGTCGGTGCCGCAGCTTGACGGCACGCGCCTTGAATGGACGATTACGCTGCGTAATGCCGGCAGCGCCGCCCTGGAAAATATCCTGCTGGTGGACACGCTGCCCAACACCATCCAGCTTAACCGGATGGACTTTCAGCGCGGGCAAACGCGCATCGTGGTTGATGGCCAAACCCTGACCATGACCGTGCAGCGGCTGGAAGCCGGCGCAACCACGCGCATCACCCTGTATACCAACACCGGCTATCGCGGGCGCACCATCACCAACAGCGTGTGCACGCAGGACGGCCGCCAGTGCGCCAGCGCGGATATTATCCTGCGCTAACCCTGACCCTGACCCCCGCCACCCCGCGCCCGCGCCTGGCCCCGGCACACCCTGCCGGCGGCCGGGCCCGGTACGGGCCATCGCATCCCCCAACACACCCCTTCCGGCCATTTGTGCCTTTTATCACTTATTGAATTTGCTTAACGCCGCGTGAAAAACCTGCCCCGCCGGCCGCTTTTTGTGCTATCATAAAACTGACCGGTCAGTCAGATCGGAGAGGAAATGAGCATGAGCGAGCCACCCCGCGAAAACTCCACCCGTGAGCGCATCCTGGATGCCGCGCTGAACGTGTTCAGCAGCCAGGGCTATCACGATACCCGCATGGATGAGATTGTGCAGGCGGCCGGCACCTCCAAAGGCTCTATCTATTTCCACTTCCCCAACAAGGAAAAGCTGTTCATCGCCCTGGTAGACCAGTTCGCTGACCTGCTGGAACGGCGCACGCACGAGGCCATCACCCACCAGGCACAGGGCATGGGGCGCGTGCAGGCCGCCCTCAGCGCCGTGCTGGAGACGTTTGGCAAATATCGCCGCCCGGCCAAAATTTTGCTGGTGCAGGCGGTGGGGCTGGGCAGCGTCTTTGAAAAAAAGCGCCTGGAAATTACCGATCGCTTCGCCGGGCTGATTAAGACCTACCTGGATGAAGCCATCGCCGCCGGCGAGATTGCCCCGGTGGATACCACCATCGTGGCCCATGCGTGGCTGGGGGCCATTTACAACATCGTCATCCAGTGGGTATATACCGGCGAACCCGCGCCGGAGCGCATTTTGCACACGCTGCTGCCGCTGCTGCTGCGGAGTGTGGGGCCGGCCCCGGAACGCGCCGCGCCATGACCGTGGAACAGGTGGATGCCGTCCTGGGCATCTTCGCCACGCTCATCCCGCTGCTGCTGGCAGCCCTGGGCGCGTTCTTCGGGCTGCAAAACCGCCGGCGCAAGAGCACCCCGGCCCCCTCGCTGACCATCATCCATTTTGAGCGCGAGACGGAAACCGCCGCGCAGCGCAGCCGCCGCCGAACCGGGCAGATCGCGGTGCTGGTGGCGGGCATCAGCGGCGCGGGGCTGCTGGTGGTGTTCATGGTGGGCCGGGTGAATACGCTGGCCGACCTGACCACGACAGCGCAGCAGGCGATTTTTGGCTTTTTGCTGGCGATTACGCTGTTTTACCTGCTGCTGGTGGGCTTTATGCTGCGCAACCTGCGCGATGTGCTGCGTACCCCCGCCGGCACCCCCTCCCCGGCGCACACCGTGGCCAGCCTGGTGGTGGAAGCAGACCGTACCGCCCTGGCACCGCGCATTCAATCCGCCCTGCGCCGGCTGAACATGGCGCTGCTGAAGGTGGATACCGATGCCGGCACCTACCACGCCCGCCGCTACTATGCCTTTAACGTGGCGCGGGAATTTGCTGATGATATTGTCATCCGGCTGGAGCCGGTGGAAGGCGGCCGCTGCCGGCTCACGCTCAGCAGCGATGGCATCATGCCCACGTTGAAGTCGGATCGGGCCCGCAACCGCGAAAACGTCGATGAATTGATTCGGCTGATTTTGAAATAAGCACACCATGGCTCACAGGTGGCCGTATGCACACGCTGGAAACGATCAACCTCATGTATGAATCGCTGCAATCCCATTATGGTCGGCTCATCAGCCTGGCGCTGCCGTGTCCGGGGGTCAGCCTGGCGGGCTTCCTGCGGCAGCATCGCGGGCAGCCGCGCTTTAGCTATGCCACCGGCCGCGAGCCGGTCGCCTTCGCCGGGGCCGGCGCAGTGCTGGAACTGACCGGCTGGGGGCCGCAGCGCTTCCAGCACCTTCAGCGCAGCGCGGCCGCCCTGTTCAATGACTGGCTGGCGCTGACGGACGCACCGGCCGCGGCGGCCCCGCGGTTGTTCGGCGGCTTCGCCTTCCTGGACGACTTTACGCCGGATTACGCCTGGGCGGATTTTACGCCCGCCCATTTCATCCTGCCCCATTACCAGCTTACGCACACCGGGGATGACACCTGGCTAACGTTGAACGCGCAGGTGCCCTACGGCGACAACCCGCATGACCTGCGCGATGACCTGCTGGCCGCGCTGGCGGAAAAAATTGACGCGCTGCGCCGGGCCGAAGCCGCCCCGCCCCCGCCGGATGTGCCGCTGCCGCCGCCGGAACTGGTGTACCCGCTGCCCTATGCCGCCTGGGAGAGCATGATTACGGGGGCCACCGCGCGAATGCAGCGCGGCGAGCTGAACAAGGCCGTGCTGGCGCGGGTGGGCGAAGCGCGTTTTAGCGCCCCCCTCCAGCCGGATACGCTGCTGCCGGGGCTGGCCGCCGCCTACCCGGATACGTACCGCTTTCTGTTCGAGCCGCGGCCGCAGCGGGCCTTCTTCGGCGCGACCCCCGAACTGCTGGCCGCCGTAGAGGGCGACCAGGTGGTGACGATGGCCCTGGCCGGCAGCAGCCGGCGCGGCACCACCCCGCCGGAAGATGCCGCCCTGGGGCAGGCGCTGCTGCACGATGCCAAAAATCGCTATGAGCATGACCTGGTGATCCGCGGCATTGAGGCGCGGCTGCGCCCGCTGACGAGCGCCCTGCACACCGGCAGCACCGGCCTGATGACGCTGCCCAATATCCATCATTTGCACACGCCCATCCGCGGCACGCTGCGGGCGGCCGGCGGCATCGTGCCGCTGGTGGCAGCGCTGCACCCCACCCCGGCCCTGGGCGGCGACCCGCGCGAGGTGGCGCTGCCCCTCATCGCCGGCGCGGAGCCGGTGCCCCGCGGCTGGTATGCGGCCCCCGTCGGCTGGATTGATGCGCGGCTGAACGGCCAGTTCGTGGTGGCCATTCGCTCGGCGGTGGCCCAGGCGGAGCGCGTGTGGCTGTACGCCGGCGCGGGCATCGTCGCCGACAGTGACCCGCGCCAGGAATGGGACGAAACCGCGCTTAAATTTCGCCCCATGCTGAATGCCCTGTGCGGATGACGCACGAATCAGGCCCGGCAGCGCCGGCGGAAAGCAGCCAACCAGCACCATGACCATCACCCTGAATGCCCCCAATCGTAATACACTGTACGCCACGCTGCTGGTGGACGCGCTGGCCCGCGCCGGGCTGCGCCATGTGTGCATCGCGCCGGGGTCGCGCTCCACGCCGCTGACGCTGGCCTGTGCCCGGCATGGCGGCCTGCGCGTGTATTCCCACCTGGACGAGCGCAGCATGGCCTTCTTCGCCCTGGGGCTGGCGCTGGCGATTGATGCGCCGGTGGCGCTCATTTGCACCTCTGGCAGCGCCGCGGCCAACTTTTTCCCCGCCATTGTGGAAGCGCATCACTCGCGCATTCCGCTGCTGGTGCTCACGGCTGACCGGCCGCCGGAACTGCGGCACAGCGGGGCCAACCAGACCATCGACCAGGTGAAGCTGTTCGGGGAGTATGCGCTGTGGTTCGCGGAAACGCCGCTGCCCGAAGCGCAGCCGCCGGCGCTGGTGCTGCGGCACCTGCAAACGCTGGCCGCGCGGGCGCTGGCCACCGCCGACGGGCTGCGGAAGGGGGTGGTGCATCTCAACCTGCCCTTCCGTAAGCCGCTGGAGCCGCTGCCGGTGCCCGGCGATGTGACCGAACTGCCGCCGGCAGCGCTGGTGGAGTTCACGCCGCCGCCCCGGCCAGATGCGCGCCGGCTGGCGGATGCGGCCACGGTGGACTGGCTGGCGCAGATCGTGGCGGCACCCCGCGGGATCATCGTGTGCGGGGTGCGTTCCCCGGCCCACGCCGCCCCGGCCCTGCTGGCCCTGGCGGAGAAGATCGGCTATCCCGTCTTTGCCGATGCCGTCTCCGGGCTGCGCTTCACCGGGGGGCCGCCGCCCCTCAGCGCCTATGAAGCGTACCTGCCCGGTGCCCCGTGGGCCGCGCCGGAGGTCATCCTGCGCTTTGGCGACCTGCCCACCTCGCAGGTGCTGAACGATTATGTGAGCCAGTCCCCCGCCCGCCACCGGCTGCACATCACCGCCAGCGGCACCTGGGCGGATGATATGCACCGCACCACGGCCCTGCTGCCTTACGATGAAGCCGACCTGTGCGCCCGGCTGGCCGCCGGTGCCCGCCCCACCACCGACCCCGCCTGGGCGGCCGCCTTCCACCACGCCGAACAGGCCGCCTGGCGCAGCCTGGCCCCCGCGCTGGACAGCGGCGATTATTTCGATGGCGCGGTGGTGCATGATGTGGTGCAGCTTACCCCGCCGGACAGCACGCTGTTCATGGGCAACAGCCTGCCCGTGCGCCATCTGGATCAGTTTGGGGGGGCCGGCAAACGGCTGTTCGCGTATGCCAGCCGGGGCGCGGCCGGCATTGATGGCAACCTGTCCACCGCCCTGGGCCTGGGCGCGGGCCGGCCGGCGCAGCCGCTGGTGGCCGTGGTCGGCGACATCACTTTCTACCACGACATGAACGGGCTGCTGGCCATGCGCCGCTGCGGGGTGCCCATCACCCTGGTGGTGCTGAACAACAACGGCGGCGGCATCTTCCACCGGCTGCCCATCAAGGATTTTGACCCAGAATTTACCGACCTGTGGGTGACACCGCACGGACTGGATTTTGCCCACGCGGCGGCGCTGTACGGGCTGGATTTCGTCCGGGTGACGGAGCGCAGCGCGTTTCGCCAGGCGTTTACGGCCAGCGTCAGCACGCGCCGCGCCACGCTCATCGAAGTCACCACCGACGTACAGCACGATCTTCAGCGCCGCCGCGAGATTATGGCGGCGGCCGCCATTGATCGGGCGGGGGGTAATATCAAAGCGTTATCGCTGCATCGTACCATAGACTGGCTGACAGGTTTATCACTTCGAGATTACCCTTACGGTGCAGAATGTCTTGAACTCGATGTTGAACAACTTGTTCAGAACGGCTTTATTGTCCGTGCCGATGAAGGGGCTGTAGTCAAACTGCTTTTCAGGGATGAAGCTTACATCGAGCCAAATCTCAATCAGTCAATTCGGTTTGATACAGGTCATATCACAGTGTGGCATCCAGATCCACTATACTGGGATGCATGGCATATGGCAGATAAAAATAATGTGAATACCCCAAACATCTCACCAGAACTGGCATATTTCGCCCGTGCAATCGTCAGAATGATCTCATGAGATGAAAGGATTGCGCCAATGAACCCGGTGGATATTCTGTTGATCTTACATCAACGGCTGGAAATCGCCCGCAGCAAACAGAATGCGGCGGGTGCCGGTGAACTGATGACCATCTTTGAGCGTCTGACGGAGCTATCGTATACGCTCGAAAACCCGGATTTAACGCGGCTGCTGGTGCATTTAACCGATGCCGCCCGCGATACGTTGTTGAATGAACCCTGGCGTACCAGCCTGCCCGCCGTCGATGACATCAAGGCCGCCTGTGCGCCGGCCGGGGCCGCATCGTGATGGCCGTGTTAACCGCCACCCGCTTCCGGTGCCATTGTTTTTACCTGTGATCTATGTATCTTTAAGGAGCCTGCCCGTATGACCGAGATCGCGCCCGTCCTGATGAACGGCACTTCACCCCTCATCGCCTGGGAACAGGTGAAGGAGTATGAAGACATCACCTACCACAAAGCCGAAGGCATCGCCCGCATTGCCTTCAACCGCCCGGAAGTGCGTAACGCCTTCCGCCCCAAAACCATCGACGAAATGACCGAAGCCCTGCTGGATGCCTGGCGCGATCAGCGCATCGGTGTCATTTTGCTCACCGGCAACGGCCCCAGCCCGAAGGATGGCAAATACGCTTTTTGCTCCGGCGGCGACCAGAAAGTGCGCGGCCACGCCGGCTATGTGGGCGATGATGGCATCGCCCGGCTGAACGTGCTTCAGCTTCAGCGCTACATTCGCACCATGCCCAAGCCGGTGATCGCGCTGGTGGCCGGCTATGCCATTGGCGGCGGGCATGTGCTGCACGTCATCTGCGATCTCACCATCGCGGCGGAGAACGCCGTCTTCGGCCAGACCGGGCCCATCGTGGGCAGCTTTGATGCCGGCTATGGCTCCAGCTTTCTGGCCGCCATCGTGGGGCAAAAGAAGGCCCGCGAAATCTGGTATTTGTGCCGCCAGTACAACGCCGCCGAAGCGCTGGAGATGGGGCTGGTGAACAAAGTCGTGCCGCTGGCGCAGCTCGAAGCCGAAGGGATCGACTGGGCGCGGGAAATCCTCAAAAAGTCGCCCCTGGCCATTCGCTTCCTGAAGGCCGGGCTGAATGCCGAACTGGACGGCGCGACCGGCCTGCAGGTGCTGGCCGGCGATGCCACCATGCTGTTCTACATGACCGAAGAAGGCAACGAAGGCCGCCAGGCGTATGTGGAAAAGCGCGAACCGGACTTTGGCAAATTCCCCCGCCGGCCCTGACGGCTGCCCCCGGGCCCGCCGG
>JALOOI010000260.1 GCA_025454495.1 Anaerolineae bacterium
AACAATGCGGCGGTGGCTGCGGCCGCGCTGCGCTCGCTGGGCCGGGTGGCCGTGATTGATGTGGATTATCATCATGGCAACGGCACCCAGGATATTTTCTGGCACACGCCGGAGGTCATGCTGCTGTCGCTGCATGGCGACCCGGCCTTTGAATATCCGCATTATGCCGGCGCGGCCAGCGAAACCGGCGCGGGCAATATCCTCAACCTGCCGCTGCCCGCCGGTACCGATGAAATGGCCTATCTGGCGGCGCTGACGGCCGGACTGGCCCGCGTGCAGGCGTTTGACCCGGCGGCGGTGGTGGTGCAAAGAAGACCCCATCGCGGAATTTAAGCTGGACGTGCCGGCCTATTACCGGATGGGGGCGCTGCTGGCCGGGCTGCACCGCCCGACGCTGTATGTACAGGAAGGCGGCTATCGCACAGAAAAACTGGGTGAGCTGGCCGCAGCCTTTTTTAAAGGTGTTCTGGGGTTGCCTTTTTGAGAGGAGGATATGAGGATGCTGCATCCTTTCATCAAAGTGGTGGCGAGCACCATTCAGGGGCACGGGCTGGTGGCCACCGGCCTCATCCGCGCCGGCGAAGTTGTTAGCCGCCTGGAACCAGACCAGCCGCTGACCGCGCTGAGCGATTTCGCCACCTGGACG
The DNA here is from genome assembly GCA_025454495.1 of Anaerolineae bacterium. Lineage (GTDB taxonomy): Bacteria > Chloroflexota > Anaerolineae > Aggregatilineales > Phototrophicaceae > JALHOR01. The sequence goes on from JALOOI010000260.1 coordinate 647, forward strand.
ACCGAAGCGCAGGATGATTTCCTGATTCATTCGTACCAGTACAGCGCCACCCACCTGGTGAGTGAGCAGGGCGACGAAAAATATATGAATCACTCCTGCGACCCCAATACCTGGTGGGCGGATAACGATACCATGATCGCCCGGCGCGATATTCAGCCTGGCGAAGAAATTACCTACGATTATGCGACCACCGATGTCGATGTGGCCTTTGCGATGACCTGCCGCTGTGGCAGCCCGCTGTGCCGCGGCCTCGTCACTCACCGCGATCATCTGCGCCTGGACTGGCAGGCGCGCTTCGGGACGCATCTGCCGCAGCATGTCCTGCACGCCATCGAACAGGCCCGCCAGCGGGCCGGAGCCTGAAACCATGCGCCGCCTGCTGTCCCTGTGCCTGCTGCTGCTCCTGTTCACCCTGCCTGCCGGCCCGGGCCGGGCGGCGGATCCCGCGCCGGCGCTGGCGGGTGATGGCACGCTGCGCCGTATTCGCGTGCCCATTTTGATGTATCACTACATCAGCGTGCCGCCGCCGGATGCCGACGTGTACCGGGTGGATTTGTCCGTCACCCCCACGCGCTTCCGGGAGCATGTGGCCTACCTGGCGCGGGAGGGCTACAGCACCACCTCGCTGGTGGCGCTGGATGACGCGCTGATGTGGGGCCGCCCCCTGCCGCCCAAGCCCGTTATCCTGACGTTTGATGATGGTCATCTGGATCATTACACCCAGGCTTTCCCCATCCTGCGCGAACAGCAGATGACCGGCACATTCTTCATCATCACCGGCTTTGCCGACCGAAATGAGCGCGGTTATATGTCCTGGGAGCAGATCAAAGCCATGGCCGATGCCGGCATGGCGATGGAATCGCATACCAAGACCCATATGGATTTGCGCGGGCGCGATGAGGCTTTCCTGGTGTACCAGATCATGGGCAGCCGCGAGAGCCTGCTGGCCCACACCGGGCGGGCTTCGCGCGTGTTTTGTTACCCCGGCGGGCGCTACGATGCGGCCACGCTGGCGCTGCTGCGGACGACCGATGTGCTGCGGGCCGTCACCACGCAGCACGGGGCGCTGCACACGACGGATAATCGCTATGAACTGCCGCGGCTGCGGGTGAGCTACGAAACCGGCGTGGCCGGTCTCAGCAGCCTGCTGAACACCCGCGATTAACCGGCCGGGAATGAAAAAACCCGCCGGCCGGCGGGTTCGGGCGTTTCACGGGTGCTGCTTAATCCGGCAGGATGCGCGTATCCATCAGCCCATCCATCCAGATCATGATAATCAGCCCGATGGGAACGGATGTGACCAGGAAATAGATCGTGCCGTATTCTTCCGGGGTTACGCCGTGAATGGTGGCCACCCCCGTCAGCACGCGCAGCAGCTCAAAGCCGGGACCAATCAACAGAACCGTCAGTAAAACCCCGGTCAACTGGGATAACAGGACCACAACCAGCCGTTTGAGATTGAGTGCGGACATAGTGCGGGCGACTCCTCCAGCATGTCACTAATTTCACAATCATTTTAGCGGCCGGGCGTGGGCCGCGCAAGTAACCTTTTGGCAGGCGGCGGGTTTTCATCTGTAGCGAGGCGGTATCCCCCGTAAAAGCCGCCTCATTTGCAACGTTGTTAAAGTTTTGAAAGACTGCTACACTCATCAACATATCATGACGATTTCAACCGGGCAGGTAGCCCCGGCTAACAGGCACATTCATCGCGTTCGATCTTATGTCAAGTGAAGCGGAGCAATTCTGTGGCAGACCTATTCGATAAGATTCACACGTTTACCGATGCCAAGGAAGCCAAGAAGCTGGGGATTTATCCTTACTTCCGGGCATTGAGCGATTCGGAAGGGGTGACGGCGACCTTTGAGGGCAAAGATGTTGTCATGCTTGGCTCCAACAATTATCTGGGGCTGACGACTGATGCACGGGTGCGCGGGGCGGCGGCCGAAGCGCTGCACCGGTATGGCACCAGCGTCACGGGGTCGCGCTTTTTGAATGGCACACTGGAACTGCATCACGAACTGGAACGCCGGCTGGCGCGCTTTGTGGGCATGGAAGCGGCGCTGGTCTTCTCCACCGGGTACCAGACCAATGTGGGCACCGTGACGGCCCTGCTGGGCAAGGGCGATTATGCCATCATGGACAAGGAAGCCCACGCCAGCACGGTCGATGGGGTGATGATGTCCCGCGGGGAGATGAAGCGCTTTAAGCACAATGATATGGATGATCTGGAGCGCGTGCTGAGCAAGCTGCCGGAAGAAGGCGGCAAGCTGGTCATCGTGGATGGCGTGTACAGCATGGGCGGCGACCTGGCACCGCTGCACCAGGTGGTGGAAATTTGCCGGCACTACGGCGCACGCCTGATGGTGGATGACGCGCACGGGGTGGGCGTGACCGGGCGCGGGCGCGGCACAGTGCATCAGTTTGGCCTGACCGACCAGGTGGATATGATGATGGGCACCTTCAGCAAGAGCTTCGCCTCCATTGGCGGCTTCATCGCCGGCTCGGCGGATCTCATCCATTATATTCAGCATCACGCGCGGGCCCTGATCTTTTCGGCGGCCCTGCCGGCACCCTGCGCGGCGGCGGTGCTGGCCGCGCTGGACATCATCGAAACCGAACCGGAGCATGTGGATCGCGTGTGGGATAATGCCAATTACATGCGCCAGAACCTGCGTGACCTGGGCTTTAATGCCGGTAACAGCGTGACCCCCATCATCCCGGTCATCATTGGCGAGCAGTTCCTCACCGGCATCACCTGGGCGGCGCTCATCGAAGCCGGGGTATACACCAACCCGGTGATTCCGCCGGCCACCCCGCCCAATGCCTGCCTGCTGCGGACGAGCTACATGTCCACCCACACCCGCGCTCATCTGGATCGGGCGCTGGCAGCCTTTAAAGAAGTGGGTGAACGGCTGGAACTGATTCCGGTACATCAGGCAGTTTAGTAATCCCCAAAAAGATAAAGTGTGCGATGATAGAGCAGGGGCCGTGGTGCCCCTGCTTTTTTATTAAGCCATCCAGGAACGTGGAGGAAGCATTCATGGGGCGCAGGATCGTGCCGGTTATGCTGTGTGCATTGATGATGGTGGCCGGGCTGGAGCCGCGCCTGCTGGCGCAGCCGGGGGTGTGCCAGTCCACGCCGGGGGGCAGCGTGAATGTGAATATGCGGGCCGGCCCCGGCACCAATTACCCCCGTGCCGATACGCTGGCGGTGGGTACACAGGCCGATGTAACCGGCCAGCGTGATGGCAGCGATGGTTTTCTGTGGTATCGCACCTTCAGCGGCGGCTGGGTACGCTCCGATGTGGTGCGGCTGAGCGGCGACTGCGCGGTGATTGAGTCGGTGAACCCGCCGCCGGATTACTGCACCACCCGCGAAGAACTGAGCGAGCGCCCGCAGCTCAGCGGCACCGAACAGCGCATCGGTACGGAACGCTTTGTGGTGCATTACACCCTGGAAGGGGCCGATGCCACCAGCCTGAACACGGCGCAACTGGCCGCCGAAATCCTGGAACAGTCGCTCAGTATTCAGGTGGATGAACTGGGCTGGCCGATGACCCCGCCGGACTGCGGTGAAGGCGGCGATGAGCGCTTTGACCTGTATATTCATGACCTGGGAGACAGCGCCCTGGGCTATGCTGTGCCCAATCACATCATCGGCGATAATCCCAATTCGCCGGAGGTGGAACAGTATGCCGCTTACGGCCACCTGGAAATTACGGCCGATTTTTCGCCCTACACCTCCAACCCCGCAGACCTGATGAAAGCCACCATCGCCCATGAAGTGCATCACAACATTCAGTTTACCTACGATGTGAATGATGCCTTTGACGGGCTGGACGAAGCCGGTGCCGTGTGGATGGAAACACAGGTGTACCCGGAAGCGCAGGATGCCATGCAGTACCTGCCGGACTATTTCACCTATCCTGATATGTGCCTGGGGTATGGCATGGGTACGGAGGAACTGGGGCGGCGCAGTTATGGTGAGTGGGTGATTCTGGATGCGCTGGTGCAGGATTACGGGGCGGCCGTGCTGCCCGGTGTGGTGTGGCGCTGGCGGGCGGATGCCGAAAATATGGACAGCTTCTACCGGGCGATGGATCAACTGGGGACGAATGCCGCCACCGTGATCGAGCGGGGGGTGACGGCGGCCCTGCTGCGCGATTTTACGCTGGCGCTGGAAGCGATGGATAAAGTCTATATTGATGCGGTTGTCATCGGGCCGGGCACCTATCGCCCCTTCCGCGACGGCGTGCAGGAACTGGGGATTGATGTCGTGCTGCTGGATGCGCTGCAACCGTATCAATTCACGGTGGATAACAGCCGCCTGTATATGACCCTCATCGGCATTGATCGCGCGGCCGGCACTGCCACCATTTACCAGCTATCCAATTCGGCCGCGGTGGATACCAGTGTTTACGATGCTGCCTATCTGCTGATCCAGAATTTGCAGACTCACAGCGATGATGAAGACTGCACCTATCTGGACTGGACGCTGACCGTAACCCCGGCGGCGGGCAATTTTACCTCCCCGGAGCGCATCGATGATGCCAGTCAGTTTGAGCCGGCCATGCAACTGCGCGGCGTGGAACGTTACACCGGCATCATGGATGATTATTATGATGTGGTGTCCTACCGGCTGCATGACCTGAAAGCCGGCGATGTGGTGCAGGTGTATGCCGGGGTTATCACCGGCGACCTTGACCCCGTTGTGGGCCTGGTAGCAATTAATTCCACCGCGACCGAAGCGCTCGCCAGGGATGATGATGGCGGCGGCGGCCTGAATTCGTTCCTGACGTATACCATCGAAACGCCGGGGGATTATCAGGTGTTCATGACCCCGATTGTGAATTTGACCGCTGATGCGGAGTATGAAGTTATCATCGGCATCAACGAGCCGGTGCAAATTCCAGGGCGTTAAGGCTGGCACGGGTTAAAAAAAGGGCGCATCCCACCGCGGGATACGCCCTTTTTCATGGGTGCTGGCCGCGTTTAGCGGCGTTTGGTGGTTTCTGCCGGGGTGCTGCTGCCCCGCCCGAACAGCCGCATAAAGCCGTCATGGATGGGCGTGAACAGGTAGTAGGCGGCGGGCACGACGATCAGCG
>JALOOI010000062.1 GCA_025454495.1 Anaerolineae bacterium
TTAGCCGGCACAGGGCGACGACAGCAAAAAAAAACGGGCGTGCAGCCCGTTTTTTGCGTTTTAGCGCGGCCAGTTGGTAGGATCGCAGGGCGAACCATCACGATCACGATCCAGCCGGGAAGGATCACCGGGGCACTGCCCCCAGTAGGACTGAACATCGTTATAGGTGCAAAAATCGCCGCAGTTGTAAAGATCGCCGCCGCAGCTAAAGCCCTGCGCCGCCGACAGGCAGCCAGTTGCACCGGCAGGACTCACCGATTGCACACCACCCCCGGAACTGGAAGCAGGCACAACGACGGGCGCAACCGGCTGAACCACCACCGGCGCTACCGGCGCAGGCGCGGCCGTCGTCGCCAGATTGCTGTGAACATAGGCTTCCTGACCGTTATAGCTCAGCCGTAACCAGATAGCATTGCCCTGATATTCCTCGCCATTCACAACCGCAGTGACGCTAATCACCGTACCGGCCGTCATCCGCACCAGAATGCTGCATACATCATTGTTGGTGGATGGGCAAAGACGAATGTTGGCCTCATTTTTGATGTAGTAAGTTTGTGCCGGTGAGAGGGCTTCAATGACATTCGATGGCGCAGGCACAACCAGCAGAGGTGTCGTTGTCACGACGATCACCTGCTGCTGCACCACTGCCGGAACAGCCGTATAGGTGGGGAGGGGTGTATAAGTGGGCGGCAGCGTGTAGGTGGGCAGCGGGGTGCTGGTAAAGATCAGCGTGCTGGTGATGGAAGGCGTTGGCGTAACGGAAGGCGTTACAGATGCCGTGGCGGTCGCCGTGGCAGGCGTGAGGGTGATAATGGCCTGTGTTTGCGTGAGCATCGCCACCCGTGTCGCGGCGGTCAGCGTGCGGGTGGCGGCACTTTCGGCACTATCGGGCAAAATATTGAGGGCTACCAGCAGCCATGAACAGGCGAACAGGGCCACCAGGGCGACCAAACCGGCCCGGGTGATACGCCAGCATGAAAAGCCGCGTTTTTGAACAGGTGCAGACTTTTGAACGCCGGGAACAATTAACGGCTCAGCACTTTTTTTCTTTCTGGCCATCAGCAATATCCAATCCAGCCATGAATATTTGTAAGATATATAACACTCATTAAAACAGAAAGCCAGCAGCGCTGGCAATCCTGATAAATGTCATATTACAATACTGTAAGATCACTTGCCGTAGATAAAATACACCCGCAAATGCAGCCGCCCGGTCTTCAGAATGTCGCCGTCGCGCAGTTCATAGGCGCGGTTGGCTTTCATGGCCACCCCGTTCAGCGTGGTGCCATTAATGCTGTTCAGGTCAACGGCCATCAGCATATTGCCCGCCGGCTGAATGCGTACATGGTTGCGCGAAATGCCCATCTCGATGGCGTTAAATTCCGTCAGGTCAATATCGACCGGCATGGTGGTATTGCGCCGGCCAATGGTCAGCGGGGCCCGCGCCGATGTCTCCAGCAGCGCCCCCGTCTCGCGCACATGAAATTGAATGCGCGCGGGCAGCTTTTGCGCGTCGTCCGGCGGGGCTTCCAGGCGGCGCGTGCCCGGTAAATCGGTGGGCGGTGGCAGCATACTGGTCGCATGAGCATTGAGCGCTTTGGTGGCCGGGGCATCGTGCGCCGGAGACATGGCCGCCGTTTGAATATCGTCCGGCAGCAGGTCTTTCTCGTGGATGACAATGCTATGATTGAGTGTATTTTCGTCGTTCATCGCCGTCCTGCTTCACGGTATCACAACTCTCATAGCCTTACTATAACACGATTCTGGTGTGCGTTTGCAGCAGTAGGACGAAAGAACCCCCGGCCCCTGGCTTTCTCATCCCTGGCTAAATGTTGGCCGCCCGGCCCGCGCCCCGGATGGCCTGCCCTGTAGTGGAGATGCCCCGCAGAACATGCTATAATGCAGCGTGGGAGCTTATCCGCCATTAAGCTGTAAGCGCCCTGTATGAGTGTCGCTCATGATTGTTTGCTGAAAGGTTATCAAGTTTCGCATGGCATCCCTGGTGCTTACGATTCGGGAAACGCTGCGGTATCGCGGCGCGGTGGGACAGTGGAGCTGGGTGCTGCATCGTGTCACCGGTCTGGGCGTGGTTTTATTCCTCATCCTCCACGTCATCGATACGTCATGGGCGGTGTTCTATCCGTCCATGTACGAACATGCCATCAAAATTTACCAGTCGCCGCTGTTCACCCTGGGCGAATTTGCGCTGGTGTTTTGTGTGGTGTACCACGCTTTTAACGGCCTGCGTATCGGCATTATGGATAATCGGCCGGAGCTGTGGCGTTACCAGGATCGGGCGGCGTATATCGTCCTGGGGGCGACGGTGCTGGTGCTGGTGCCGGTGTTCATCGGCATGGGGCTGCATGTGGTGGATCACTACCAGGAGCCGGTGAACAACCTGCCGCTGACGGAAGTGCTCATCTCGCAGCTTCCCTTCGCGGCGGGCATGGGCGCGGCCATCATCGGGGCGCTCATCCTGTCCGCCATTTATGGCGTGCTGATGGGCAGCGAAAAGGCCACCGTCAGCGCCAAACACAGCGGCAGCCCCATTGAGCGCTTCTGGTGGAACTTCATGCGGATCAGCGGCCTGTTGATTATTCCGCTGGTCTTCGGGCATCTGGCTATGATGCACATCATCCAGGGCGTGTTCGATATTACCGCCGCCGGCTACCCGGTGGTGGGCGTGCCCCAGGTGGGCCAGGCCCTCACCGATGGCAGTGTGGTCATCGGCAACGGCTGGAACGATGCCGGCAGCGCGGTCGAATTTGTGGCAGAACGCTGGACGTATGCCATTGCCGGCGTGGCCATCTGGCGCGTGTACGATATTGCCCTGCTCATCCTGGTGACGCTGCACGGCTTTAACGGGCTGCGCTATGTGCTGACGGATTACACCATGGATAAGCCGCTGCTGCGGCGGGCCAGCGTCATCGTCTGCTTCATCGGGGCGCTGGTGCTGCTGGGCGTGGGCGGCGGGGCGCTGCTCGGCTCCATCGAACCCACCGCCATCGAACAGGCCAAACATGCCATGCGGGCCGTGAGCATGGCCGGACAGTAGGCAGTTCACCGCCGGGCGGCCGGCCGCCCGGCTTATCACCGATAACCGTTTTACAGGAGTGTAATGTCGATGCAGACACACAGGCATGAAGTGGTGATTGTGGGCGCAGGTGGTGCCGGGCTGATGGCGGCGCTGTACGCCAGCCGCGGCGGGGCCGATGTGGCCGTGGTCAGCAAGCTGTACCCCACCCGCAGCCATACCGGGGCCGCCCTGGGTGGCATCGGCGCGGCCCTGGGCAATCTGGAAGAGGACAGCCCGCTGTGGCACGCCTATGATACCGTCAAAGGCGGCGATTACCTGGCGGACCAGGACGCGGCGCGGGTGCTGGCCTATGAAGCGGTGGATGCGGTGATCGAACTGGAGCACATGGGGCTGCCCTATGACCGCACCGACGCGGGCCGCATTTCGCAGCGGCGCTTCGGCGGGCACACCAGCAACTTTGGCGAAAAGCCGGTGCGCCGCGCCTGCCATTCCGCCGACCGCACCGGCCACATGATTTTGCAAACGCTGTATCAGCAGTGCATCAAGAACAATGTGCGCTTTTTCGATGAATACCACGTCATCGACCTGCTGGTGAACGAGGGCCGCTGCGCCGGGGTGACGGCCGTTTCGCTGGCCACCGGGGAAATGCACGTCTTCCAGGCCAAGGCCACCATGTTCGCCACCGGCGGCTGGGGGCGCGTGTGGCGCATCACCAGCAACGCCCACAGCCTCACCGGCGACGGCGCGGCGGTGGTTTACCGGCGCGGCATCCCCATGCAGGATATGGAATTCTTCCAGTTCCACCCCACCGGGCTGTATGGCCTGGGCGTGCTGCTGACGGAAGGCATTCGCGGCGAAGGTGGCGTGCTCATCAACGGCAAGGGCCAGCGCTTCATGGAGAAGTATGCCCCCCGCATTAAAGACCTGGCCAGCCGCGATGTCATCAGCCGGTCGATTTACCTGGAACTGCGCGATGGCCTGGGCATCAATGGCAAGGATTACGTCTACCTGGACATTCGCCCGGAGACGGTGAACCGCTACCTGGCCGAAGCCGGCGAAACCCGCCGCATTGATAACGCCCTGGTGATTAAGGCGCTGGCGGAAACGCTCGACCTGTGCCGCACCTATGCCGGCGTAGACCCGCTGACCGAACCCATGCCCATCCAGCCCACGGCCCATTATGCCATGGGCGGCATCCCCACCAATATCGATACCGAAGTGGTGCTGGATGAAAACTGGACGGTCTTCCCCGGCCTGTACGCTGCCGGCGAAGTGGCCTGCGTCAGTTGCCACGGCGCGAACCGCCTGGGCACCAATTCGCTGGTGGACCTGGTGGTGTTCGGCCGGCGCGGCGGCATGGTGATGGCCGATTATGTGAAACAGGCGGACTGGGTCGCCCTGCCCAAAGACCCCACGGCCGAGATCGAAGCGGAATTTAAACGGCTGCGGACGGCGAAGGGCAAGACGCGGGTGGCGCAACTGCGCCAGCGGATGCAGGCCACCATGATGGACAATGTGGGCGTGTTCCGTGAAGGCAAAAATATCGCCACCGCCGTGAACGATGTGCAGGAACTGTACCACAGCTACCGCCACGATCTGTCCATTGATGATCGCGGCTACAAGTTCAATACCGATCTGCTGGAAGCCTGGGAACTGGGCAACCTGCTGGAACTGGCCCATGTGACGGCCGTCAGCGCCGAAGCCCGCACCGAAAGCCGCGGGGCCCACAGCCGCGAAGATTACCCCAACCGCGACGATGCCACCTGGATGGTGCATACCCTGGGCCTGCGCTGCAACGATACGCCCTTCCCGGATGAAGCGCTGAAGGTGGAACTGAATCATAAGAAAGCCGTCGATACGTCGCTGGCGACGGAAGACCCGCGCTTCCTGCCGAAGGAACGGGTGTACTAAGGCCGTCGGGGGCCCCGGCGGCCCCCGCAACCACGGATTGAGCGCATAACCATACCCATAACCAGTAACCGATTGAGGGTGGCGATGGAAGTAACATTTCGCATTAAACGTTACAACCCGGAAATGCCGGGGCGGGATAAACCCTACTGGCAGGAATTTACGCTGACGGATGTGGCCGAAAAAGACCGCGTGCTGGAACTGCTGCACCGCATTAAGTGGGAACAGGATGGCACGCTGGCCATGCGCCGTTCCTGCTCGCATGGCATTTGCGGCAGCGATGCGGTACGCATTAACGGGGTGAATGCCCTGGCCTGCAAGCTGCTGGTGCGCGATGTGGGCACCAAAATTCAGGTGGAGCCGATCCTGGGGCTGCCGGTGTTAAAAGACCTGGTGGTGGATATGGAGCCGTTCTTTGAACATTATCGCTCCATCATGCCCTACATGGTGAACAATGACCCGCTGCCGGCGGACAAACGGGAACGGCTGCAATCGCAGGCGGACAAAGACCAGATTACGGAAACCACCAACTGCATTCTGTGTGCCTGCTGCACCACTTCCTGCCCGTCCTTCTGGGCGAATGGCAAGTATGTGGGGCCGGCGGCCATCGTGCAGGCGCACCGCTTCATCTTTGACACGCGCGACCAGATCACCCGTGAACGCCTGGGCGAACTGGCGGAGCCGAATGGCGTGTGGCGCTGCCGCACCATCTACAACTGCACGCCGGCCTGCCCGCGCGGTATTCAGGTGACGAAGGCCATCGGCGAAGTGAAGCTGGCCATTCGCAAGGGCGCGACCAAAAACATCGTCAAAGTGATCGAAATCCACGAATAAGCGTGATGATCCCCGGCAGGCGCGGGATGCCATGCCCGCCGGGGGTTGCCCCCGATTAACTGCCGTCCGGCAGGCACAGCCGCCAGCCCTCATCCAGCAGCGGCACCGTCGCCGACCGGGTGCCATCGACGTGCCCCTCCAGCCAGCCGCCCGCCGGCACCACCCGCCCGCTGAGTCCGGCCAGCGGAATTTTGAGGCGGCGCAGCCAGTGCCAGCCGCCCGCCTGCGGCACCCCCAGGCTGAGGTATAAAAAGCGGTCGCCGGGGCGGCCATGCACGAAAGGGCCGCCGGGGATGAGGTCGCCGCCGGGGCCGGGCCGCAGCGCCAGCACCACGGCGAAGCGCAGCGAGCCATCCGCCAGGGGGGTGCCGGGGTGCAGCGCCGGCGTTTTGTCCTGCAAACCAAACTGCGCCGGCGGGCCGTCCGCCGGGGGGGTATGGCAAATGATGACCAGTGACAGCGTTGTTTGCGTCATATGTTCCTCCTCCCGCCGCTTACGCCGGCAGCACAGTCCGCAGCGCATCGGCGATGCTGCGGCATTCCAGCAGGGTTAAGCCCGGCGGCACTTCGTCGATCTTGCGGCGCAGCTTCGGCAGCAGCACGCGCTTAAAGCCGATTTTGGCCGCTTCATTCAGGCGCATGGGCAACTGCGCCACGGCCCGCACTTCGCCACTGAGGCCGATCTCGCCAATGATGGCCACATCGGCCGGCACCGGCTTATCAAAATAGCTGCTGGCAATGGCCACCGCCATCGCCAGGTCAGAAGCCGGTTCATCCACCTTCATACCGCCGACCACGTTCACAAAAATATCCTGCTCGAACAGCTTTAAGCCCATGCGCTTGCCCAGCACCGCACCGATGAGCAGCAGCCGGTTGATGTCCACCCCGTTGGGCGTGCGGCGGGCGTTGCCGAAGGCCGTGGGGCTGGTGAGCGCCTGAATTTCCACCAGCAGCGGGCGCGTGCCTTCCATCGTCACCGCGATGGCCGAACCCGGCGCATTCACCACGCGCTCCGCCAGAAACGCCTCGGACGGGTTGGGCACTTCCACCATGCCCGCCCCCTGCATTTCGAACACGCCCACTTCGCTGGTCGCGCCGAAGCGGTTTTTAACGCTTCGCAGCAGCCGGAACGACTGAAAAGCATCGCCTTCCAGGTACAGCACCGTATCGACGATGTGTTCCAGCACCCGCGGCCCGGCGATGCTGCCCTCTTTGGTGACATGGCCGATGAGAAAGACGCTGATGCCGCTGCTCTTGGCCAGGTGTTGCAGCCGGCCGGCACATTCGCGCACCTGGGACACCAGCCCCGGCGACGAATCCACCTCTTCGGTATACACCGTCTGGATGGAATCCACGATGAGGATCACCGGCTTCAGTTCATACACATGGTTGAAGATGGCCGTCAGGCTGGTTTCCGTCAGCAGGTATAAATCCTGCGATTGAATGCCCAGGCGCTCGGCCCGCATTTTGATCTGGCGCTGGCTTTCTTCGCCGCTGACGTACAGCACCGTGCCGGCTTCGTCGGCCAGCAGCGCCGCGATCATGGTCAGCAGCGTACTTTTGCCAATGCCGGGGTCGCCGCCGAGCAGGGTGATGCTGCCGGGCACCACGCCGCCGCCCATCACGCGGTTAAATTCTTCGATGGGCACGCGCACCCGTTCTTCCGCCTCCAGGGTAATCTCGCTCAGGCGCTGCGGCCGGGCCCGGGCCAGCCCGCCGCCCGCCGCCCGCGCGGCCTGTTTGGGCGCGGCCTTCACCACTTCTTCGATCACTTCCTCAAACGAATTGAATTCGCCGCAGTTGGGGCAGCGCCCCATCTTCGCCGGGGACTGCCGGCCGCAGTTGGCGCAAACGTATTTCACCCGTGTTTTGGCCATCATGCCCCCTGCTGTGATATGAACAGATGTGCGGGTGATTATAGCAGGTCTGCGGGCGCGTGCCAGCCCCGGCAGCGATGGGGGCCGGCCCAGGCCCATGCTTGCATTTCGCGGCCGCGCATGGTATGGTATCCCCCATGATGATCCTGAGCCGCCCCGCCCCCCTGCTGACCACCAGCGCCACCACACCGGCGCGGTGTTGTTGTTGCTGCCACAGCATGGCACACCGGCGGTGCGGGCAGGCCTGACAGCCTTTCAGCGTTCATCCCAGCAGGATGACCCTGGCCAGCCGGTTGCCGTGCTGGCTTTTTTCGTTGTGGGCCGGGGTAAAATGAATTTCAGCTCCCGGTGACATCCTGCCGGCATTCATCGTCCAGCTATCCAGAAACAGGAGACAATCATGAGCGACATTACCGCCCGCGGCTACACCCACCCTGAGGTGCTGGTTTCAACAGAGTGGCTGGCCGCCCACCTCACCGACCCGAACATTCGCATTGTGGAATCCAACGAAGACCCGCTGCTGTACGCCGCCGGGCACATCCCCGGCGCGGTGGAAGTGGACTGGACGCGCGACCTGAACGACCAGGTGGTGCGCGATTATGTGGGGCGCGAAGCGTTTGAGGCCCTGGCGCAGCGCAGCGGCATCACCCGTGATACCACCGTGATCTTTTACGGCGATAAAAACAACTGGTGGGCCACTTACGCCTTCTGGGTGTTCCAGTTGTTCGGGCATACCAGTGCCCGCATTCTGGATGGCGGCCGTAAGAAGTGGGAAGCCGAAGGCCGCCCCCTCACCCGTGACCGGGTGACGTACCCCGCCAGCAGCTACACCGCCCCGGAGCGCGACGATGTGACCATCCGCGCGTTTAAAGAGTATGTCCTCCAGCACGTTAAACATGGCGGCCAGCTTGTCGATGTGCGCAGCCCGGCGGAATTCACCGGCGAAAAGACGCACATGCCGGAATACCCGCAGGAAGGCGTGCTGCGCGGCGGGCACATCCCCGGCGCAAAGAGCGTGCCCTGGGCGCGGGCCGTGAATGAGGATGGTTCCTTCAAAGATGCGGCCGCCCTCCAGGCCATCTACCAGGGCGAAAAACAGCTTGACCCGGAACAGGAGACCATCGCCTACTGCCGCATCGGTGAGCGCAGCAGCCACACCTGGTTTGTGCTGACGTACCTGCTCGGCTTTAAAAATGTGCGGAATTATGATGGTTCGTGGACGGAATGGGGTAACAGCGTGGGCGTGCCGATAGCGAAGGGCGCGGAATAAGCCGGGTCGCCGCATCGCCAAAAATGAGTAATTGATGAGAAACCGGGGGATGCCCCGGTTTTTTGCTGTGATGCAGACACTTTATTATTAGACAGCACACAGGGCAGAGCGAGGGACGGTATGCCACATCGTAAAGTCCATTTAGATGATGAGGATTTTTTTACCCGTTTGAAAACCGGAGAGGACGATGCCTGGGCAGAACTGGAGAAACAATACGGTGGTCAGCTTCACCAGATGATCCGTGCCACACTGGCCGACCAGAATATCTACGATACTGACACGGTGGAAGACATCGCCCAGAAGACCTGGGTGGTGGCCTTCATGAAGCTGTATAAATATGACCATATCAACTCCATCCGCGCGTTGATGAAATGGCTCAACACCACGCAGAAGAACTTTGTTCGCAACCTCAAACGGCATTCCTCTTCCCGGCCCGTTAACCCGCTGGAGGATGAGAATGATGTCATCGATGACCGGCAGCGGTCCCCGGAAGACATCATCATCCAGCGCGAACAAACCGCAATGGCGGTGGTGCAATTTTTCGCCAATATCGACCTTATCCTTCAGGAGGAGCGTAACCCGGTGCATCGGCTGGTGATCGTGCTGTGCATCATCTATAACGCGCTGGATACCGACGTGGCCCTGGAAACCAGCCTGACCAGGCAGGAAGTGCTGCACATCACGCAGCAGGCCGCTTTGAAGATGCTCAATTATCTGACCGTCAGCCATATGTTTACCGGCCGCCTGGTGCTGCGCAGCAACGGCAAAAGTATTCACCGGGGTGGAGAACAGGATGGCGATCATGCCCGTTAAACCAGAGTCCCGGGTGATGCAGGAATTTGCCAGTTATTATCACGATCTGTTTACGATGCAGGGCGAAAAGCCATCGCGTGCCTATACCACCACCCGCGTCCTGGCGGATTATCTCAAAGGCGCACTGCTCAATCGCGGCTGGTCAGCGCAGGTGCTGGCCCAGAAAATGGGCTACAAAAGCAGCCTGGCCGTGCAGGCCGTGCTGACGGGAGAGATGGAAGTTACGCGGCTGACGGATGACTTTCTGGAACGGCTGGCCCAGGCCCTGGGGTATGACCTGAGCCTGATTCATGCGCTGGTGGGGCTGCATGTCGCCCATGATCCACAGCTTGAGGAACGACACCAGCTACAGCATCAACTGCTGGAGCGCATCAACCAGATTCTGCATGAAATGTTCGATGAACGCCATTCAGCAGACATTTGCAGCGACGATGATAAACGGCACCTGTATGATCGGGTAATCAGCCAGATCGGGCAAATCATTGCCCATCAGCGGACGGCCATCCGCGATGGTCAAAAAGCCCTGCGCAACCTGGCCCGCAATCATCAGTATGCGCCGGCAGCCGCCCTGCTGGAGAGTCTGATCCATATGCAGCAACTGGATTTACAACTGGTGGAGCGTCTCACCTGCCGCCTGAGTAACCCGGAGGACGACGTGAGCGTGACGATGGACGCTGCGCCAGACATCAGACTCACCAATGATGACTTCTCCAAACCAGATCAAATGGCTTTACGCCGCCTCATCCATCGGGTAAAATACGACTATGACGCGCTCAACGAGAGAAAACGCCGGTGAATTCGTGGCCGCCTGCCTGACGACGCTGTACGGCGGGCCCTATTTGATGTCGTTTTTATCGGTGGCGGTGCCGGCCGTCTTTGCGTATGCGGCCGCCCACCCCACCAAAATCACCATTGGCAATACGCTGGTCATCCTGGAGGCGCTGGCCCGCGCCCGGCACGGCATCACGGCCGGCGTGCAGGATGGTGCAGACCCCACCGCCACCAAACTGTTCATCGACTATCTGCGTGAGCTGGTCGAAAAGTTCGGCGGTGATCCTGGTTTTTGAAGCCCGGACGGACGTGGCACTTTTATGAGGGAGTGCCCGTTCATATTGCTTCCATACCCGGCAAAGGCGACTTTACATCGCCTTTGCCCTTTTTTACCGCTGCACACCCCCGTTTTGGCCCGCACCACAGTTGACGCTGCATTTCAGCGGCATTTTCCGCTACACTGTGAGGAACACTCACTGGCTTCGTATACCACCGGGGCACCACGCCCGGCAGCACAGGGCAATCGCATGACACACCTTTCTCTCAGCCAGCGGCTGGCACAACCCACACCCCTGCTGGCCGATGGCGCAATGGGCACCCTGCTCCATCGCCGGGGCGACCTGGCGCTGACGGACTGCATCGACCTGCTGAACCTGACCCACCCGGACCTGGTCGCGGGCATTCACCGCGATTATATCGCCGCCGGGGCCGACCTGATCGAAAGCAATACTTTCGGCGCGAATCGCTATAAACTGGGCGAATACGGCCAGGCGGATAAACTGGCGGACATCATCACCGCCGGGGTGCGCCTGGCGCAGCAGGCCGCCGCCGACAGCCCGCGCCCGGTGTATGTCCTGGGGTCGGTGGGGGCCATCGGCGTGCGGCTGAAGCCCTACGGCCGGCTGACCAGAGAGGAGGCCTATACCGCCTTCCATGAGCAAATCAGCGTGCTGGTGGCCGCCGGCGTGGCGGGCATCATCTGCGAAACCTTCGCTGACCATGAAGAACTGCTGATTGCGGTGGCCGCCGCCCGCGCGGCCGCGCCGGAACTGCCCATCATCGCCCAGGCGACCTTTTCCGGCGACAGCCTCACCTACACCGGGCACCAGGCGGCCCAGGTGGCGCATGACCTGCACAAAAGCGGGGCCACCATCATCGGCGTGAACTGCGGCAACGGCCCGGCCCGCAGCGCCCAGATTCTCCAGGCCATGCATACCGCCGTCCCGGCCGCCCGCCTGTCTGTGATGCCCAACGCCGGCTTCCCGGAGAACGTGGGCGGGCGGGTGCTGTTCCCGGCCCAGGCCGGCTACTTTGGCGATTATGTGGCCACCTTCCGCGCCGCCGGGGCCCAGATCATCGGTGGCTGCTGCGGCACCACGCCGGAGCATATCGCCGCCATGCGCCAGGCGCTGGATCACCCGGTGACGACGCGCATTGATATTCAGATCAGCGAACCCCACCCGGACGAGACCGACACCCCCGCGGAACGCCCCACCCGGCTGATGCAGCGTTTGCAGGCCGGCGAGTTCACCGTGACGGTGGAGATGACCCCGCCGCGCAGCTTCACCGCCGACCGAATGCTGACGCAAACGCGCCTGCTGCGCGATGCCGGGGCCGACCTGATCGACGTGGCCGATACGCCGGCGGCCAAACTGAAGATGAGCGCCTGGGCCGCCGCCCACCTCATCCAGAGCCGCATCGGCATTGAGACGGTGCTGCACTTCCCCACCCGCGGCCGCAATCTGCTGCGCGTGCAGGGCGATCTGCTGGCCGCCCATGCCCTGGGGCTGCGGAATTTGTTCGTCACCATGGGCGACCCCACCCGCATTGGCGATTACCCGCAGGCCAACGACACGGCCGATCTCATCGACCTGATTCAACACCGCATGAACCAGGGGCACGATATGGCCGGCAATTCCATCGGCCGCCCCACCACCTTCACCGTGGGCTGTGCGCTGAACATGGCCGCGGACGATGCCGATCATGAGATTAAGGTGCTGCGCAAGAAGCTGGAAGCCGGGGCCGATTTTGCCCTGGGCCAGGCCGTGTTCGACCCGCCGCGGGCCGCCGCGTTCCTGAAGCGCTACGCCGAACTGGAAGGCCAGCCGCTGAAGCTGCCGGTGCTGATGGGCGTGTTCCCGCTGTACAGCGTGAAACATGCGCTGTTCCTGCACAATGAGGTGCCGGGCATCAGCATCCCGGAGGCCATTTTTAAGCGGCTGGAAGCCGCCGGCGACGAGGCCCCGCGCGAAGGCATTCGCATTGCCAGTGAGCTGATGCTGCAACTGCGCGACCTGGTGCAGGGCGCTTACGTCATCCCTGCTTACGGGCGCTATGAGCTGGCCGCCGAACTGGTGGATGCCATCGTCAATGCGCCGGTGGGGGCGTAAGGCCGGCGGCTGAGGCCCTGGCCCGGAGCCACCGCGACTATGACCGTAACCGTAACCGTGACCATGACCGCGACTCCCGCCACCACCGCGCACCGCCTCATCTTCAGCGTGATCCTGGCGGGCTACCTGGTCATCGCCGGGCTGTTCGCCGTGCGTACCCCCGCCTGGCAGGCCCCCGATGAGCCGGCGCATTACAATTACGTGCGCCAGGTGGCTGCCGGCACGCTCATCCCCGTCATCCAGATGGGCGACTGGGACAATGCCTACCTGGAAACGCTGAAAGCGGCCCGCTTCGCCCCGGCCCTGCTGCAAGATCTGGACACGATTCGTTACGAAAACCACCAGCCGCCGCTGTATTACTGGCTGCTGGCCCCCGTTTTCGCCCTCACCGGCGGCGACCTGGTGGCGCTGCGGCTGGTATCGCTGCTGTTCGGTGCGGGCACGGTGGCGCTGGCCTGGCACATCACCCGCGCCGTGCTGCCGGCCGCGCCCTGGCTGGCCGCAGCCGTCATGGGGCTGGTGGCTTTTTTACCGCAGCACGTGGCCATCGTGGCCGCCGTGAACAATGATGCGCTCTCCGGGCTGCTGGTGGCGCTCACGCTGTGGCTGGCGCTGCGCTATACGGCCGGGGCGGCCCTGTCGCCGGCATGGATCGGGCTGGGTGTGGGGCTGATCTTCGTCACCAAGACCACCGGCTACCTGATGGCCGGCGTGGCGCTGGTGGCGCTGCTGCTGCGGGCCAGGTCGCCGGCGGGGGCGCTGCGCCCGCTGCTGAGCTTCGCGCTGCCGGCCGGGGTGCTGGCGCTGCTGTGGTGGGGCCGTAACCTGGCCGTGTACGGCCTGCCAGATTTTCTGGGGCTGCGGGCCCACGATGCCATCGTGGTGGGCCAGTTACGCACCGCGGAGTATATCGCGCAGATCGGCCCGGAGGCGTATGTGAGCCGCGCCCTGGCCACCACCTTCCAGTCATTCTGGGGGCAGTTTGGCTGGATGGGCGTGCCCATGTTCGACATCCCCGCGCCGGGCCTGAACATCATTTACCCGGCGCTGCTGCTGCTGTGCCTGGTGGCGCTGGCGGGGCTGTTCGTCAGCCCGGCGTGGCGCAGCCTGCCTCTGGCCGCCCGCGGGCTGCTGCTGCTGGTGATCGCCCTCACCGCCCTCATGTACCTGTACTACAACCTCACTTTTGTGCAGTTCCAGGGCCGCTATCTGTTCACCGCGCTCATTCCGCTGGCGCTGGGCCTGGTGTGCGGGCTGGAAGCCTGGCGGGCCCGGCTGCTGCCGCGTGCGCCGGCGGCCCTGCTGGTGCTGCCGCTGCTGCTGGCCCTGCTCAATCTGTGGCTCATCTGGCGCGTTATCCCCGGTGCGCTGGCCCCCGCCTGACACTGACCCATCGCCCGTTTGAACATCTGTTTGCACCACAGATAATCTGTGCTACTATTAAACAGAACATCTATTCGGCGAAGGAGGGGCACAGGATGACCACTTATGACGGCATACATCCGGTAACGGCGGGCATGGCGCACCTGCTGGCGCAGCAGGGGGTGGTGAACCCGCTGACGGGCGAACCGTTCAGCGAGGCGCTGCTGCTGGGCATCGGCGGCGGGCTGGGCGCGGGCTATTTGCTGTTCGTGTGGGGGCACCTGGACAGCGCCATCATCGTCCTGGGTTTTCGCAACCGCTGGAATTACACGCTGGATTACCTGCACAACCTGGCCGGCCGCCTGGGGGCCACGCTGACGCTGGCGGAAGGGGCGCGGAAGAAAGGCGCGGCGGATCTGGCCGCCGGCCTGGCCCGGGGCGTGCCTTTTATGGCCTGGGTGGATAAAGCGCACCTGCCTTACCAGCATCTGCCGGCAGCGCTGAAGGGCTATTTGCAGCATCAGGTGATCGTTTGCGGGGCGGAAGATGACCAGATACTGGTGGCCGACCTGGCGCAGGGGCTGTTCCGGGTGCCGGCGGCGGCCTTCGCGGCCGCCCGTGAGCGCATTACCCATGATAAACATCGCCTGCTGTTCGTCACGCCGCCGGCGCAGGTGGAGGTGGCGGCCGCGCTGCGGGCGGGCATCGCCGATCATGTGGAGCACCTGGGCGGCGCTTCAGAAACGTTTGCGCTGCCGGTGTACCCGAAGTGGGCCCGGCTGATGACCCACCCGACCGATAAGAAAAGCTGGCGCACGGTGTTCGCAGAGCGCAGCGGGCTGTATACCACGCTGTGCAGCCTGTACGAAAGCATCACCGAAGACGGCACCGAAGGCAGCGCGCTGCGGGCGCTGTATGCCGACTTTTTGGCCGAAGCGGCCGAACTGCTGCACCGGCCGGGGCTGAAGGAAGCCGCGGCGGCCTACCAGGCGGCCGCGCAGGCATGGCAGCGGCTGGCCGCGGCGGCCCTGCCGGACAGCGTGCCGGAATTCGCTGCCACCCGCGCCCTGCTGCAACAGCGCTATACCGCCTATCATACGCTGGATGTCGCCGGCACCGCCGCGGCCATGGCGCAACTGGGCACCCTGGCCGCGCAGTGCAACCGGGAGGGCTTCCCGCTGGAAGCGGCCGCCACCGGGGAGTTGTTCGTCAGCCTCGCCGATCAGTTGCGGGCGGTGTATGCCGCCGAAGTGCAGGCCCTGGCGGTGCTGCGCGGCCAGGCGGGGGCGCTGTAGCGGCGGGAAAGCGTAGAGACAAATGCCCGCCTCCTGTGCTAGACTTCTGCCAGCGATTGGACAGCGTTTTATCAGGAGGCAGCGCGATGCTCTTTCGGCTTCTCCGGGGCACAACCGGAGCTATCTTGATGGTGATCTTCACCGCCGCGTGCAGCGTGTTGAACACGCCGGAGCAGGTGGCGCTGGTTTACGAAGGTGCGCCACGCATCGAGATTGCTTCGCCGCTGGCGGGCAGCGTGTACCGCGCCGGCACGCCGGTCAATATTCTGGCCCGCATTGATAACGCCGGGGCCGATATTGCCCGCGTCGAAATCCGCGTGGGGGATGAACTGGTCGCCGAGGGCCTGTCGCCCAATACGGCCGGCGCGGCCGCGTTCACCGTCACCAGTAGCTGGGTGGCCGGGCGCAGCGGCCTGCTCACCATCAGCGTGCTGGTCAGCCGGGCCGATGGCACCGCCAGCGATTTAAAAACGGTGGATATTGAAGTCCGCAGCCCGCTGGTGCCCACGCCCACGGCCACCGTCACCCTGGCCCCCACGAACACCCCGGCAGAAGCGGCCCCCGCGCAGCCAGAACAGCCGGCCGCCACCACCGCGCCGGAACAACCCGCGCCGGAACAGCCGGCCGCACAGCCGGCCCAGCCCACCACCCCGCCGGAACCGACCGCCATCCCGCCCAGTGCCACGCCAGACACGCCCCGCGTGCGCGTGCGCCAGGGGGCCAACGTCCGCAGCGGGCCCGGCACCGTGTTTGACCCGGCCATCGGCAGCCTGCCGGCCGGCGCAGAAGCGGATTTGCTGGCGCAAAACCCCGGCGCGAGCTGGTACAAAATTCGCTACTACAACAGCGAAGCGTGGATCGCCGCGATAACGGTGGACGTGCTGGGGAATGTGGCCGCGCTGCCGGTGGAAGCCGGCCCGCCCACCCCGCTGCCGCCGCCGCCCACCGCCACCCCCGCCCCGGCCGCCACCCAGACCCCCACCGGCGGTGCTGATCTGGTGGTGGATGGCATTCCCAACATCAATCCGCATCCGTTCACCTGCAACCAGGCCTCGGAAATTTACGTCAACGTCAGGAACAATGGCACGCAGGCCAGCAACCCCGGCCGGCTGACGGTGCAGGATTTCTACAAAGGCAATCCGAGTGGCAGCAACACCTCCGGCAATTTCGGGGTCATCCAGCCGGGGCAATCGGTGACGGTGGGGCCGCTATACCTGACCGTTTCCACCAACATCAATGAGGCGCATACCACCCGCGTCATCGTGGATGTGGAAAACCAGACCCCGGAGAGCAACGAGGGCAATAACCAGTATAACAGCGTGGAATATATCCTGGCGCAGGGCGGCTGTTAAGCCAGCGGCCCGGCACGAAAAAGACCGGCAGGCGATTGCCTGTCGGTCATGGTTACGGTTACGGTTGCGGTTATGGTTAGCCGCAGGGCTTGAAGACGGCGCGGGGCGCTAATCCAGCGGCTGCGCCGTCAATTCCAGCGTGAGGTTGCTAAAACCGTTGACGGTGATGCTCACCGCGCCATCCTCCGGCAGGCGAAAACCCACCAGCGTCCCTTCCGGGATGAACAGGCTGCTGTAGGTCATCAGCGTCAGGCCATTCTGGCTGGCGGTGAGCGTTGCGCCGTCCGGCGTGCCGCCCACCACACTCACATTGAGCAGCACCTGCTCGCCGGCGCGGCCTTCATACACCACCACATCGGCCGTTTGCTTGCTGTTGATCCTGAGCTGCTGGGCACCGCCTTCCAGCCGGCGCGTGTCTGCACGGTTGACCACCAGGGCCACGCTGCCGCTGTCGTCCAGATCATAGCTGCTGAGGACGAGCAGGTACGTGCCCGGCTGCGTGACGATGAAGCGGTTAATTTCCGGGTCATAGCCGGGGCCGCCGTCGTCATCAAAAGCCACATCGAAGCCGCCGGGGTCTTTGAGCGCCAGGGTGGTATCCACGCCATTCTGGCTGTCCACCAGCACCTGGATGATGTCCCCTTCGGCGGCCTGGAACTGGAAGTAGTGCGCGGTCACCTCCGGCGAGAGGGCCGCCTGCACCGGCTCGTTGTAGCGCAGCGTTTCCAGCGCGGCCGTGGCCACGTTGAGGCTGAACCGGCCGCGGACATCGGTCGAGCCGCCGCGGGTTTCAAAGCTGGTGACGACGACGGTATAGGTGCCGCTGTAGGGCAGCACATAGGGCCCGATGCGCGAGTTGAGGTTGCCGCCGCTGTCGTCATCGCTGATCAGTTCTAAATCCACGTCATCGCGCAGGATGACGAAGCTGTCAAAATCGGCCGAGCTGAGGCTGATGATGACGATCTGGCCGGCTTCGCCGGAGAAGGTGTACAACTGCTCGCTGCCGAAGAACTCTTCTTCCACCCGCACCAGCGTCGCGCCGGTGGCCGGGGTGGTGAGGGGCGGCTGCGTCTGCGCCGGGGCATCGTCACCCACCAGCAGATCGGCTTCGGCCACCACGTCCGCGCCGCGCAGCACCTGCACGGTGTACAGGCCGGTGGGGTCGCTTTCGGCGGCGATCAGGTTGATCGTCACCACCCCGGCGCGGTCGGCGGTGCGTTCGGTGCTAAAATCCACCTGGCCGCCATAGAGGACGTTCAGCGTCACCGTTTCGCCGGGCTGCAAATTGCGGATCGTCACCTGATGCGAGGTGCCCACGGGGCCGGCCTCCGGGTCAATGGTGATGGCCACGCTGCTATCGGGTTCGGTGGTGGCCGGCGGCTCCACGGTATCCGCGCCCAGGATGGTCAGCAGACCCTCCGCGATGACCTGGTCGCCGCGTTCCACGGTCACGGTGTAATCGCCGGTCGGGTCGGTGGTTTCGCTGGTCAGCAGCAGCGTCACCACGCCGTCGCCATCGGCAATGCGTTGCGTGCGGAAGACACTCGTGCCATCGAACAGCACATTCAGCGTCACCGTTTCGCCGGGGGTGAGGCCGGTCACGGTCACGGTATGGTCGGCACCCGGCAGGCCGGCCACCGGCTCCACCGTCAGCGAGACGGCGGCATCCGTCTGCGGCGGGGTTTGCGCGGCGCTGTCCTGCACCGTCAGCGTGCCTTCGGCCAGCAGGGTGTCGCCGCGGCGCACCTGAAGCAGGTACGCGCCGGTGGGGTCACTTTCGGCGGCGGCCAGGTTCAGCACCACCACGCCGTTCACATCGGCGGTACGTTCCGTGGAGAAATCCAGCGCCCCGTTCAGCAGCGCATCAATGACGATGGTTTCGTTGGGGTTCAGCCCGGTGATGGTGATGATATGCACCGTGCCGCGTTCACCGGCGGGCGGTTCGATCCGCAGGGTGACCTCACCGGCCGGGGTTTGCGGCGGGGTTTCCACGGCCGCGCTGCCCACGTCAAAGGTGCTGCTGGCCACGATGGTATCGCTGCGGATGACGTTCACGCTGTAGGTGCCGGCGGGGTCGCCTTCTTCGCTGTTGATGTTGAGCAGGGCGATGCCGCTGCTGTCGCTGGTGCGCTCGGTGGCGAAGACAGTGCGCCCGTTGAACAGCACCGCAATGGTGACGGTTTCATTGGGGGCCAGGCCTTCGGCGCGAATGGTGTAGACCGTGCCAATGGGGCCGCCGGCCGGCTCAATGGTGACGCTGACGGAGCCGGTTTGCGCCGGTGGCTGCTGCACCGTATCGGCCGCCGCCCCTTCGATCACCAGCAGCGCCCCGCCCAGGACTTCGGTGCCGCGCGTCACGCTCAGCACATACTCGCCGGGGGCATCGCTGCCCAGGGTGGTAAGGCTGAGGGCGACCAGGCCATTCACATCCGCGGTTTTTTCTTCGGTATAGATGACATTGTCACCCTGGCGCACGTCCACGCGCACGGTTTCGCCCGGCAGCAGCCCGGCGGCGGTGATGATGCGCAGGGTGCCGGCCGGCGCGGTGGCCGGGGTGACTGCAATATTGATGCTGCCGGCGCTGAGGGTGATGGCCGTGCTATCCAGCGTGAGGGGGGCGCTGGCGACTTCGATAGCTTCGCCTTCCAGCACCGCGATCACATACTCGCCGGCGCTGGTGCCGGCTTCGGGCGTAAAGATCACCACGGCTTCGCCATCGACACTGGCCCGCACGCGGCGCTCAAAAATGGCGCGGTTGCTATCGACCGGGGTAATCGTCACCAGCAGATCGGCGAAGGGCTTCACGGCCGTAATGTCGATCTGGTACGTCGCGCCGTCCTGCGTCACGTCGATCACCCCTTCGCGGCCGATGGGCGGCTCCACGATGAAGGTATCCTGGGCCAGCGCGTCGCCGGCGCTGTTGAACAGCGTCGCCAGGTATTCGCCGGGGGCATCGCCCTCCTGGGTGAAGATTTGCACCTCCAGGCCGCCATTTTCATCGGCTTCCAGGGTGCGGCGGTACACTTCATCGCCGTCCAGGGTAATGCTGAGGGTGGTCGTCTGGCCGGCGCTTAAGCCGGTGACGAGAATATCATAGGTCGCGCCAATATCGCCGGTGCCGGGCACCACGCGCAGGCGGGCATTGCCGGCCGCGGGCAGCGGGGCCGTTTCGGGGGCATCGTCGCCGGTGAGGGTAAAGGTCGCCTGGGCCACCACCTGGCTGCCGGCACGCACTTCCACCCGGTAATCGCCGGGCGCGTCGCTGGCTTCGCTGTTCACGTTCAGGGTGATCTGCCCGCCGGGGCTGGCGGTGCGGCTGGTGGTGAACACGGTCGCGCCGGTGGGGGCATAGATGAACGCCAGGCTGTATTCCGTGCTGGCATTTAAGCCGTCCACCGTCACCGTAAAGGCGCTGCCCACCGCACCACTTGCCGGCGTGATGGTGATGGTCACAGTTTGTGCCAGCGCCACACTCGCGCTCCACAGCAGCAGGCACAACACCGGGAAAAGTCGTATCGCTCGCATACGTTATCCTGAAAGAAAAGACAATGATAGTGTGTATTGTAATGCAGGACGGCTGAATTTCCTATGAGGGCTGCATTTGAAGGTGCCAACGAGACAGCTACCGGCGGGCAGTCGTCAGGGAGGGGCGGCCGCATTTGTTAATGTTGTTCCTGGCGAAGGGCGGTACACTGACGGCAGTAACCACTACCCGCCCATTGGCCCGCCGGGGGATTTATGACACTGGTCGCAACCACGGCCCGCTGGCTCGCGCCGCTGCTGAACCTGCCACCGCTGCGGCGCATTCGGCGCAACCATGCGCTGGAACACGCCACCATCCACCTGCTGAACCGGCAGCGCTATACCCTGTCCGGCCACAGCTCCGAAAATGGCTTTGTCATCGTGGGGGATGTGCCCACGGCCCGGCTGGAAAGCGCGGTGAAAGAGGCGCTGCGCCGGCTGCGCGGGGGTGAGCGCCACCTGGCCATCCACCCCAACTGCGGCACCAACCTGGTGACGACGGCGCTGCTGACCACCACCATCGGCGCGGCCGGGTTCATCGGCAGCCCGCGCCGCACGGCCCTGGATCGTTTTCCGTATGTGATGCTGCTGGTGATGCTGGCGCTGCTGTACGGCCCGCGCCTGGGGACGGCGCTGCAACAGCACATCACCACCGATGGCGACCCCGGCGATATGGAATACATCGGCCTGGAACGCAGCGAGCTGCGCCTGCCGCTGGTGGGCCGCCTGGTGCTGCACCATGTAACCACCCTGCGCGGCTGAACGACAAAAGCCAGCGCACTGGCTGGCTTTTTATGGTGGATCTGGCAGGATTCGAACCTGCGGCACTCCGCTTAAAAGGCGGGTACTCTGCCACTGAGTTACAGATCCACTGGAAGCGTATTATACACAGCGCGGGGCAGGTTTCAACCCGGAATTGCCGCCGGGCCGCCCCCTGCCACCGCCCCGCTGTTAACAGCCGCCCTGCGCCAGCGTGTAGGTGATGGCGCTGCTGTTGTCGCCTTCATTCGTTTCGGCCACCTGTGCGCCGGAATCAATGACCACGCCGACGCTGTGCGTTTCATTGAAGAAGGTGCCCACCGTCAGGTACATTTCGGAGACGAACGTTTGCCCCGGTTGCAGCGCGGGGGCCGCGCCGGTGGTGGAAGCCGTCACCGTGCCGCTGGCGCTGTGGCGATCCACCGCGGAGATGGAAAAGCCGGTCGGCGCGGGGCCGGTGCCATTGTTGATGACGGTGACGAACACGCCAAACGAAGCCTGGCAGGTGGGCTGGGCCGGCTCCAGCCGGATAGACACAATCGCCAGGTTTGCGCCGCTGCTGGCCGGGGTGGCGCTGGCCGGAATGGGCGTGATGGTGGGCGTAAACGTGGGCGTGACCGGCAGCGGCGTGGGGCGCGGCGGCGGCATGACCGGCGGCAGGCCGGTCAGGTTGCCTTCGGTGCGGACGACGCTGGGGGCGACGAACCCGCGCACGCCATTGGTCAGTTCCACGTAATACCAGCCGGTGCCCAGGCTGCTGATGCCCACGATGACGGCAAATTCATCGCGCAGCAGCAGGCCCACCCGCGGATAGGTGACATCATCGCCGCTGCGGACGTTGGCATTGTTCAGGGCGATGGCCAGCGGCGCGTTAGCCGGGTTGGCCGGCAGGGTGGGCGGCGGGGTGATGGGGCGATTTTGCGCCCCGCCCGGCAGCGACGTGGGCGTGGGGACGAGCGTGGGCCGGGCCGGGGCGCTGACGGTGGTTGGGGTGGGCGTGGCCGCCGGGACGCTGGCGTTATCGATGCGCAGGGGCGACACGCGAAAGAATTCGGTGCCGCCGCCGGTGATGTTCACCGTCAGCCGCAGCTCATACAGGCCATCCGGGGCGGTGCGCGTGTTCCACAGGCCCAGCACAGCATCCTGTACCGGCGTGGTGACGGGCAGCGCGGCCGGGAACCAGGGGCGCTGTGTGTCGCTGTCGGCGGCTTCGGCCGGCACCAGCGGGCGAAATTCCAGGAAGTAATTGGCCAGCCCCGGCACATTCACCGTGCCGCGCACTTCCACCACCTCGCGCAGCACATACACGGGCGGCGGGAAGGTAATCGCCAGGTTCGGGTTGGGCGGCTCGCCCAGGGGGGTAATATCCTGGGCCGCGCCAACAATGACGGCCAGCAGCAGCGCCAGCGCCAGACCACCTCGTAATACAGCCGATGAGATAGACACAGGTTGTTCCTCCAGTTTGCGGGTATCCCGCCGGTGTGATGCCGATGCTGCTGTTATTATGCCCCGAAACCCGCGCCGGCTGCCGGACGATTGTCCTGTGCTGTGGGCCCGGCCCGACTGCGGGCTAAAGCGCGGCTTGTCCCCGGCGGGCCCATCTGCTATCATGTGTGGGCTATTGGCCAGAGAACAGGTGGATTTAAACCATGGCGAAATGTCAGCATTGCGGCAAGGGGCCCATCTTCGGGCGCAGCCGCAGCCATGCCTTCAACACGACCAATCGCAAGTTCAAGCCGAACCTGCAAAAAGTGTCGATTTATGAAGGCGGCACCCGCATCCAGAAGACACTGTGCACCAAATGCATTAAGACCCTGGGCAAAGAAGCCTGAGGCCATGACCACCCGCACGGGTGGTTTTTGTTTGTCGCCGTGCCCGCCTCAGCCGATGAGGCTGGCATCCAGCGTGCTGCGAATGTCCCGAATGCCGGCGGCGATGCCCTGCGGGTGCTGAAAGATGGCCGTGCCGATGACCAGCACATTCGCGCCGGCCTGCACCGCCGAAGCCACCGTCTCCTGATTAATGCCGCCATCCACCTCAATATCCACCGGCATATGCCGGTCGCCGGCCATGGCCCGTAACTGGGCAATTTTGGACATGGTTTCTGGCAGAAACACCTGGCCGCCAAAGCCGGGATTCACCGTCATCACATTGATGATGTCCAGCATCCCGATGACCTCATGCAGCAGCAGGGCCGGGCTGTGCGGATTGATGGCCACCCCCGCGCGGCAGCCCTCATCGCGGATCATTTGCAGCGTGCGATGCAGGTGCGGGCAGGCTTCCAGATGCACACTGATGGAGCTGGCCCCCGCGGCGGCAAAGGCCGGGATGTAGCGTTCTGGCTCCACGATCATCAAATGCACATCCAGCGGCAGCGTCGTCACCCGGCGCACCGCCTGCACCACCAGCGGGCCCATCGAAATATTGGGCACAAAGCGCCCGTCCATAATATCCACATGGAACATATCCGCCCCGGCCGCGGCGGCTTCCTGCACCTGCTCACCCAGGCGGGTAAAATCCGCCGCCAGCAGCGACGGAGCCAGCATCAGCTTATTGTAAAACGACATGCGCGACACTCTTTCCCGGCGATCCCGGTATCCCGGCTGCCACCGGCAGCCCGGCCTACGCCTATTTAGCCCACGAACAGACCTGCCGGCCACCGTGCGCCCGGCCAGCGGCCCGGTACACTATGGCATTAATGATAGTCGTAAGTGGCGGCTCATGCAACCACAGGCAGGCGGCCGGGCAAAGCGGTATAATGCACGTTAGCTTACGGGCCGCGGTGGCGGCCGCCACACTACTCAGCACCATGGTTTACGGAAGGGAGCAGCGCGTATGGAATATCGTCGCATGGGGAGCACCGGCACACAAATCAGCGTTATTTCGCTGGGCGCATGGCTGACCTATGGCAGCGAAACGGTGGCCTTTGAGACCGCGAAGGAGTGCATCCGCACTGCCATTGAGGCCGGCATCAATTATATCGACGTGGCCGATATTTATTCCGGCGGCAAAGCCGAAGAAACCCTGGGCAAGGCCATCAAAGGGCTGGATCGGACGAAGCTGGTCATCAGCACCAAGGCCTATTTCCCCATGAGCGATGATGTGAATGACCGCGGCCTGTCGCGCAAGCATCTGTTTGAATCGGTGCATAAATCGCTGAAGCGCCTGGGGACAGATTACGTCGATATTTTCTTCTGCCACCGCTATGACCTGAACACGCGCACGGATGAAACCGTCCGCGCCCTGGATGACCTCATCCGCCAGGGGAAAATTTTGTACTGGGGCACCAGCATGTGGGAAGCCTGGCAGATCGAAGAAGCGTTTGCGGCGGCGGAGCGTTTTCAGTGCTATGCCCCGGTGATCGAACAGCCCATTTACAACATGCTGGATCGGTACAAGCTGGAAGAAGAGCTGGAAGACCTGCTGACGAACCGCGCCATGAGTACGGTGGTGTGGAGCCCGCTGGCCGGCGGGCTGCTGACGGGCAAATACAACGACGGCATCCCGGCCGATACGCGCTTCAGCCGGGCCACTGAACCCTGGATGATCGAACAATTTGCGGAACACCGCGTGCAAACGGTGCGGGCCCTCAGCGGGCTGGCCCGGTCGATTGGCACCACCCCGGCGGCGCTGGCGCTGGCCTGGGCCATCCAGCATCCCAATGTGGACAGTGCCATCATCGGCGCGACCAAACCGGCGCACATCACCGAAAATTTAAAGGCGCTGGACGTGGTGATTACGCCGGAAGTGGAAGCGCAGATCGAAGCGATTTTGCAGAACCGGCCCGCCGGCAGCAGCCGGGGCCAGGTGGCCGGGGATCATGTGATCGCCCTGTAAAGGGCGGCGCTCATTCCAGCAGCAGCGGGCGCGGCTGCGGCAGGTCATCCATGGCGTTTAAATGGGTGGCGCACAGCACCCCGCCCAGGGTGAAGATGAGCCGGCCCCCGCCCGCCACCAGCAACTGGCCGGGGGCCGTTTCCGGCGGCGGCAGTTCGGCAAAGAGCTGTAAGCGCGTGGCATTGGCCAGCAAATCCCAGGCGATTTTCTGGTGCGTGGGCAGCAGGGTCGGCCCGGCATAGACGCGGATCACGCCGGAATCAATATCGGCGGTGGCCAGCAAAGCGCCATCCGGGGCACAGGCCAGCCGGGCGATGCTGTAATGCGTTTCCAGAGTGTGCTGCACACGCCCGCCGGAATCGGTACTGATGAGGCGCTGGCCATCGCTGGCGAAGACCTGTTCGCCGCCGCGGGTGAGGGCCAGCAGCAGGGGCGCATCGCGCCGGGGGCGCAGCCCGATGCTGGCCGTGCCAATGGCAATATCCTGCTGGAACAGATGCAGCCGGCCGGTATCATCCAGCGCGGCCACGGTGCCCAGGGCAGCATCAAAGGCCACCGCCGCCAGCCGTTCCGCCGGCGCAAGCGCCAGCGGCAGCCGCTGCACGCGGCCATCCAGCTCCAGGAATAACCGGGACTCCGGCACGCGGTGGTACAGCCGCAGGCGGCCATCGGCCGACGCGCGAATTTCCACGCGGGGCGTGGTCAGCAGCGGTAAATGGGTACGGCCATCCAGCGCCACCAGCGAATCAACATAGCGCTGCCAGGTATCGCTGTGGAATTCGGCCGCCGGGGCTTCGTCGCAGGTGTTTTCGCCACAGAATGCGCCGGTGGCCACATCATAATAATGCACCTGCCGGCGGTGCGCCCACACCGCCAGCAGCGCCGGCGGCCCGCTCTCGATGAGGCTGCACTGCATAATCGCCCGGTTGGTGAGATGCACACGCCACGCATTCATGCCGCCTGCCCGCCCCGTTTGGGATAATTTGGGATAAGACCTATGAGTATAGCAGGACTCCCGGCGGGGGAAAAGGCAGTCGCCGCGGGTCTCCAGGGCAAACACAGGACAACTGAGGGGCCGCGCACGAACCCTTATGACCTTTTCGCGCCCCCTCTCCCGGACGGGCTGCGCCCCGGCCGAGGGGCGGCCGGCCCTTTCAATCTTTACTCCGTGGCTCTGTGTTCAATCGTTTGCCGGGGCCTGATGCCTCGTGACCGGCCGGGTGCAGGCGCAAAAGCCGCCCGCAGGGAATCCGTAAGCCCGGCACGGCTCGCCCCACCCCCTGCTCCGGTCTTCCGTGAGTGCCAGCGGGCTGATATACTGCTGCCATCCAGTATATGAGACAACCCCAGGATAAACAGACCCTATGATCGATGTTAACCAGCTTCGTAAAGGCGCTACCTTCACCCGGGATGGCGAATTGTATCGCGTGCTGGATTATAAGCACATCAAGACCGGCCGCGGCAACGCCACCATCCGCGTGAAGGTGCGTAACCTGCGTACCAGTTCGCTGACGGAAATGTCTTTCAGCAGCGGTAACAGCGTGGAAGATATTAAAGTGGAAGCCCGCAACGTGCAGTTTCTGTACGACGACGGCGAATTCCTGCACTTTATGGACCTGGACAACTACGAACAGCCGCAGCTCCGTAAAGATGTGTTCGGCGATGATTTTATGTACCTGAAAGAAAATATGGCGCTGAAGCTGAACAGCTTTGAGGGCGAAATCATCGATTATGAACTGCCCTCCACGATGGAATACAAAGTCGTGGAGACCGAACTGGCGGTCGCCGGCGACCGGGCGAACAACCCGACCAAGAAAATTAAGCTGGAGACCGGGCTGGAAATTTCCGCGCCCATGTTCATCAACGTGGATGACACCGTGCGCGTGAACCTGGATGAAGGCTCGTACATCACCCGCGTGAACAGCTAAACCACCGGCCAGCCCCGCCCTGCTGCCAGGACGGGGCCCGCTGGCGGTTCAGGCCAGCACCAGCGCCGCTTCCAGCATCTTATCGGCCGTGGGCTTCAGGCTGAAGCCCAGGCTGTTGGCCAGGTTAATCATCCCCTGATTTTCGGACAGAATGTAGCCGGTGATGCGCTGCACCTGCTCCTGCCGGCCGATGGTGATGAGCCGGTTGAGCAGTTCGCGCCCCAGGCCCTGCCCCTGAAATTTATCGCTGACGATGATGCCAAATTCCGCTTCATGCATACTGTGCGATTTCGTCAGCCGCCCCACGGCGGCAATTTCGCCGTCGCCGGTTTTGGGGTTGCGCCGTTCCGCCACCAGCACCATTTCGCGGTCATAATCGATGAAGACAATGCGCGACAGGCGTTCATGCGAGGTGCGCTGGCGCAAATTGAGCGGCGTAAAGTAGCGTAACTGCACCGTGCGCTCGGACAGCGTTTCATGGAACCGCACCATCAGCGGCTCATCTTCCGGGCGCACCGGGCGGAAGGTGAAGGCCACGCCGGTTTCGTCGGACACCCAGTTTTCCACGTACTGCACCGGGTAGGGGCGGATGGCCGGCTGCGGCAGGTCGGCTTCCGGGGTGGCGGGCGGGTGCAGCACCACGCGCCCATCCAGGGCGATCACCCGGCCCGGCGCGGCCACCAGCGGGTTAATGTCGCACTCGGCAATCCACGGCTGCTCCACGATCAACTGGCTGAAGCGCACCAGAATACGCTCCACCTCCGCCAGGTCCACCGCGGCGCGGCCGCGCACGCCATGCAGGGCCTCATAAATGCGGGTGCCTTCCATCATGCGCCGCGCCAGGATGGTATTCAGCGGCGGCAGCGCCAGCGCCCGGTCTTTGAAGACCTCCACCAGCGTACCCCCGGTGCCGAACAGCAGGACGGGCCCGAACTGCGGATCGACACTGCTGCCGATGATGAGTTCATAGCCATCCTTGATCGTCACCATGGGCTGCACGGACACGCCCTGAAAATGCTGTGCGCCTTTCAGCCGGGTGACGTTGGCCAGGATGGTGTCGTAAGCCGCCCGCACTTCATCAGCGCTTTTCAGGTTAAGCTGCACCCCGCCCACGTCCGATTTATGGGTGATGGTGGCGCTGTTCAGCTTGAGCACCACCGGGTAGCCCATCTGCTCCGCCAGGGTGATGGCCGCTTCGGGCGTGGTGCCAATTTCCATCGGCGTGATGGGAATTTGGTAGGCCCCCAGGATGGCTTTGGATTCCAGTTCATTGAGGATGGTACGGCCTTCGGCGCGGGCGGCGGCGATGATGCGCTTCACCGCCTCCCGATCCGGCGGCTGGCTGGCATCGTCGGGCAGTTCGGGCGTTTCGTACAGGGCCGTCAGGTTGTAGTTGTAGCGCCACATCAGGTTAAACAGGCGCATGGCCGTATCGGGATAATCGAAGGTGGGGATGCCGGCGCGGTTGAGGATTTTCACGCCGGCTTCCACATTGGCCCCGCCCATCCAGCTTGCCAGCACCGGCTTGCTGCCCAGGCTGGCATAGGGCTTCAGCGCTTCGGCGGTGCGGGTGGGGTCGGTCATGTCCTGCGGCGTAAGGATCACCATCAGGCCGTCGCTGTGGGGGTCACGCGCGGCGATCTCCAGCGCCCGTGCATAGCGTTCCGGCTCGGCATCGCCCAGGATGTCGATGGGGTTATTGTGGCTCCAGGCGGCGGGCAGGAAGGCGTTCAGCTCCTGCATGGTGCCGTCCGAAATTTCCGTCAGCACGCCGCCGCCGGTGATGAGCGCGTCGGTGGCCAGCACGCCGGGCCCGCCGGCATTGGTGACGATGGTCAGGCGGTTGCCCTGCGGCCGGGGCTGTTTGGCCAGCACTTCGGACATGTAAAACACATCAGAAATGCGATCCACGCGCAAAATGCCCACGCGCCGGAAGGCGGCATCCAGCACTTCATCGCTGCCGGTGAGCGAGCCGGTGTGCGAGGCGGCCGCGGCCGCGGCGGCGGCGGTGCGCCCGGCTTTGATGATGATGATGGGCTTTTTGAGCGCCACTTCCCGCGCGGCGGACAGGAACGACCGCGCATCCCCCACCGATTCCATGTAGATGACGATGCTCTGCGTTTGCGGGTCATCCCCCAGGTAATAGATGAGGTCGCCCCAGCCCACATCCAGCATGGAGCCGATGGAGATGAAGGCGCTGAAGCCGACGTTTTCTTCAAAGCTCCAGTCCAGCACGGCGGTGCAAATGGCCCCGGACTGGCTGATGAACGCGACATTGCCGGGCCGGGCCATGGCCCCGGCGAAAGTGGCGTTCATGCCATAAAACGGCAGCATCACCCCCAGGCAGTTGGGGCCGATGATGCGCATTTTGCCGGCCGCTTTGGCCATAATCTGCGCTTCCAGTTCCGCCCCGGCGTGGCCGGTCTCTTTGAAGCCGGCCGAGATGATGATGGCCCCTTCCACCCCTTTGGCGATGCATTCGTCGATCACGCCGGGCACGGTGGGCGCGGGGGTGACGATGATGGCCAGGTCAATCGCGTAGGGAATATCGCCCACGGTTTTATAGGCCTGAATCCCGAGCACATTCGGGCGTTTGGGGTTCACCGGGAAGATGGTGCCGCCGAAGGGATTGGTGATGAGATTTTTGATGATGGTACGGCCGACGCTGCCTTCTTTCTCCGTCGCGCCGATGATGGCCACATTGTTGGGTTTGAAGATTTTATCCAGCGATGGAATGCGAATGGTCGTCCCATTGTGCGCGGTCATACCCTGCCTTTCTGGTGGATAGGATGATAACGGCGTTGATTATAGCGCGGCTTTGTTAAGACATGGCGCGGCGGCCTCAGGCTCAGGCTTCGCTGCCCGGCAGCGGCAGTTCCCGGCAGCGATCACAGCGACCGTAAAATTCCAGCAGATGCCCCTCCAGGCGCACGTGCAGGCGCTCCTCCAGGGCGGCGGCCATGCCTTCCAGCCCGCAGTCGTCAAACTCAATGATGCGGTTGCACACCATGCAGATGATGTGATGATGGTGCCCGCCGGGCATGAGCACATAGCCGGGGGTGGTGCTGCCGCCGGGGTAGGTGGGCCGGATGATGACCAGCCGGGTGAGCAAATCCAGCGTGCGAAAAACGCTGGCGCGGCCGATGGATGGGTTCAACGCGGCCACTTTTTCCAGCACTTCGGCCGAGGTCACATGGCCGCCCGCCGCTTCGATGACGTGCAGAATGGTGCTGCGGGCTTTCGTCAGTTTATAGCCGGCCGCCTTCAGTCGTTCTAAGTGAGGACTCATCTGTCTGTCCTTGACAATTCTCTATGGCTGATTTACCTTAACCAGCGAAAATGAGACACTGTATCATTATAAGGATGGTAAGATGAAAAAATGGCTGGCGGCGGTTGTGCTGCTGAGTTTGTGCCTGGTGCCGGCATCGCTGGCGCACGGCGAACCGCTGAAAGTGGTGGCCACCACCACCATTATCGCAGATGTTGCCCAAAATGTGGGTGGTGACAATGTGCAGGTGACGGCGCTGATCCCGGCGGAAGCCGATGTTCATGCGTTTGAACCGTCGCCGGCGGATGTGGCGCGGGTGGCTGAAGCCGATCTGGTGCTGGTGAACGGTGCCGGGCTGGAAGCCTTCCTGGGCGACCTGGTGGAAAATGTGGCCGAGGTGGAACTGAGCGTCGTCTCCACCGGGATTGAAGTGCTGGCCGGCGGCGAACATGACCACGGGCATGAGGAAGAAGCCCACAGCGACGAGCCGGCCACCACGCCCGACCCCATGGCCACCGCCGAAGCCAAAGACGAGCATGGCGCTGAGGACGAGCACGAGCACGCCGCCGGCGAACCTGTCGGCGTGTATGGCGTGGATGCGGAATGCGGCGAACTGCTGGCCCACCATGACGACGAGGAACACAGCGGCGAAGAACACAGCGAGGAAGAAGGCCACGATCATGACCATGAGCATGGCCCGTGTGACCCGCACTTCTGGACGGACCCCAACAATGTGCTGATCTGGGTGGATAACATCGCCGAAATTTTCGCCACGGCTGACCCCGACCATGCCGATGATTACCGCGCCAACGCGGCCGCCTACAAAGAACAGCTTACCGCGCTGGATGCCGAAGTGACCGCGCTGCTGGCCGACATCCCGGAAGACCGGCGCGTGATCGTCACCAACCATGAATTTTTGGCCTATTTTGCCCATCACTATGGCTTTGAAGTGGTCGGCGTGGTTATCCCCGGCGGCACCACCCTGGCCGAACCGGATCCGCAGGCGCTGGCGGAACTGGTGGAGGAAATTAACGAAGAAGGCGTGCAGGCCATCTTCGCGGAAGTGTCCGACCCTGGCATTCTGGCGCAGGTGGTGGCCACGGAAGCCGGGCGCGACATCGCCGTGGTGACGCTCTACAGCGACTCGCTGGGTGCGCCGGGCGGCGAAGCCGGCACCTACCTGGATTATGTCCGTTTTAACGCCAC